>NZ_JBFRDD010000049.1:0-64060 GCF_052113425.1 Cupriavidus sp. YAF13
TGGATGTTGTGGATGGTCATCGCGCCCACCATCAGCGCCATCACGGCGTTGGGCGGAATGCCCAGCGTCAGCAGCGGGATGAAGGAGGTCTGCGCCGCGGCGTTGTTGGCCGATTCCGGACCTGCCACGCCTTCGATGGCGCCCTTGCCAAACTCATGTGCGTACTTGGAGGTCTTCTTTTCCAGCGAGTAGGCTGCGAACGAAGCCAGTGCCGCACCGCCGCCCGGCAGGATGCCCAGCGCGGAGCCCAGGAACGTGCCGCGAAGCACTGCCGGGATCATGCGACGGAAGTCTTCCCTGGTCGGCCAGAGATTGGTGACGCTGTCGGTGAAGGTCTCGCGGGCTTCCTTCTGCTCCAGGTTCGCGATGATTTCCGCGAAGCCGAACATACCCATGGCCAGCGCGACGAAGTCGATGCCATCGGTCAGCTCGGGGATGTCGAAGGAGAAGCGTGCGGCGCCCGAGTTCACGTCGGTACCGATCAGGCCCAGCAGCAGCCCCAGCACGATCATCGCCACGGCTTTGGGCAGCGAGCCCGAAGCCAGCACCACGGCGCCGATCAGGCCCAGGCACATCAGCGAGAAGTACTCGGCAGGACCGAACTTGAACGCCAGTTCCGACAGCGGCGTAGCAAACGCGGCCAGGATCAGCGTCGCCACGCAGCCGGCAAAGAAGGAACCCAGGCCGGCGGTGGCCAATGCCACGCCTGCTCGTCCCCGCCGTGCCATCTGGTAGCCATCGATGGTGGTCACCACCGACGACGATTCACCCGGCAGGTTCACCAGGATAGCGGTGGTGGAGCCACCATACTGTGCGCCGTAGTAAATACCGGCCAGCATGATCAGCGCTGCCACCGGCGGCAGCGTATAGGTCACCGGCAGCAGCATGGCGATGGTGGCCAGAGGCCCCAGGCCCGGCAGCACGCCGATCAAGGTACCCAGCACACAGCCCAGGAAGGCGTATGCCAGGTTCTGCAACGAAAGCGCCGTGGAAAAGCCCAAGGCAAGATGGTCAATCAATTCCATATGGCCGACTCCTTAACCAGTAATGAAAGCAGGCCACACCGGCATCTGCAGGTTGATGCCGTACACGAAGGCGCCCATGCTGATCAGCACCAGGACAATCGCGTTCAAGACCGCGCCCTTCCAGCTGAACTCATGGCTGGCCATCGACGACACCAGCACCAGCACGAACACCGACAACACCATGCCGAGCGGCTTGAGCAGCAGGCCGAACAGCACCACCGAACCCAGAATCCACAACAGAGTCTTCAAGTCCCAGCGGGCGAGCTGGTCAGCTTCACCCTTTTTCGATACCGAGCCGATCAGCACGAATGCACCGAGCACGGCGAGTACCAGGCCGAGTAGAAACGGAAAATATCCGGGGCCCATCTTGGCGGCTGTTCCCATGGAATAGCCGCGGGCGACCCAGGAAAAGCACAATCCGACCAGAATGAACATCAGGCCGGAGGCAAAGTCCTTTTGGCTGCGTATGCGCAAAACGATTCTCCTCAAAGTACGTGAAAGCAGTGCCCCTCCGCTCGCAGGCTCTTTGCATGCGGAGGTGGTCCGTTCGGCAGGAAAAAAAAGTGTCCCTGCGGGATGCAACGAACATTAGAGAGGCGATCTTTCAGCTTGCTTTCATTTGTCTTGGTTTAGGGGTATTCACCGATACGTGGTCCGTTTCATCACCGGAAATAAATATCACGTTGTGATGTATTTAAACGAAACGAAGGCACGACAAAGGAAAGCGGGGGATCGCATGGGTCACTGGCGCGAACGCGCCAGCGTGCCGGCGGCCAACGGACGCGCGCCGGAGCAGAAGAAAATCAGGACAAGAAAGCACGGACGGGAGCGCGTCCGTTTTGCCTATGCACGGCACAATGCCACAGGCAACTTTCGATTGCCTTTCACCTGGGCATTCTGGACAAATTGCGGCGCGCCGGGCGACCCGCGCATCACCCTGCACCGCCACAATCGGCAGCGTTCGGCCTCAGTCGGCGCCCTGCTTCGACATCTCGCGGGACGCGTCCGCCAGCGCCTGCTCGCCGGCGGCACCAGCACCGGCCATGCTCAGGGCTTCCTCGCACGGTGTGCCCATGCTGGTATCGGGCGCCTGGGGCGCAAACTCCGTCTCCGGGGCCGGCCAGGGCGCGACCGGCAGGATATGGGCGGCGCGCCAGTTGCCGAAGCGGTAATACGCCACCGCCAGCGTGACCGAAACCACCGAGCCCAGCGGAAAGCTCCACCAGATCGCGTCGGCGCCGATGGTGCGCTCGAGCACCCAGGCAAATGGCAGGCGCACCACCCACATCGACAGGAACAGGATCACCAGCGGGGCCATCACCGCGCCGGTGGCCCGCACGGTGCCGAACAGCACGATGGTGAAGCCGAACAGGATGAAGGACCACAGCACGATGGCATTGATATGCTGCGCAATGCCGATGGCCGTGCCGTCATCGGGCAGGAACAAGCCCAGCGAGTGACGGTTGAACAGGTAGATCAGAGCGACCAGCGCACCGGTCATCATCAGGTTGAACAATAGCCCCACGCGCGTGATGCGCGTCACGCGATCCCACAGCCCGGCGCCCACGTTCTGCGCCACCATCGACGACACGCTGGCGCCAACCGCCAGCGCGGGCATTTGCACGTACGTCCACAACTGCGAGGCCACGCCATAGGCGGCGGTGGTCTGCGAGCCGTAGCGATTGACCAGCGACATCATCACGATCGCTGACGACGAGATCACCACCATCTGCAGCCCCATCGGCAAGCCCTTGGCCACCAACGCGCGCAGGATCGCGGTATCGGGCCTCAGGTAGGTGAGCTGGTGGCGCCGCAGCGCCAGGAAGTGGTGGCGGCGGTAGAGCACGATCAGCATTGCGGCCAGGCTCGCCAACTGCGCGATCAGCGTGGACAGCGCCGAGCCTGCGATGCCGAGCTCCGGGAACGGGCCGATGCCAAAGATCAGCAGCGGGTTGAGCACCACGTCCAGCCCCACCGACAACAGCATGAAATAAAACGGCGTGCGCGAATCTCCCGCGCCGCGCAGCGTCATCATCACGAAGTTGTAGAAATACATGAAGGGCAGCGCCAGGAAGATGATGCGCAGGTAGCTGATGGCAAGCGCCCTGGCATCGACCGGCGTGCCCATCGCGGCAAGGATGTCGGGTGTGAAGGCGTAGCCCAGCGCCGCCGCCAATACCGACAGCAGGACGAAGAAGGTGGTGCTGGTGCCCACCACGCGGCGCGCCTCGACCAGGTCGCGCGCGCCCACGGCTTGCCCGATCATGATGGTGTTGGCCATGCTGATGCCGAACACCACGCCGAGCAGGAAGAACAGGATGATGTTGGCGTTCGAGGTGGCAGTCAGCGCCGCCTCGCCGAGGAAATGCCCGACCCACACGGAATTGATCGAGGCATTGAGCGACTGCAGGATATTGCTGCCCAGCACCGGTAGCGAAAACAGCAGCAACGTGCGGCCGATCGGGCCCGTGGTCAGCTGGGCATTGGATTTTGTTGGCATGTTCGAGGGGGGTCTCGTGTTCTTATCGCGTTCTTATCGTGCTCTTGTTGCGCCTGGGATCGGCCGGAGACGCGGGGCAATGCAATGCGCGATGCCCACGTTCGCCACTATGTCACACCTTGCTGACAGCCCTTGTCGGTAGTCGTCTGTCAGACAGAAAGCCAATTGTAAGGAGTTGTTTGGATCAGGGCACGGGCTCCGTGCGCGAGGAGTCAAACATTCACGAAACGCAATACACAAGTGGCCCTTGGTGTCTCCCAGAGCAGCCATCGCGGTGTCCCCACGATGGCGTCCAAGTGCCGTTTTCATCCACGCACCGTGAGGTCCAATATGACGAAGAACATGCCGATTCGCTTTTTGCAAGCTTCCACCGCCCTGGCCGCTGGCCTGCTATGTGCGGCAGCCTTTGCCCAGACGCCCGCCGTGCCTGCCGATAGCGGCAACGCCGCGGTGCCAGCCGGCACGACACAGATCGAGCCGCCGAAGGATCCGCTCGTCCAGCGCCGCGATGCCAACAAGCAGGCCTCGGACGAATACAAGGCCAAGAAAAAGGCCGCCAAGACAGAGTACAAGCAGGACGTGAAGTCCGCCAGGCAGCAAAAGAGCGCCGAGAAGAAGGCCAACAACGACACCATGAAGCAGGACATGTCGGCCACGCCCGCCGACGCGCCGAAGAACTAAGCGCCTACGGCCGCGTTCTTGCCGCTTACCCCTTGCCCCTTACCCCGTAGCCCTTACCTCGTTACAGGCAACCACGATAAAACGCCCCGCCTCCCCCAAGGAGGCGGGGCGTTTTATCGTGGTGATCGCTTGAACCGCGGCGCCGTTGGGCGAGCCATCGGGCGCAATTTCCGGGTCCGTCGCATCTCCGGGTAGAATCCCGCGTTAGGTGCAAACTAGATCACATTAGGAAAAGATCCGTGGATATCAATGGCAACGCATTGACAGGTGCTCAGCTGGAACAGTTACTGGATCGTCTCGAAGCCGATCTCGAGGAAGGCAATTCAAGTGAAGCCGCTGATTTGCTGGCCAGATTGCGCGCCAAGCCTCTGCGGGCCGATTCCCTTGAGTCCATCGACCGGCTGCATACGCTCTGGATGCGCGCGGGGGATCCGGCGGCTGCGCTGGCGGTGGTCAACGCAGACGGCGCCGGCACGCTGGAAGCCACGCCGCGCGAAGCGCAGGCCGAACTGCGCATGCACCTGGCGCTCTATCGCCTTCAGATAGCCAACCACGTCAACGACGAAGAGAGCATCCAGCGTGCCCTTGCAGAAATGCGCGCCATCGTGGCAGGGATGCCGGAGCTGAATGCGGACCGATACCGGCAGCTTCGCGTGTTCGATAGCCTGGAGCTGCGCAAGCTGGGCATTGCGCTGGAGACGATTGACCTGCGCCATGCATTGAACGGGGCCATCGCTGAACGTGCGCCGTTCCGTGCATGGGACCTCGCCGACTATCAGCGGCGGCGCGCCTGGGCGCTGACGCGCCATGACAGCAACGACGAGGCCCGCGCAGCGGCTGGCGCGGCCATCCTGGCGCTGCAGACGGCCGACGCGGAACAGGACGTCGACGACAACGACTGGCTGCGCCTGGGCAGCGCCCTGATCGGCATCGCGCCCGAGCGCCTTGCCGACTTCCAGCAGGCCGCGAGGGCCCTGACAGCGCAGCAGTCCTTGCCGCAGCGCCGTGAGCTGGAAGTCAGGCTGTCCCGGCTCGCGGCGCGCGCCTTGTACGCGCAAGGCGATTTGCCCGGCGCCCTGAACGCCTGCTCCGCCGCGCGCCATAGCCTGTCGTCGAACGGAAGCGATGACTTCATCGAATACGAGCTGCCGTGGCTGATGGAAGCCCAGCGCGTTGACGATGCCGGACGCCGGGCGTTCCTGCACATCTATCAGGTCGAGGACGAGATGTGGGACGGCGCCGCGCAGCTGGTTCACGCGCGGCTGGCCGATGCGGCCGACGGCTCGGCCTGGTGGCCATTGTGCGCCATGCGGGCTTGCAATACGGAAGAAACGCTGGTGGCCTTCCTGTCGAAAGCGCAAGAGGGCGAAGAGGATCTGCGGACCCTCTCCCCGACGCATGAAGCGCTCTTTGGCGCCGTGGGTGAGCAAGTGGATACGCAGGCCTTGCAAGCGGTATTCGACGCAGCGCGCGCACTGGCCGAGCAGCGTTCGCCGGGCCATCCATGGATCGCGAGACTGGCGGCAGTCAACGACGGCGCGGCGGGCCGCATCGATGCCACTACGCAAGCTTCGCGGCTGTATGCGGCGGCGCAGGAAGGCGGCATGGAGGATAACCGCACGGCCTATGCCTTGTTCGAGGCACGGGTGCAATCGCTCGGGGTGATCCAGACGCTGAAGCTGCCGGCCTTCTCCCTGCCGAGCGGGCTGTGGGCGTACAACTTCGGGGTCGCGCTTGGCGATTTGCTCGCGGAACACCTGGACCGCGTCCCCGCCGAGTCGCGCAACGAAACCTACAGCGATTTCATCAAGCTGCAGATTGCCGCCTACGAACAAGGGCAGGCATGCCTGGAGCGCTATTTCGAGAGCGGCGCCGGCCATCCGTACGATGCCTGCGCGCACCTGTACTCCATGCTGTGCAACAACCTGGCCATCATCTACCGGTACGACGAGCAGCGCTACGAAGATGCCGTCGAGTTGCACAAGCGCGGCATCGCCGCCAGCCCGTTTTCCGAACACTACGCCGGCCTGCTGAGCGTGCGGATCGCCATGCAGGATGCCGAGGGGATCGTCAGCGCCGCCGAGCAGCTCTGGCACTACGCCGCCGAGTTTGGCTACAGCCGGCATGACCCCAACGAGTACCTGAGCGAGGTGTCGCAGGCCCTGTACAAGCTCGATCGCGACCGCGAGATTCCCATCTGGGTGGAGCGCCTGGTGAAATGGGAGCGGGAAGAAGGCCAGGACAATAGCAACCTGTCGAGCAGGGACCTGGGCGTGCGCCTGCAAATGGCGTTCAACCTGGCGCATCACTGCCCGGAGGAAGCCGCGGCCCTGTGGAGCCGCATCGCGCGCCACGTCGATGGTTGCTCGGAATCCTGGATGGTCAGCCTGGCGGCCGACACGCTCAGCGGGCTGCAGCGCCACGCCGAGGCCGCCGCGCTCTTTGAGCGTGCCATCGCACTCAATCCGCGCAGCAACGAATACGAGCTCGCCGATGTCAAGGCGATGGAGGAAAAAGTGGCGCTCTACCGCACGCAAGCCACCCCCGCCGGCAAGAGCAAGAGCTGGTGGCAAGTCTGGAAATGAGTACCGCCAGGCGGACGACGGGCTACGCGCCGCGCAACGCCCTCAATGCCGGCGCCCTGAAGGCGGGCATCGCCGCGCGCAGCCAGGCGCGCGGCGACGATGCGGCGGTGCGCGCCTGGCTGCTCAACCACTTCTATCGCCATCTCGTCGCCAACTTCGAGCCGGCCATCAAGATCGATACGCTCGACGGCGCGCGGCAGGCCCTGAGATCCGAGGCGATGCCGGCGTGGGTGGCGGCGCGCTTTGGCGCGCCGGCCAAGGGCAGCGGCGGCGAGGCAGCAACGCCACCGGCCCCGGTCGTCTGGGTGGATCCTGTCGAGCCGCGCCTGCTGGCGCTGGAAGCGCGGCTCGTCGAGTTCCTGACCTCGCGCCAGGGCACCGCCCTCGACGGCAAGCTCGACCGCATCACCTGCCCGCAAGCGCTGGCGCTGTGGGACAAGGAACATGCCGAGATGGCCACGCGCATCGAGCGCGGCTGGCGCCAGAGCCAGCCCGAAGCGCTGCGCACCTTGCTGTCGACGCCGCATGGCGTGTTCGTGGAATTGCTGCCCGGCAGCGCGCTGCTGCGCGCGGAAATGGCCTTTGAAAGCTATGTCATGCGGCATTGCCTGGGGCAGTTTTCCGACCGGCGCGCGCTGTCCGGCGGCTATGGCGAGCGCTATGCAGAAGCCGTGGCGCAGCAGCGCCTGCGCTTGCTGAGTTTCCGCGATGCCAGCGGGCAACCGCATATCACCATCAGCGTGCATGTGCTGGCCAGTGGCGCGCTCACCGTCGACCAGGTCAAGGGCAAGCAGAACAGGCCACCCATCGCGCGCTACGTGGAAGATGTGCTGGCCTGCCTGAACGCCCTGGGTACCGACGAGCAAACCCCGGACGATTGCATCGCCATCGGCGTGGTGCGCACGCCAGCCGGCTGGGCGCGCATTGAAGACGTGGCCGACGCCACGACGCAGACCCGGTTGGTCGCCCGGTACCCACAACTCTTTGTCAGGCTCCGCGCGCCGACGCCAATGGTGGAGTGGCTGGTCGCCGCGCGCCAGCCCGGCTTGCTGGCGGAACGTACGCCGATGGCCGCATCGGTCCGGTATGCCACTCGGCAAACGCCAGGCCCGGGTGACGCCGAGGCGGTTGTCGCCACGGAAGGCGTGCCATGGCCAGACATCTCGCTGTCGCACGCGGCGCAAATCCAGGATTCGCCTTCGCGAGGCATAGCGGTGCGCCAGATCGGATAAATGGGATGAATGTCTTCTACCTGCTCCTCGGGGCCTTTGTGCTATGGCGGGTCTACCGCTTCCTGCGCCCCAAGCGTCCCGCCATGTTCACCGGGCGCAAGCAATGGGCATTGACGTTGGCGCGGCCCATGGTCGATGCCACCAACATGACGGGGTTTTTCAACCCCGCCTCGGACCACATGACCGACGCGGCGCGCGCGTTGTTCCGCGTACAGTTGCTGCATCAGATGGAGTTCCGCGCCAATGCCACGGATGACGAAGTGCGCCAGCACCTCGCCCAGGTGTTCGAATCGCGGTGGTTTCGCGCCGACCTGCATGCGCTGCTGCCGACAGACGATCCGCGCGCCGCGCTGGCCTTTGCCTGTGTCCGGATGGCATTTTTTGCGCGCAACGTCATGCTGATGGGCTGGGTCGAGCCAATGCCCGCTTGGCGCGTGCTTCTGCTCAACGCGCAGCGCGCGCAGGACTGCTTTGCCAGCTGGGAGGATTTCGGCCACGCTTTTATCGCCGGCCGCCAGCAATGGCTTGCCGCATTCCGCGCCGACCCTCTGGGCAAGGCCTTCGATGAAGCCAGCTTGCGCCAGCTGCTGGCACCGCCCAAGGGCGCCTGGGCAGCGTTGGCATGGCCGGACCTGCCGGCGTTCAGCCCGGAGCCGCGCTGAGTCAGCGCCTGGACGCTGCCCGGTAGGCAGCGATGCGCGCCTTGAGTCCCGGCCGGGCGGCCGAGCGCACCAGCTCGGCCAGCTGCGCCGCGCGCGCCGCTTCGGCCATGGCTTGGCCGCCCTGCGTGGCGGCCTGGATCGCGGCATGGGTTGGCGCATCCAGCCGGCGCGCACGCTGCGCCAACGTGGCCAGCGCGGCGGCGCGCGCCTCCGGCGCCACCAAAGTGCCAGCCATGTCGCAGGCCAGCACTTCCTCGGCCCGGACGGCCCGCCCGCTCGCGATCCAGTCCCGCGCCGTAGCCACACCCACCAGCTGCGCCAGCCGAGCGCTGCCCAGCACCAGGCCGAAGGCCGCGCCGGGGAAAGCAAGCGTGCTGCCCGGCGCGATCCAATGCTGCTCGCAGGCCGCCATCAGGTCGGCGCCCGCGCCCATGGCGCGGCCCTGGACCAGCGCGACGGTGGTGAAGGGCGCGCCATGCACGCTTTGCAGCAGCAGCTCGACGCGCACGAAACGCGCAAGCAGCGAATCGTCGCTCTCGCTTTCCAGCTCGCCCAGATCGAACCCCGTGCAGAAATGCGCGCCGGCGCCGTCAATGGCGAGCAAGCGGGTGCCATCGTGGTGGCACGCCAGCACCGCCGCCGCGAGCGCCTCCACCAGCCCGGCTGACAGCGCATTGCCGCGCTCGGGCCGGTTCAGCGTCAATCGGGTGACGTCGCCTTGCTTGTCAATCAGCAGACCGGCTTGTTCCACGTTCACCCCTGCGCCGGCGCTGCCGCCGGCGCCCACAGGTTGGGCACCAGCGCGTTGGAGTAGCCGGATACGAACGGCTTGGTGGCGCCGCTGGCGGCGTCATACACATGGCGGTGGATGCGGCCGATGTTGCCGCCATACAGATGCACGCTGATCGACACCCGGTCGTCATGCGCATTGCGCACGCGGTGCACATCGCCCAGCGTGGGCGAGACCGCGGCCACCTGGCCGGCGCTCAGCACCACGGCATCGCCGTCTTCCACCAGCCGGCCGCCTTCCACGCGGTAGTGCTGGTCCACCTCGGCGCCGCGCAGCATGCCGATCAGGCCCCACACGGTGTGATCGTGCACGGGCGTTTGCTGGCCCGGCCCCCAGACGAAGCTGACCAGCGAGAAACGATCGAGCGGATCGCCATAGAGCAGATGCTGCTGGTAGTAGACAGGATGCGGGCGCGCCATGGCCTCAGGCAGCCAGTCGTCGTGCGCCACCAGTTCGCTCAGCGCGGCGCTGGCTTGCGCGAGGATGTCCGGCTCGCTGCTGCCCTCGCGTTCCGCCTGCGTGACCACGCGGCTGATGGTGGCAACGAACGCGCGCAGCCGATCGATGTTGCCGGTCTTGTTGCTCATGATGATTCCTCCATCTGCCATTAGCATGACTTGGGGTTTTGTTCCGCGGCTGCGCCACCCGCCTGGTAGCGGGCGCGCACGGCGGCGTTGTGCTCGCCCAGCGCCGGCGGGTCGCGGCGGATCGGCAAGCCCAGCCCGTCGATACGCAGCGGCGAGGCGAAGGTGCGGGTCTGGTGGCCGCCAGGCAGCGTCAGCGGGCGCACCCACTCCATATGCGCCACCTGCGGATCGTCCAGCGCGGCGGCATAGTCGTTGATGCGCGCATGCGGCACGCCAGCGGCATTGAAGGCGGCAATCCAGTGCGCCACGCCAGCGGTGGCAAAGCGCTCTTCCAGCAGGATCTTCAACGCGGCCTGGTTGGCCGCGCGGTCGCGCGTGGTGGCAAAGCGCGCGTCCTGCGCCAGCGCGGGCAGTGCCACCACGCGCACCACTTCAAGCCACAGCTTCTGGTTGCCCGCGGCGATGGCAAAGTAGCCGTCGGCGGCCTGGAAGGCCTGGTACGGCGCATTGCGCGGATGCGCGGAGCCCAGCTTGGCCGGGCTCCGGCCAGTGCCGAAGTACTCGCTGGTCTGTAGCGCGGCGATGCCGAGCGTGCAGCCGTACATCGGCACATCGATATGCGCGCCCGCGCCGCCGGCCCGCACCCGGGCGAGCGCGCTGGCAATGGCAAAGGCGCCGTACAGGCCCGAAGCAAAGTCCGCCAGCGGCACGCCGCACTTCACCGGCGCGCCATCGGGCTCACCGGTCACGCTCATCACGCCGGCGGCAGCCTGGATGGTGAGGTCGAACCCGCCCTCGCCTGCGCGCGGGCCGCTCTGGCCGTAGGCGGACACCGAGCAATACACCAGACCTGGCTTTTGTTCGCGAAAGCTGGCGTAGCCCAGCCCGAGCCGGTCCATCACGCCGGGACGGTTGTTCTCGATCACCACGTCGGCATCCAGGATCAACGCGCGCGCCAGCGCCACATCAGCGGCATCCTTCAGGTTGAGCGCCACCGATTCCTTGTTGCGGTTGAGCGAAGCGAAGTTCTCCGAGAAGCCATCGGACAGCGGCGGCCACTGCCGCAAGGTGTCGCCCTCGGGCGCTTCCACCTTGATCACCTCGGCGCCCATGTCGGCCAGCAGCATGCCGCAAAAGGGCCCGGCGGCAACGGTACAGAATTCCACGACCCGCACGCCTTGCAACGGCAGGTCCGGTTGGGCGAGATCACGCATGGGAAGCATCCACAGGGAAAGAGAGAGGCGCGGCGCCGTGAATCAGCTGCCCTCCTGGGCAGGCTGCCGGCCGCGCTGCGACGACGTGCTGCAACGATTATAGGGAGTTGCAAAATACGATACTATCGTTCCACATTTGAGAACAAGGTTGCGCCATTCGCATTAGGGCATCGTTTCAATGAACCAATGAACAACACCTTGATCAAGGGCCTCGGCGTGATCGAGTTGCTGGCGCACAGCGACCGCCCGCTGGGCCTCACCGAGATCGCCGCCCGCCTGGGCCTGGCCAAGAGCAATGTGCACCGGCTGCTGCAAGCGCTGACCGAGCTCAACTATGTGATCCGCGACGCCTCCGGCACCGGCTACAGCGCGTCCATCAAGCTCTGGGAACTGGGCTCGGCGGTGCTCTCGCGGCTGGACCTGCGCCGCCATGCCCAGGCGCGGATGGACAAGCTGATGCACGCTAGCGGCGAGAGCGTGCACCTGTCCGTGCTGGACCGCGCCGAGGTGGTCTACGTGCACAAGATCGACAGCCCCAACCCCGTGCGCGCCTATACCCAGATCGGCGGGCGGGCGCTGGCGCACTGCGTGGCCACCGGCAAGGCGATGCTGGCCTTCCAGCCGGACACCGCGTTGCAGCGCATGTTCAGCACGCTGGCGCCGTCCACACCCAACAGCATCGTCGAGCCCGAGCGTTTCCTGCGGGAAATGGCCAAGGTGCGCAAGCAGGGCTATGCGGTCAACCGCGGCGAGTGGCGCGAGACCGTCTACGGCGTGGCCGCGCCGATCTGCGACGGCAACGGGCACGTCATCGCCGCCATCGGGCTGTCGGGGCCCGCCGAACGGTTCAGGCCACACAAGATCAAGGGCTTTGCCGCGCTGGTGCTGAACGCGGCCACGGAAATCTCCGATGACCTGGGCGGCGGCAACCGGCACAATGCGCTAGCGCTGGCTACGCGCAGCATGGTGGCGATGCGGCGCGGGTGAGCCCGGGGCATCAGCCATGCTTTCCTGAGTTCTAAAGAGCACGCCAAAAGTGGTTTTTGCGGCACTTTACGCCACCCCCTCGGAAACGCCGGCGCCTGCCGATGCACAAAACCGGCCGACGCGTTAAGCTTGCAGTTTGGCCGCCGCGCCCAGGCGCGGCATCCCCCACCGCACCGGCACCGGCTGCGCTTGTCGCACGCAACCTTCTTCAGGAGAAAGGCATGTACCAGGATCTCGCCCTCTACATCGACGGGGAATTCGTCAAGGGAGGGGACCGACGCGAGCAAGACGTCATCAACCCCGCCACCCAGGAACTGCTAGGCAAGCTGCCGCATGCCAACCGCGGCGACCTGGACCGCGCCCTGGCCGCCGCGCAGCGCGCCTTTGAAAGCTGGAAGAAGACCTCGCCGCTGGAGCGCTCCAGGATCTTGCGCCGCGTGGCGGAACTGACCCGCGAGCGCGCCAAGGACATCGGCCGCAACATCACGCTGGACCAGGGCAAACCGCTGGCCGAAGCCATCGGCGAAGTCATGATCTGCGCCGAGCACGCCGAATGGCACGCCGAGGAATGCCGCCGCATCTACGGCCGCGTGATCCCGCCGCGCCAGCCCAACGTGCGCCAGATCGTGGTGCGCGAGCCGATCGGCGTGTGCGCTGCCTTTACGCCGTGGAACTTCCCCTTCAACCAGGCGATCCGCAAGATGGTCTCGGCCATCGGCGCCGGCTGCACGCTGATCCTCAAGGGGCCGGAAGACTCGCCCAGCGCGGTGGTCGCGCTGGCCCAGTTGTTCCACGATGCAGGCCTGCCCCCGGGCGTGCTGAACATCGTCTGGGGCGTGCCGGGCGAGATCTCCACCTACCTGATCGAATCGCCGATCGTGCGCAAGATCTCGTTCACCGGTTCGGTGCCGGTGGGCAAGCAGCTGGCCGCGCTGGCCGGCGCCCACATGAAGCGCGTGACCATGGAGCTGGGCGGGCACTCGCCGGTGCTGGTGTTTGACGATGCCGACATCGAGCCGGCAGCGGAAATGCTGGCGCGCTTCAAGCTGCGCAACGCCGGCCAGGTATGCGTGTCGCCCACGCGCTTCTACGTGCAGGAAAAAGCCTACGACAAGTTCCTGGCGCGCTTTACCGAGGTGATCGGCTCGATCAAGGTTGGCGACGGCCTGGACGACGGTACCCAGATGGGGCCGCTGGCGCACGAGCGCCGCATCGCCTCGATGGAGCAGTTCCTGGACGACGCCAATCATCGCGGCGGCAAGGTGGTGGCGGGCGGCAAGCGCATCGGCGACAAGGGCTTCTTCTTTGCCCCGACCGTGGTCACCGACCTGCCCGACGACGCCAAGCTGATGGTCGACGAGCCCTTCGGCCCGGTGGCGCCGGTGACGCGCTTCAAGGACGTGGAGGAAGTGCTGCGCCGCGCCAACAGCCTGCCGTTCGGCCTGGCCTCGTACGTGTTCACCAACTCGCTGAAGACCGCGACGGTGGTGTCCAACGGCCTGGAAGCCGGCATGGTCAACATCAACCACTTCGGCATGGCGCTAGCCGAGACGCCGTTCGGCGGCATCAAGGATTCCGGCATCGGCAGCGAAGGCGGCCAGGAAACCTTCGATGGCTACCTGGTGACCAAGTTCATCACGCAAGTCTGATGTACCGTCCTGGCCGGGCAACCGCCCGGCCAGGAAGAAAATGGCTGGCGACGTCTAGCAAGTGCGCGAGCCAGGCCTACTTCCCCCGGGCGTTGTGGTAGTCCTCGGCAAAGTCCTTCCACTGCGCCTGCGCCATCTCGCAGCCATGCCGCGCCAGGCGCAGCACCGGCGCGCGCCAGCGCGAACCGGCAGCGAATTCCTGCAACGCCTCGATCCGATCGGCAGCTTCATGCCCGCAGCCGCGCAGGTGCGCCCAGGCCGCCGAGCGTGCCATCGTGAGAAGCACTTCGTTCAGGTTGGCGCGATCGGTGTGAGGCCCAAGGTTCACGCGGTCGGCCGTGGGCTGCAGGCTCTTGACGATGTAGGACGGGCTGCTTGACACGGCACCCATGGTCACCGCCGAGAGCAGCGCAGGCGACGCCGCCTGCATGACGTGCTGGATATGCACCACGCGCGACGCGTCGTTGCCCCACGCGGGTTGCGCGCCATACGGCAAGCCTTGCCACGCGCTGGGCGCGGCGCGCTTGATGTCGATAAGCCGCTGGGCGGTGGGCGTGCCGGGCACATGCGCGAGCACCACATAGCGCTCCAGCCCCAGGCTGCCCACGCCCGCCACCCGCCGCGCCGCATCGTCGGCCACGAACTGGCCGTGGTGGGCCTGCCGCGCGAACTCGCGCAGGATGGCGCCAGCGCGCTTGCGCTCGCCTTTGAGCGGGGCCAGTGCGTGGATGTTGTCGATCAGCAGGCGCCGTTTCCCGCCACGCCGCACGGTGCGCGCCGCCAGGACCTCGCCGCGGCGGCGGCGTTTGACGCGGCGCAGCAGCGTCGCCACCAGGCCGGTGGCGGTGGCACGCTCCACCCAGCGCGGCTTGCCGCTGGCCAGCACCGCCGCGTAGGTATCGAGCATGTGCTCGGCGCCCGCGCGCGCGTCGGCATCCGACAGGCCGAGCTGCGGTGCCGCGATCATCAGGCTGGACAGCAGGCGCACAAGGTCCACCGTCAGCGGCGCAACCATCGCGTCATCGAAGTCGTTCAGATCGAAATAAACCAGCCCGTTGTCGCCCTTGAAGCTGCCCAGGTTTTCCAGATGAAGATCGCCGCAGACATAGGTGGTGGGTGCCTCCATCAGCGCGGCCTCGGTGCCCACCGAGGCCGCGTAGAGATGGTTAGTGCCACGCAGGAAGGAGAACGGATCGGCGGCGATGGCGGCGAGCTTGCGGGTCAGCCGCTCGGGATCGCGGCCATGGTTATAGATCAGGATGGCTTCCGTAGCTGGGTGCATGGTTTCCTCGTAGTGGCGGCAGCCGGGCAAGTGTACCCGGATGGCGCCCACGGAACACGCACCGCACGGACAGGCGCGCTCAGCGGAAGAAAACGCCGCGCAAGAGGAACGTGTAGTCCGCCTCGGCCGCCATCAGGCCCACCAGCACCAGCAGGCAGAGCGGCGGCAGCAGGATGGCGCAGATCAGCGCCAGCCGCTCCCAGGCCATGTGCATGAACACGGCCACGATCAATCCGGCCTTCATCAACATGAAAAGCAGGATCAGGGTCCAGCGCAGATAGCCCTCGAAATGGAAGTAGTCCACCAGGTACGACAGCGTGGACAGCACGAACAACAGCGCCCAGATCTTCAGGTACAGGCCAATGGGATGTTGCTGGCCATGCTGCTGCCCGTGCGCTTGCCCGTGGGGCAGATCGCCGTGCGAGCCGGCAACGGCGGGGGCCTGCGCGGGCACTTCGGGAGATGGGGTCGACGCAGCCATGAGGGGCCTCACCAGAGATAGAACAGCGCGAAGATAAACACCCACACCAGGTCCACGAAGTGCCAGTAGAGCCCGGCGATCTCCACGATCTGGTAGTTGCCCGTGCGCTCGTAGCGGCCCCGCAGCACCTTGGTGGCGACGATCAGCAGGTAGATCACGCCGCAACTCACATGCAGGCCATGGAAGCCGGTGATCATGAAGAAGGCGGAGCCGAACTGCGGCGCCCCCATCGGGTTGCCCCACGGGCGCACGCCCTCGGTCATGATCAGCTTGGTCCATTCAAAGGCCTGCATGCTGACGAAGGCCACGCCGAACAGCGCCGTGGCAAACATGAGCAACGCGCATCTCACGCGATCGCGCCGATACGCAAAGTTGACGGCCATCGCCATCGTCCCACTGCTGCTGATGAGCACGAAGGTCATGATGGCGATCAGCAGCAACGGCACCTCGGTGCCGCCCACCTTGAGCCCGAACACGATGCTGGGGTTCGGCCAGGGCGCGGTACTAGCGATCCTGACCGTCATGTACCCGGTCAGGAAGCAGCTGAAGATGAAGGTATCGGAGACGAGGAAGATCCACATCATCGCCTTGCCCCACGACACCTTGAAGGCCTGCTGGTCCGAGGACCAGTCGGCCACCAGCCCGCGCAAGCCGGTCACCGCCGGTGCGGATGAAGTGGGTAGCGAAGACATGCGCACGTCTCCTTCGAGAATCAGCCGGGCCGCCTAGCCGCGGCCGCAGATAAAGCGAACAAACTCCGGCGTGAGCCAGCCAAGCGCGGCCAGCAGCACCAGCCACACGGCCAGCAGGAAATGCCAGTAGCGCGCGCACAGGCGAATGCGCAGCGCGCTGCCCGGCCCGGCGCGCATGGCCATCGCCCAGCCGGCCAGGCCGCCCAGCACATGCAGGCCATGCATCGCGGTCAGCAGGTAGAAGAAGCTGCCGGACGGGTTATTGGCAGGCACCACATGGATGGCAAGCAGGGCCTGCCATGCCCACAACTGCGACGCCACGAACGCCGCCGCGGCCAGCCCGCCGAAGCACAGCACGCGGTGCGCCACCGAGACACGTCCGGCGCGGGCCGCGCGCGCGGCCACCAGCATCACCCCGCTCCCCGCGGCCAGCAAGGCCGTGGACAGCCAGACCTGCCACGGCAACGCCACGGCGTGCCAGTCAGGCGAATCCATGCGCATGGCATACGCAGCGATAAACAATGCAAACAGCGAACTCACCACGCCCATGAACACCCACAGCCCGATGCTGCCCGGCGCGGGCCCCGCGCGCTGCCTGCCCACATCGCCGGGGCCGGGGCCCGGGCGCCGCTCGCCGTCGGCACCGGCGCGATAGATCAGGTTCGCGTTCATGCCACGGCTCCATGGCTGGTATGTGGTTCGGGCTCGGCGCCCCCGGCCTCGGGTGGCGCGTTCTGCGCGATGAAATCCTCGCTCGCGCCCGGCACGCTATAGGCGTAGGCCCAGCGATGCACCACCGGCTGCTCCGCGCCCCAGTTGCCGTGCACGGGCGGCGTATCCGGCGTCTGCCACTCCAGCGAGGCCGCGCGCCAGGGATTTGACCCTGCCAGCCTGCCGTGCCTGAGGCTCCAGGCCAGGTTGACGATGAACAGCAACTGCGCCGCGGCCACGATAAATGCCGCCACGGAGATATAGGCGTTCATGGTGTGCGCCGACTCGGGGATGAAGGCGTAGTTGTCATAGGCGTAATAGCGCCGCGGCATGCCAAGGATGCCCAGGTAGTGCATCGGGAAGAAGATGGCATAGGTGCCGACGAACGTCACCCAGAAATGAATGTGCCCCAGCTTGTCGTTGAGCATGCGGYCGGTGACCTTGGGGTACCAGTGATAGATCCCGCCAAACACCACCAGGATCGGCGAAACGCCCATCACCATATGGAAGTGCGCGACCACGAAATACGTGTTCGACAACGGAATGTCCACGCTGACATTGCCCAGAAACAGCCCGGTCAGCCCGCCGATCACGAAGGTGCTGATAAAGGCGATGGCAAACAGCATCGGCACCGAGAAATGGATGTCGCCCCGCCACAGCGTAATGACCCAGTTATAGACCTTGATGGCGGTGGGAATGGCGATGATCAGCGTGGTGGTGGCAAAGAAGAAGCCGAAGTACGGGTTCATCCCGCTCACGAACATATGGTGCGCCCACACCACCACCGACAGCACGCCGATAGCCAGGATGGCCCACACCATGGTGCGATAGCCGAAGATGCTCTTGCGCGAATGCACGCTGACGAGGTCGGAGACGATGCCGAACGCCGGCAACGCGACGATGTACACCTCCGGGTGGCCGAAGAACCAGAACAGGTGCTGGAACAGCAACGGGCTGCCGCCCTTGTAGTTGAGCTGCTGGCCCAGCGACACGATCGCCGGCATGAAGAAGCTTGTGCCCAGCGTGCGGTCCAGCAGCATCATCACGCCCGACACGAACAGCGCCGGAAAGGCCAGCAGCGCCAGGATGGTGGCCATGAAGATGCCCCACACGGATAGCGGCATGCGCATCATCGTCATGCCCTGCGTGCGGGCCTGCAGCACGGTGGTGACGTAGTTGAGCCCACCCATGGTAGCGGCCACGATGAAGATCAGCAGCGACACCAGCATCAGGATGATGCCCCACTCATAGCCGGGCGTGCCCGGCAGGATGGCCTGTGGCGGATACAGCGTCCAGCCGGCGCCGGTGGGCCCGCCCGGTACGAAGAAGCTCGACAGCAGCACCAGCACCGAGAGGAAGTAGACCCAGAAGCTCAGCATGTTGAGGTACGGGAACACCATGTCGCGCGCCCCCACCATCAGCGGGATCAGGTAATTGCCGAAGCCGCCAAGAAAGAGCGCCGTAAGCAGGTAGATCACCATGATCATCCCGTGCATGGTCACGAACTGGTAGTAGCGGTTGGCATTGATAAACGTGAAGTGCCCGGGGAAACCCAGTTGCAGGCGCATCAGGTTGGAGAGCACCACGCCGATCAGCCCCACGAAGATGGCCACCAGCGTGTACTGCACGGCGATTACCTTGTGGTCCTGGCTCCAGATGTAGCGGGTAAAGAAGCTCTGCGGTCCGTCGTGGGCGGCCTCGTCGGCGTATGCCATTGCACTCCCTCCTGTAGCCTTCCTTGCAACCTGCGTGCGACCTACCTGGCCGCAGCGCCCGACGCGGCGCCCGCCTGCGTTGCCGCACCGGGCGCGCCGTTGGCGCGGATGTAGGCAATCAGCGCGCTCACCTCCTCGTCGCTCAAGGCCATCTTCGGCATGAGCGGGCCGAAGCCCTTGACCAGGCGCGCCTGCGGATCGGTGATCTCGATCTTCAGGTAAGCATCGTCGACCTTCGCGCTGCTGCCGTCGGCAAAGGTGCCGATGCTGCCATACAAGCCCTTCCAGCTTGGCCCCACGCCAACGGTGCCATCGATGCTGTGGCAACCCACGCAGCCCTTGCTCTGCGCCAGCGCGCGGCCCTGCTCGACGAGCGTATCGGCTGCCGGCGCGCCAGCGGGCGCAGCCGCCGCCGCCGCGGGAGGCGTCTTCACCATGGTCAGCGCGAACGTCGGCTGGCGCGCGAGCCATGCCTGGAACGCCGCCTCGTCCTCCACCACCACGTGGCCACGCATGTTGTAGTGGCCAACCCCGCACAGTTGCGCGCACAGGATCTCGAACGTGCCCGCCTTGGTCGGCGTGAACCAGAACGACGTGACAGTGCCTGGCACCATGTTCATGCGGGCGCGAAACGGCGGCACGTAGAAGTCGTGGAGCACGTCCTTGGAGCGCAGCAGCACCTTGACCGGGCGATTCAGCGGCAGATGGACTTCCTGGCCGGCAACGATGATGTCGTCCTGCCCGCGCGGGTCGTCCGGGTTCACGCCGAGCGGGTTGGCGGGGGTGACAAAGCGCGGGTCCGAGGTGCCGAGCTGGCCGCCCCGGCCGGGGAAGCGAAAGCCCCACTGCCATTGCTGGCCCACCACCTCCAGAACCATGGCGTCGCCGGGTGGGCGCACGTACTCAGCATAGACGAACAGGCCCGGCGCCAGCAGCGCGATCACCCCAAGCGTGGTGCCCGCGATCAGCCACAGCTCCAGCTTGCTGTTCTCCGGCTGATAGGCTGCGCGCGCGCCGTCGCGATGGCGGTAGCGCCAGACGATGTAGGCAACGAACAGGTTGATGATGACGAAGAAGATGCCGGTGATGACCAGCGTGATGGTCAGCGTGTCGTCCATCTGCTTCCAGTTGGAGGCAAGCGGCGTCGCCCACCACGGGCTCACGAAATGGAAGAGCACCGAGGCAACGACGATGATCACGATTGCAATGGCTATCGCCATACCGACCCTCCCGCTTGCGTACAGAAGGTTGCGAACTACACGCAAGCTGAGATAAGACTAGTGCATCTGGTCCGCCACCGGCAAGGCGGCCTTGACAGCGCTTTGGGTGCGATGCCACACACAATCGGCCCCGCCGCGCGCCACCGGCGGCAAAACAAAAAGCGGCGGAGAAAGCCGAAGCTCTCATCCGCCGCCGCCGGCCCGCACGGCCCGTGTAGTGGCAATGCGCGGGTCAAAACCGCTAAGCCGCGCTGGTATTTCCTCCGGTTTGCGTGCTCAGTGAGATACATCCTTGCTTTCGAGCTTCCAGTAGGCAATGGCCGCGGTCATGCCGAAGATCATGTGGCCAACCAGCGTATGCCAGCCACGCGCATCGGCGAACCAGGTGAAGAAGTGCGTCATGCCGTAGAAGTTGAGCAGGTACACGGCAATGCCGAATACCGCGCCGGTAAGCAATGCCAGGCCCGTGCTCGAGTCCAGGTGAAACGGCGCGATGATGGCCCCCAGGATCATGCCCAGCACCGCGCCGAGCACAAAGTGGATCATCAGCGCCGCGGCCACGGTACCCACGCTGAACAACGAAGTCTGGAGCACGCCCGGCCCCATCAGGATCGCCGCGATCATCCGCGTCGTGCCCCACGGGTTGATGCCCGCCACCATCGTCGACCAGAACAGCTCGATCACCATCAGCAGCGCCCCGGCCGCCAGCCCCGACACCGCTGCCGCGGTCCAGTCTGGCATGCGGCGCACGTAGTGGTGCGATTGCATGTGAAGTTCCATAGCCACCTCCGGATATGCTGTTTCACCGCCGCTTTCGCCGCGGTTGCTCTGCTGTTGCTCTGCTGTTGCGCTTGATATACGCAAGTTGCGACCTGACTGCTGATGCGGCCTGCGTATTTGCACAGCATAGGACACGCCGGCCTGATCGTTTGACCGCACACGCGCAAATAAGTGCTGGAGGTGGGACCGGCGCCACGTTGGCGCCGCAACGCGCCACGCGCGGGTGGCAGGATCGGTACTTGGCGGGCAGCGATCCGTTCAGGTGGCGCTGGCCTGCGTGCCTGCGACCGCCGCGAGTGTCGCCAGCACGCCACGCTCGCGCAGCATGCGCGTGTGCGTGGCAAGCGTTTCGACGAACACGCGCGAGGCAGCCAGATCCCCGAACACCGGCGTGAAGGACGCGATGGCCGCGATGCGATCCGCTTCCCGCGCATGGCGGGCGTCGGCCTCGGCCAGCAAGGCATGCAGCGAAGATGCCAGCGGGTCTTCGATACGGTACTCGGCGCCGTGCTCGTCCCGGCCGCGCAGGAAATGCAGCCAGCCGGCCACGCCCAGCGCCAGGCGCGCAAACGGGGCACCGGCGCGCAAGCGCTCGCGGATCGGCGCCAGCAGGCGTTGCGGGATCTTCTGCGAGCCGTCCATGGCGATCTGGCTGGTCTTATGCTGCAGCGCGGGATTGGCAAAACGCGCCAGCAGGTCGCGCCGATAGGCCGCGGTGTCCAGCCCCGGTAACGCAGGCAAGGTTGGCAGCATTTCCTGCTCCATCATGCCGGCGATCAGCGCGTGCACAGCCGGCACGGCGATGGCGCGGTCGGTGGTGGCCCACCCGGCCACCATGCCCAGGTAGGCCATGGTGGAATGGCTGCCGTTGACCAGGCGATGCTTGAGCGTCTCGAACGGGTGCGCGTGTTCGACGAACTGCGCGCCGCCCGCCTCCCAGCGTGGCCGGCCGGCCACGAAGCGGTCCTCCATCACCCACTGCAGGAAGGGTTCGGCCACCACGGGCCAGGCGTCCTCCACGCCAAGCGCGGCGCTGATGCGCGCGGCATCGTCCACGGTGGTCTTGGGCACGATGCGGTCGACCATGGCATTGGGAAAGCCGCAGCGTTCGGCCACCCAATCGTGGAGCGCGCCATCCACGCGCGCGCAGAAGGCCAGCAGCAAGCCGCGCAGCGTGTCGCCGTTGGCGGCGATGTTGTCGCAGCTGAGCAAGGTCAGCGGCGGCAGGCCGCGTGCCATGCGCCGTTGCAGGCCACGCGCCAGATAGCCGATGGCGGTAACCGGGGCGCCGGCATGCAGCAGGTCATGCGCGATGCCCGGATCGCCGAAGTTCAATGTGCCGGTGGCGGGGTCATGGCAGTAACCCTTCTCCGTCACCGTCAGGCTGACGATGCGCGTGTGCGCATGCGCGATCCGCTCCAGGACGGCATCGGGATCGTCGGCGGCCACGAGCACGGCAATCACGGCGCCGATCACCTGCAACTGCGCGAAGCGGCTGCCGTCGTCCCGCACTCCGCGCAGCGCCAGCGTGTACAGGCCTTGCTGCGGCGCCAGCGCGTCGCGCGTGTCGGGCCGGCGCAGCGAGACGCCGACGATGCCCCAGTCTAGCGAGTGCGCGCCGGCGGCATCGGCGTGCAGCGCGGCTTCCGTCGCCGCCGCCTGGTGCGCGCGGTGAAAAGCGCCGATGCCCAGGTGGACGATGCCGCCGCGCAGGCGTTCGCGCGGATAGCGCGGGCGCTGTACGTCATGCGGAAGCTGCGCGAGCGTGTCGGGGTGCAGTCTTGGCGTCGTCATAGTGCGTGCCTGTGTTTGGCTGGCATTGGGGCTACCAGTGCCAGAGCGTGCCATCGTGGGCGAGGCGATTCACCGGCAGGTAAGCGCGTTGATAGGGATACCTGGCCGCCAGCGTCTCATCGATATCCACGCCATGTCCCGGCGCATCGCCCGGATACAGCATGCCGTTGGCAAAGGTGTAGGCGTGCGGGAACACCGCATCGGTCTGCTCGCTGTGGCGCATGTATTCCTGGATGCCGAAGTTAGGCACCCACAGGTCAAAATGCAGCGCGGCGCCCATGCACACCGGCGAGAGGTCGGTCGCGCCATGCGAGCCGGTGCGCACCTGGTGCATCGCGGCGAAGTCCGCAATGCGGCGCAGGTGCGTGATGCCGCCCGCATGGACCACGGTGGCGCGGATGTAGTCGATCAACTGTTCCTGGATCAGCGTCTTGCAGTCCCAGATGGTGTTGAAGACTTCGCCCACCGCCAGCGGCGTGGTGGTGTGCTGGCGGATCAGCCGGAAGCTCTCCTGGTGCTCCGCGGGGGTGGCGTCTTCCATCCAGAACAGGCGCAACGGCTCCAGCGACTTGCCCAGGCGAGCCGCCTCGATCGGCGTGAGCCGGTGGTGCACGTCGTGCAGCAGGTGCAGATCCCAGCCGGCCGCGTCCCGCACCTTCTCGAACAGGCGCGGCGTGTGGTCCAGGTAGCGCTCCGTGCTCCAATCGTGCTCCGATGGCAACGAGGCGTCGGCCGGCTCGTAGAACAGCCGGTCCGACGACACGCCATACACCTTGTTGAGCCCCGGCACGCCCGATTGCGCGCGCACCGCGCGGTAGCCCATTTCCTTGTAGCGCAGCACCTCGTCCACCGTGGCCTCGATATCACTGCCATTGGCGTGGCCGTACACCATCACGCCGGTGCGGCTTTTGCCGCCCAGCAACTGATAGAGCGGCATGCCCGCTGCCTTGGCCTTGATGTCCCACAGCGCGGTATCCACCGCGGCGATCGCGCTCATGGTCACCGGCCCGCGCCGCCAGTACGCGCCGCGATACAGGTACTGCCAGATGTCCTCCACCTGGTGCGGGTCGCGCCCGATCAGGCAGGGCGCCACGTGGTCCTCCAGGTAGCTCGCCACGGCCAGCTCGCGGCCGTTGAGCGTGGCGTCGCCGATGCCGGTCAGGCCCTCGTCGGTCTCGATCTTCAGCGTCACGAAGTTGCGTCCCGGGGAACACACGATGACGCGCGCGGCGGTGATCTTCATGCTCTCTCCTACGTGGTTTTTGTCGATGGTTCCCAGCGCCTGCATGCGCTTACATGACCGCGCCCAGCGACCACGGCACGAACTCGTTCTGCCCGTAGCCATGCAGCTCGCTCTTGGTCTTTCGGCCCGACGCGGTCTCCAGCATCAGCCGGAAAATCTGCTCGCCCTTCTGCGCGATGCTGGCGCCGCCATCGACGATGTCGCCGCAGTTGATGTCGATGTCGTCGGCCTGCCTTTGCCACAGTGCATTGTTGGTCGCCAGCTTGAGCGAGGGCGATGGCGCGCAGCCGTAGGCCGAGCCGCGCCCCGTGGTAAAGCAGATCAGGTTGGCGCCGCCCGCCACCTGGCCGGTGGCCGAGACCGGGTCGTAGCCAGGCGTGTCCATGAAGACCAGGCCGCGCGCGCGCACCGGCTGCGCGAATTCGTAGACCTCCACCAGGTTGGTGGTGCCGCTCTTGGCCACCGCGCCTAGCGACTTCTCCAGGATGGTGGTGAGCCCGCCGGCCTTGTTGCCGGCCGAGGGATTGTTGTCCATGCTGCCGTGGTTGCGCGCGCAATAGTCCTCCCACCAGCGGATCCGCGCCAGCAGGCGCGCGGCCACCGCTGGCGAAGCCGCGCGGCGCGTCAGCAGATGCTCGGCGCCGTAGATCTCGGGCGTCTCGGACAAAATGGCGCCGCCGCCGTGGCGCACCAGCAGATCCACGGCCGCGCCCAGCGCCGGGTTGGCAGTCAGCCCGGAGTACCCATCCGAGCCGCCGCATTGCAGGCCTACCGTGATGTGGCTCGCTGGCACGGCCTGCCGGTGCACGCGATTGGCATCGGCCAGCAGGTCCTGCACGATGGCCACGCCGCGCGCCACCGCGCCGGCCGTGCCGCCGCTGTCCTGGATGTTGAACGCATGCAGGCGCGGGCCGCCGGCCATGCCAGCGAGATCCGCCTCGGCCAGCAGGCCATCGATCTGGTTGGCCTCGCAGCCCAGCCCCACCACCAGTACCGCGGCAAAGTTCGGGTGGCGCGCGTAGCCCGCCAGCGTGCGGCGCAATACGCGCAGGCTTTCGCCCTCGCTATCGGTGGCGCAGCCCGCGCCATGCGTGAGCGCCACCACGCCATCCACATTGGGAAACGCGGCCAGCGCCTCGGGGCGAAGCTCGCGCCGGAAGTGATCGGCAATGGCGCGCGCCACCGTGGCGGAGCAGTTCACCGAGGTGAGGATGCCGATGTAGTTGCGGGTGGCCACGCTGCCGTCGGCCCGCTTGATGCCATCGAAGCTGGCAGGTGCATCAACGTATTCGGTAGCGCACGCATCGGCGCCGGCAGCGTATTCGCGTGCGAACTCGCCCATGGCGAGGTTATGCGTATGCACGTGCTGGCCCGGCGCGATCGGCTGGCGCGCAAAACCGATGATCTGGTTGTAGCGTCGCACCGGCGCGCCCGCGGCGATGGCGCGCACCGCCAGCTTGTGCCCGGGCGGCACCAGGCTGGCGACGCTCACGCCCTCGGCGGCGATGACGGTGCCCGGCACCAATTGGCGGCAGGCGATGACGATGTCGTCGGCGGGGTGTATGCGGATGACGTTGGGTGCGTTATCGGCTGGCATGCAGGCTCCGGGCGGATGGCTGAGAGGGGACGAACAGGATGTGCCGCCTCAGTTGGACCAGCCACCGTCGATCACCTGCGCCGTGCCGGTGGTGAAGGCCGATTCGTCCGAGCCGAGGTACACCGCCAGCGCGGCGATCTCTGCGGCAGTGCCGATGCGCCCCATCGGCTGGCGGGCGACGAAGGCGGCTTCCACCTCGGCCAGGCTCTTGCCGCCATCACGCGCCTGGTCCGCGATGCGCTGGCGCAGCGAGGGCGACTCCACCGTGCCTGGGCAGATCGCATTGCAACGGATGCCGTGGCCGATGTAGTCCGCCGCCACCGACTTGGTCATGCCGATCACCGCCGCCTTGGTGGCACCGTAGACGAAGCGGTTGGGCGCGCCCTTGATGCTGCCTGCCACCGACGCCATGTTGACGATCGAGCCGCGGCGCTGCGCCACCATGGCGGGCAGGAAGGCGCGCATCATGCTGTACATGGCGCGCACGTTCAGGTTCATCGAGAAATCGAAAGCCGCTTCGTCGCATTCCAGGATGGTGCCGTGATGCACGAAGCCCGCGCCGTTGAACAGGATATCGAGCGCGCCGGCCTGCTTCGCCGCGGCCTGCACTGCGGCGCCATCCGTGACGTCCAGCCGCAGCGTGGTGCAGCCGGGCTGGCCGGCCAGCGCCTCGAGCAAGCGCTCGTTGATATCGGCGGCGATCACGCGCGCGCCTTCACGCAGATAGGCTTCGGCGGTGGCGCGGCCAATGCCCTGCCCGGCCGCGGTGACGAGGGCCAGCTTGCCGGCGAGTCGTTGCGTCATCAGTTGTTCTCCATGAGCGGTTCCGGCCACGTTTGCGGGCCGGTGAAATCATCAGGAAACCAGCGCGCGCGCCACCGTGCGGCGCCCGATCGCGGCCCAGTCCCATTCGATGCCAAGGCCCGGCGCGTCCGGGGCGATGGCATGGCCGGCCTCGATGCGCACGCTGCTGGCGGCAATCTCGTCCAACTGGGGGATGTACTCCACCCAGGCCGCGTTAGGCACCGCAGCGCATAGCGACACATGCAGCTCCATCAGGAAGTGCGGGCAGATCGACAGGTTGTGGGCTTCGGCCAGATGCGCCACCTTGAGCCAGGGCGTGATGCCGCCAATGCGCGCCACATCGGCCTGCACGATGCCGCAGGCGCCCTGGCGCACGTACTCGGCAAACTGGCCGGGAGAGTACAACGACTCGCCCACCGCGATGGGCACCGAGGTGGATGCGGCCAGCCGCACGTGCCCGCCGATATCGTCGGCCGGCAGCGGCTCCTCGAACCACGCGATGCCCAGCTCGGCGTAGTGCGGCGCGCGCCGGATGGCCTCGGCAGCGGTGAAGCACTGGTTGGCATCCACCATCAGCTCGAAGCCGTCACCTACGGCGGCACGCACCGCCGCGAGGCGCGCCACGTCCTCGCTCGCCAGCGCGCGGCCCACCTTCAGCTTGGCACCGCGAAAGCCCGCCTCGCGCGCCGCCACGGCCTCGTTCACCAGCGTATCGGCATCCAGGTGCAGCCAGCCGCCTTCGGTGGTGTAGACCGGCACGCGCGGTTGCGCCCCGCCGGCGGCAAGCCACAGGGGCTGGCCGTCGCGGCGGCAGCGCCAGTCCCACAGCGCGGTATCGATGGCGGCCAGCGCCAGGCTGGTGATGGCGCCGACCGAGGTGGCGTGCGTGGCGAACAGCAACTCGCGCCAGATCGCCTCGATCTGCGCGGGATCGCGCCCGATCAGGCGCGGCGCCAGATGATCGCGCAGCAGCGCCATCACCGATGAGCCGCCGGTGCCGATGGTATAGGCGTAGCCCGTGCCCTCCGAGCCATCGTCGCAGCGGATGCGCACCATGGGCGTTTCCTGCGTGACGAAGGACTGGATGGCGTCGGAGCGCGGCACGCGCGGCGGCAGGTCCACCTGCAGCAGTTCGATCTGGACGATGGTGGCGCTCATTTGCTGCCCACCAGGTTCGGCAGCCACAGCGTGATCGCAGGGAAATAGGTGATGGCGATCAACGTCAGGAACAATGGCACCAGCCACGGCAGGATGGCCACCGTAGTGCGCTCCACCGACAGCTTGGCCACGCGCGCCAGCACGAACAGCACCATCCCCAGCGGCGGATGCAGCAGGCCGATCATCAGGTTGAGCGTCATCACCAGCCCGAAGTGGATCGGGTCGATGCCTAGCTTGAGCACGATGGGCAGCAGGATCGGGACCAGGATGGTGATCGCCGCCGTGGTGTCGATAAAGCAGCCCACGATCAGGATCAGCACATTGGCCAGCAGCAGGAACACCCATTTGTTGTGGGTGAAGCCGAGGATGGCATCGGACAGCATCTGCGCGGCCTGGCTGGTGGTGAGCAGCCAGGCGAAGATCGATGCCGCGGTGACGATGAACAGCACCGATGCGGTGGTCTCGATGGTGTCGAGCGTGGCCTTGGCCAGCGAGCGCAGCGTCATGGAGCGGTAGCGCACCAGCCCGAGGAACAGCGCCCAGATCACTGCCGCCACCGCGGCCTCGGTGGGCGTGAACCAGCCCAGCGTCATGCCGCCGATCAGGATCACCGGCGCCATCAGCGCCATCACCGCGGAGAAGTCCAAGTACCAGTCCAGCGCCAGCAGCACCGCCAGCGCGATCAGCGCGGCCACGTTGGTGGACACGCCGAAGCGCGTCATCAGCCAGATCGCCAGCGGAAAGGCCAGCACCACCGCGATCTCGATGCTGGCGTTGCCCAGCAGCTTCCAGGAGAACGCGGTATCGCTGCCCCAGCCGCGGCGGTGGGCAAACCACGCCACCGTGCCCATCATGAACAAGGTCAGCACCAGCCCCGGCACGATGCCGGCCAGGAACAGCGAGCCGATCGACACATTGGCCATCATGCCGTAGATCACGAACGGCAGCGACGGCGGGATGATCGGCCCGAGCGTGGCCGAGGCCGCCGTCACGCCAACCGCGAACTCAGTCTCGTAGCCGTGGTCCTGCATGGCCTTGATCTCGATGGTGCCCAGGCCCGCCGCATCGGCAATGGCGGTGCCCGACATGCCGGAGAAGATCACCGAGCCGATGATGTTGACGTGGCCCAGCCCGCCGCGCATCCAGCCCACCAGCGCCACGGCGAAGTTATAGATGCGCCCGGTGATGCCGGCCACGTTCATCAGGTTGCCCGCGAGGATGAAAAAGGGCACCGCCAGGAGCGGGAAACTCTCCACGCCGGCAATCATGCGCTGCGCCAGGATCACGTCCGGCACCGTGCCGGAGGCCCAGATATACAGCAGCGAAGCCACCGCCATCGCAATGGCGACCGGCAGGCCCACCAGCATCAGCAGCAGGAAGGAAACAATCAGGATCCACATGGCGGCGCGCTCCGGGTTGGTCGTCAGTCGTCGTCAATTGTCGTCAGTCGTCGCTGGCCTCGAACGCCTCGGGGCGCTCCAGGATCGAAAAGCCCTGCGTCCAGTTCTGCCAGGCCACCTGGCAGGAGCGCAGGCACATCAGGACGAATCCGGCCAGCACCAGGTAGTAGATCCAGCTCTTGTTCCACTCGATGGTGGTCATCGGCTCATCGCCCACCACCAGGATGTAGCGCCAGACCAGCCAGCCGGCATAGCCAAGAAAGGCGGTGCGCGCAATGTCCACCAGCGTGGACAGCGCGCGTGCCGGCGCATGCGGCAGGTAGCGGTAAATCAGGTCCACCTGGATATGCCGGCTCTTGCGCACACACATCGCCGCGCCGATGAACACCACGCCGATCAGGCAGTACGTGGCCAGCTCCTCGGTCCAGGCCAGTGAGTCGTTCATCACGTAGCGTGTGAAGAACTGCAGGAAGACCAGCGCCGTCATGAGCCAGAACAGCCCCAGCGTGAACCAGTCCTCGGCGGCGTAGCCGGCAAGCGCCACCTGCTTGTCGTCGGCTTCCTCGAAGCTGTGCGCCAACTCCGCGACGGTGGCCAGCTGTGGCGCACCGCCTGGGGTCTCGCCGGCGACGGCCTGCGCGGGCAGGTCGTCGGCAAGTCGGGAACGCATTTCCATGGTGTTGCTCCGCAAAGACTGCGATCTGCCTGATCTGTCAACTGTGAACTGTCATCGGCCATCCGGCGCCTGCCGCCGGGGTCACTGCACCGCCTGGATCTTGTCCCAGTCGGCCTTGCGATAGCCCTGCGATTCAAAGCTCACGTTCTTCAGCACCGCGTCGCGGTACTCCGGCACATTGATGTCGGTGACCGTCAGGCCCTTTTGCTTGAATACGGCCACCAGCTCCTTCTCGCGCGCCACCACGTCGGCGGTGGCGCGTATGGCGGCTTCCTGCGCCACGTCGCTGAACATCTTGCGGTCGGCCTCGGAGAGCTTCTTCCACAGGCCGCCCGAAATCACCGTGTTGAGGTGGTCGACGATATGGCCCGTGAGCACGATGTACTTCTGCACCTCGTAGAATTTCTTCGCTTCAATGGTGGGCAGCGGGTTCTCCTGCGCCTCCACGGTGCCGTTCTGCAGTGCCAGGTACACCTCGGCAAAGGCAATCGGCGAGGTATTCACGCCGCAGGCGCGCGGCATGGCAAGGTAGGCTGGCACATCGGGCACGCGCATCTTCAGACCCTTCATCTCGGCGCAGTGCGAGAAGGGCTTGTTCGAGGTGGACTGGCGCGTACCGTAATAAGTCGTGGCGACGATATGGTTGCCCGATTTTTCCTCGTAGCCGCGCGTGAGCTCCTTGTAGATATCGCTCTTGGTATAGGCCAGCAGGTGGTTGGCGTCGCGGAAGGTGTAGGGGTAGTAGGCCACGCCGATGCGGGGGAACGACTTGGCGGCAAAGCTGGAGCCCGAGATGATGATGTCGACCGAGCCCATCACCAGGCCCTGGTTGATGTCGTTCTCCTTGCCAAGCTGGGAAGCGGGGAACACATCGATCTGGTACCGGCCGTTGCTGCGCTTCTTGATCTCATCGGCGGCCCACACCGACCACTTGTGAAACGGCTCCGAGGTCTCGTACACGTGCGCCCACTTGAGCTTGGTCTGCGCCAGCGCGCTGCCGCAGGCCAGGCTGGCCACGCAGGTTGCCAGCACGAGGGCGGCCGGCAGCAACGTTGATGGCAGGCGCAGGGAAAATGGCTTCATGCTTTGTCTCCTTCGATGTGGTGGGCCTTGCGCTCTCTCGCGGACGCGCTTGCGGCAATTGGGTACTGCGTGGCTGGATCTATGCGGCGGTGAGCTGTACCTTGGTGCTGCGCGTCTTGTCGGCGGCCAGCGCGAATGCCTCCACGGCCTGCGCCAGCGGCAGCTGCGCGGACAGCAGCGGGCGCACGTCAAGGCGGCCTTGCGTGAGATAGCGCACGGCCCAGTCGAACTCGCGCCCGAAGCGGAACGCGCCGACGTACTCCAGCTCGCGCGCCATGATGTTGTTGGCAGGGAAGTGCAGCCCCTCGGCCGGCAACGTGCCGATCTGCACGATGCGGGCGCCACGCCGCGCGGCCAGCAGGCAGGTATCCAGCGCCGCGCCGCTGCCGGCGGCTTCCAGGCAGACATCGGCGAGATCCTGCAGCGCCTGCGGCGGCTCCCGGTCGGTGCGAATCACCTGGTCGGCGCCAACCTGCAACGCCACTTCGAGCGGCCTGTCCGCGATATCGCAGGCGATGATGTGTGCGGCGCCGGCCAGGCGCGCGGCCATCACCGCGAGGCTGCCGATGGTGCCGCCGCCAGTGACCAGCACGGTCTTGCCCAGCAGCTCGCCGGCACGGTTCACGCCGTGCAGCGCCACCGAGAGCGGCTCGGCAAACGCAAGCTCACCCAGCGAGATATCGCTGTCCACCGGCGTCAGCTGGCGCTCGTGCATCAGGAAGTGTTCGCGGAACATGCCTTGCACATGCGGATAAATGCTGGCGCTGCCGAGAAAACGCATGTTCCGGCAAAGGTTGTCGCGCCCGGCCCGGCAGTAGTCGCATTGCCCGCACGCATGCGAGGGATTGATCGCCACCTTGTTGCCCGGCGCGACGCGCGTGACCGCGCTGCCAACGCGGGAGACGATGCCGGCCGCTTCGTGGCCCGGCGTCAGCGGCTCGCGGATCACGAAGGCGCCGACCTTGCCGTGGAAGTAGTAGTGCAGGTCCGAGCCACAGATGCCGGCCGCGCCGAGGCGCACCTCGACCTCAAACGGCCCGGGAGCGGCAGGTTCCACCTGCGTGAAACGCAGGTCTTCGCTCGCATGGATATGGCAGACCAGGGACATCATGACTCCTCGGCAAGCTTACGCGGCTTGCGCCGCGTCGGGGTTGGCTCAACTGGCTCGATTGGCTCGGATCGCTCGGCTGGCTTGCCGGGCTCGGTTGGCGCGCCTGCTGGCCACGCCGCGTAGAAGCGGCCGTGCGAGGCTTCCAGGTGCAGGCACATGGCGTCGCGCGCGGCATCTGGCGAGCCCGAGGCGATGGCTGCCACCACGGCGCGGTGCTCGGCAATGGCCGCATGCCAGCTGGACGCGTTCTCGAAGTGGCTGCCGAAACGGGCAAAGAGCGGGTTATGGCGCTCGTCGAACAGCTCGGCCACCAGGCGCTGGAGCACGGCATTGCCGGAGACTTCGGTGATCCGCAAATGGAACAGGCGATCGCCTTTGACCGGAATCTGTCCCGCGCCGGCCTCCTCCTGCATGATGGCAATCGCTTCTTCCAGCGCGGCCAGCAATGCGGGCGTGGCATGCCGCGCGGCGTTGGCCGCCATCTCACCCTCGATGGTCTGTCGCGCGCGGATCACATCCAGTGGCGGTTCGGCCATCACGCTGCCGGCACGTGCGCGGTCCGGCGGACAGGCGTAGATGCCCGAGCCCATCCGCACCTCCACCAGCCCCTCCACCTCCAGCGCGATCAGCGCTTCGCGCACCGATGGCCGCGACACGCCCAGCTGCACCGCAAGGTCTCGCTCGGGCGGCAGGCGCGCGCCCACGGGAAACTCACCGTTCTCGATCAGCCGGCGCAACTGGTCGGCAATCTGGCGGTACAAGCGGCGGGGTTCGATCTGCTGCAAGGGCATGTCGGCGCGCGATCCCGAAAATGATTTGGGCCAGAAGGTAAAGTGGCCTGACCAATTTTTAGGAGGTTTTTTCGCGCGCTACAAGGGGAATTTATGCAGCGCCGCAGCAGGCCGGCGGCGGTGATTGCCCTGGCGCCCGCGCCAGGGGCCAATATGGCAGGGGTGGCGGCTGCAGCAAAGGATGTGGCGAGGCGGCTTGTGCACGCGTCCCGACAAAATGCAGCTTACGGGACAACCCCAATGTCATCGTCCTTGGCCTCCCTGCGACACTTTCTATACTGGAAGCACAAGCAGAAAGACAGGAGACGGCAATGCTGCACTTCACGTCACATGATCTTGTGTTCCTGATTCCGATGGCGCTGGTTGRCATGATTGCCTTCGGCGGGATCCCCTTCACAGCCCGGGCCTTGCGCATCAGTTGCCGCGCGGCGGGTGCGATCTTCGGGGCTCTGCTGGCGGTGGCCTTGCTGGAGGCGCTTCCGTTGCTGATCTGAACGCTTCGAGCGTTCCCGGCTTGCTTGTGAAAATGGGGGCCGCTATGACACTGAGCCTGCTGGCTGTCTTGATGGCGGCGTTCCTGCTGGTCACCGTGGCCACGGCGATCTGGCGCTGTAGCCACCCCTACCGCATGCGCTATCGCCGCTGCGCCGAGCAGCGCAAGCGCGCCGGCATCTGCCGGCAAATGCAGCGGCACTAAGCGCGCCGCCCTCTCTGATATTGGCATCCGGGCCTGAAGCGCCCGGTCGCTGATCGTTTGCGTGGCTGCGTTTGCCCGCCCGGCCGATCAGATCTCGATCATCGCGAATTCGCCCTTGCCCACATCACACTCAGGGCAACGCCAGTCGTCCGGAATGTCGTCCCAGCGCGTGCCGGGGGCGATGCCGTCGTCGGGCCAGCCCTGCTCTTCGTCGTAGACCCATCCGCAAATCAAGCAAACCCAAGTCTTGTAAACAACGGCTTCCTGCTGCAAAACGCACTCCTGTATCGATTCCGGGCGAAATGATACAGCGTTTTTTGCCCGTACCCCGCCGATTGGGCCAAGAGGCGGAGGGCAGGGGACGGCAACGCCACCCCCTGCGCGGGCAAGGCCAGGTTTGCCGGCGCTTCACTGCCGAATGGTGAAGTCGACCCGGTTGGGTGCACCCTTGTCCTTGATGCCATCGGCGTTGAGCTTCGAGGCGGTCAGGAACAGGCGGCTTTCCGGCACCTTGGCATCGCGCTCCAGCGCCTGCTTGACCGCCAGCGCCCGCTGCTCGGCCAATTGCCGGAGTTCCACATCGGTCACCGGCGCGTTCTCCAGCAGCAGCGTCTCCATCTCCTTGGTGGGCAGGGATTTCGACAGCCCGATCACATTGCGCGGCTTCTTGAAGGAGGCGCGCTTGTAGACCGCTTCCAGGTACTTCGGGTACTCCTGTGGCGACACCGTCACCTTGGCGCCCTGCTCGCCTTCCTCGCTCTCTTCGGCCACGGCGCCCGCCTTCGCGCTGGCGCGCATCTCGCGCGACTTTTGCTCGGCCACGCGCGCGTCCAGCCAGGCGCGCTTGGCGCCGGCGGTATCGGTGGCGGGATCGATGCGGCCGCTGATCTCCAGGCGCAGCGCCGGGCGGTCAGCCAGGGCCTTGCCCAGCGTCGCGATCTTCTGGGTGGCCGCCGGCGTGAGCGTGGATGTGCCTGGCGCAAACTCCACGTATCCCAGTTCGTCGCCACCGCCAAAGGCAGAGGCAATCAACGAGAACGGCGAGGTAATGGCCTTGGTCAGCAGGTTGACGATCACGCGCACGATCACGCCACCGATGCTGAATTCCGGATCCGACAACGAACCCGACACCGGCAGGTTGATGTCGATCACGCCGTTGCGGTCCTTCAGCAGCGAGACCGCCAGCAGCACCGGCAGCTTGGTCGCGCTAGGGCTGTCGACCTTGTCCCCAAAGGTGAGCTGGTCCAGGTAGAGGTGATTACGCGCGTCCAGCTTGCCGTTCTCGATCTTGTACGCCACATCGACCGTGAGCTTGCCCTTGGTGATCGGGTAGCCAGCGTACTTGGCCGCGTACGGGGTCAGCCGGGTCAGCTCCACACCTGCGGCCTTGGCGGCGATATCGAGATAGAGCGTGTCGRCCAGCGGGTTGAGCTTGCCGTCGATCGTGACCGGCGCATCATCGTCGATGCGGCCTGCCAGCGTGAGGTCGGCGGGCGTCGGCTCCGTCGAGGACACCTTGGAGACCGATCCCTTCATGTCGGTCAGGTTGGCGGTGTAGTTCGGCTTGACAAAGAAGTCCGAGAAATTGATGTTGCCTTTCTCCACCGTCACGCCGCCAATGCGGATCTGCGGCTTGGCCGCAGCGGAAGCCACAGGCGCGGGCACCGGGGCCGGTGCGCCGGCGGCGCTCGCCGGCGCGGGACTGGCCTGCGTCAGGCTGGTGGTGGGCGCCGCTTCGCCCTTGGCAGCGCCGCCGGCCATCACGTCCTGCAGGTTCAGGCGGCCGTTGGCGTTCAGGATCACCCGCGCGTAGAAGTCCGACAGCGCGATGCCGGCCACGCCAACCTTCATCGGCCCCTTGGCCTCATCCATGGCGAAATCGATGCCGTTTACCGCGAGCGAGCGCCAGCGCAGGAAGTCGTCACCGGTCACCCGGTCGACGCTGCGCACATTGCCGAGCAGCGCATTGCCGGTGAAGCGCGCGGCGATTGGCTTGCCGGCGGGCGCCTCCACGCCGAGGCGGCCCTTGACGGTAGCGGCGCCGCCACGCAACGCCGCGTTGAAGCGGTCAGCCAGATAGGGCTGCAGCGGCGCGAGGTCCAGCTCTCGGACGTCAACCTGAAATTGCGCCGCGGGCCCGGTAGGCAGCACGGTGCCGTCGAGCGCCATCGCGCCGCGCCGGCCCACGTCGGCCTTGAGCTTCACCGGGATCGCCCCGGCCGCCATCGGCCAGTTGAGCGCGCCCGTGCCGAGGCCGATATTGCGGAATTGATGGACCACGGGGCGGTCGCGGTTGGCGGCCGCGGGCGCATAGTCAGTCACGCGCAGGCTGCCCCCATCGAGCGTGAACTTGCCGATCTGTGCCTTCCAGGGCAACGGCTTGGCGGCCGCCGCGCTCTCGGGCCGGACAGCCTTGGCCTGGACGGTGGTGCTGCGTTGAGCGGCCTTCTGCTTGGATTGCACCGCCCACAGGCGTGCACTTTCGAGCACTTCGCCGTGGAAGTCACGCGTGATGGCGATCTGCGGCTTGGCGAGCATCAACTGGCCGGCCTGGAAGGAATGCGCGCCAAGATCGAACGCGATGTCCTCCAGTGCCACGCGCTCGGCGAGCATCACCGGCAGGTTGGCGGTGTCGCTGTCGTCGCGGGCACGCGCGCGGCGCGCGTCGCGCCGGCGGTCGCTATCGGCAGTGGCAGGTTTGCTTGCGCCAGTCGTGGCGGCTGCCACTTGCGCCACCGTCACCGGCTCCCGGGTGGCCAGGTAGAGCGGCGCCAGTTCGACGCGGGACTTTTCCAGCGAGAAGGCAAAAGCGGGGCCGCCCCACGCCATCTTGTAATGCAGCTCCGCATGGATGGCTGTGTCGCCAAGCCGGGTCTGGAGCTCCGCCGGCCACCATGCGGCAAACCCTTGAGGCTTCAAGCCGCTGGCTTGCAGCGTGCCGTCCATGGTGCCGCCACGCAAGGACAGCTCGCCCTCATGGCTAAGCGTCTGGCCTTCGCCGATCGCCAGCTTGGCCTGCACCTTGGCTGGCTTGTCGCTGTCGCCTGAGAGGCCGGCCACGTCGGCGTCAAGCGGCCCGAGCGCGAGCGTGCCGGGCCCGGAAGGCGCCGAGTCGTCGCGCAGGCCCAGGCGGGCCTCTTTGATGGTGATCTGGTCGATCGCATAGCGCCAGGGCTTTTCAGGCACCGGTGCAATGCCAGCAGCGGCGGGTGCCGATGCCGGGCCAGCCTTTGCCACGACCGGTGCGGAAGCCGGGCCAGCCTTGGCTACGGCCGGCGCGGATGCGGGCGCCGCCGCTGCTGCCGATGCGGCGGCAGCCGGCACGTGGGCCGGCTTTTCTACCTTGGCGGCTTCCGGCAGGAACGCGTCGGCCAGGTCGAGCGAGCCATCGGCGCGCCGCACTGCCTGCACGGCCAGGCCATCCACGGAGAGGCTGCGCAGGTGGGCCATCCGCCCCAGCGGTTCAATGCGCGCGATGTCCACCGCTATCCGCCCGGCCTTCACCAGCGGCGAACCATCATGCTTGCGGATATCGGCGTCGCGCAGCGCCGCGGTGCCTGCCAGGAAGACGTCCTGCTTGTCCTTGTCCTGGATAAAGCCCAGCGTCAGCCGTGAATCCAGCAGCCCGCCCTTGATATCCGCATCCTTGAGCTTCGGCGCGAACGGCATGTAGCGCGCCAGCTCCAGGGCATCGAGATTGATATTCAGGTGGGTCTCGCGCGATGCCGCGAACGGCAGCATGGTGCCGTCGAGCGCCAGCGCGGAGCCGTTGATGTTCGCGCTCAGCGTGGGCCGGGTGACGATCTCCACGTCATGCGGCAGGTTGGACAGGAACGGCAGCGTGATGGTGAGGTTGTCCACGCGCTGCGTCTGGTCGAGCAGCTTGTCGTCGAACACCAGGCTGCCGCTGGTCAACGCGATATTGTTGACCGAGAAGCGCGCCGGCTCGGATTTTGGCGCGGGCGGCTTGGCCGCGAAGCGCTCCACGATGTCGGCGTAGTTCATGCGGCCGTTGGCGTCGCGCGCAAGATGCAGCGCGGGCCGGTCGATATGCACGGCATCCACCACCGGGGCGAAGTGCCACAGTGACGCGATGGCACCATCGATCTTGGCTTCGCCCACGGTCAGCATGGGCGTGGTGCCATCGGGCTCGTAGATAGTAATGTCGGAAACGTCGGCGGCCAGCGCGAACGGATGCACCTCGGCGCCCCCAAACGTGACCTTGCGCCCCAGCGCTTCGCTAGCCTGCTTGGCTGCGAACGATTTGATCAGCGGTGGCCCGCCAAAATACCCGGCCAGGCCAAACACCGCCAGCGCGGCCACAATGCCGCCGGCTACCCGCAGGCCGGCCCTGCGACGTGGCGTTGCAGTTGCTGCCTGCATGGAGAACTTGATTGCCATGTGATCCCAGAAGATTCGACCCCAACTACCCGCATCCGCTATCCGAACCCGCTGGAGAACACGATGTAGCAAGCATTCCACACGGTGTCGCCAGACGGATCGGCCACTTTGTGGCCCGGATTTCACTTTTTAACGACATTATCGCAACGCTTGAGGGCAAAGCAAAGGCATTCAAAGGGATTTAAAAAGGATTTCAGGACGATCCCAAAGGGAATTCAAGCGCGCTGGCTGGAGCCGGCTCAACGCCGATCTGGTATCGTCACGCCTTTGCGAAGCGTCTCGTCGCATGCCAGCGGCTTATCCGCCACTTAGTGCCTGCTTCTCCCGCGCTGTACCCTCCGGCCAGAACCCTCCACGTCAACCGTGTTGCGCGCTTCGCATGCGAACCATTTCCATGCGAGTCTCCTCATGTCTACCATCAGCAGTACTGCCGGAGCGGATAGCGCGCACAGCCAACAAGCGCGCCCGCTGACCGGACAGGATTACAAGACGCTTGCCCTTGCCGCCCTCGGGGGGGCGCTCGAGTTCTACGACTTCATCATCTTTGTCTTCTTCGCCACCGTCATCGGGCAGCTGTTCTTCCCGCCGTCGGTGCCGGACTGGCTGCGCCAGCTGCAGACCTTCGGTATCTTTGCCGCCGGCTACCTGGCTCGCCCGCTGGGCGGCATCATCATGGCTCACTTCGGCGACCTGCTTGGCCGCAAGAAGATGTTCACGCTTTCCATCCTGCTGATGTCGGTGCCGACGCTGCTGATGGGCCTGCTGCCGACCTACCATGCGATCGGCCTGCTGGCGCCCGTGGCGCTGCTGCTGCTGCGCGTGATGCAGGGCGCGGCGGTTGGCGGCGAAGTGCCCGGCGCCTGGGTGTTCGTCTCCGAGCACGTGCCCGCGCGCCGCACCGGCTATGCCTGCGGCACGCTGACCGCAGGCCTGACGGCCGGCATCCTGCTGGGCTCCCTGGTGGCCACCGGCGTCAATACCATCTTCACCCCGGCCGAGCTTGTCGACTGGGGCTGGCGCATGCCTTTCCTGCTGGGCGGTGTGTTCGGCATCGGCTCCATGTACCTGCGCCGCTGGCTGCATGAAACCCCGGTGTTCGCCGAGTTGCAGAAGCGCAAGGCGCTGGCCGCGGAAATGCCGCTCAAGACGGTGGTGCGCGATCACCGCGGCGCCGTGGCGGTATCGATGCTGCTGACGTGGATGCTGTCCGCGGGCATCGTGGTGGTGATCCTGATGACGCCCACCTTCCTGCAGAAGATCTATGGCTTCGATGCGCGCACCGCGCTGGTAGCCAATAGCGTGGCGACGCTGTGCCTGACGGTCGGCTGCGTGGTGGCCGGCCTGATGGCCGACAAGGTGGGCCCGCGGGTCACCCTGTTCGTTGGCGGCCTGCTGCTGGCGATCAGCTCGTACGTGTTCTACAGCACCCTGCACACACGCCCCGACCTGCTGATCCCGCTGTACGCGGTGGCCGGCTTCTTCGTGGGCACCATCGGCGCGGTGCCATACGTGCTGGTCAAGGCGTTCCCGGCCCAGGTGCGGTTTTCCGGGCTGTCGTTCTCGTACAACCTGTCGTATGCGATCTTCGGCGGGCTGACCCCGATGATCGTGACGCTGATGCTAAAGAACGATCCGCTGGCCCCCGCCTACTACGTGGTGGCGCTGTGCCTGCTGGGCATGGTGACGGCGCTGTTCGTCAAGGACCGCTCGCTCGCCTGAGCCTGATGGCAACCGCTGCGCCTGCGTTGAGCCACACGCCGGCCATGAAAAAAGGAGGGCCGCATCCGCGCCCTCCTTTTTTACGCCCATGCGCTGGCCAGCGCTAGCGGCGATGCTGCTTGAAGAATTCCCACATCAACGCGCTGGCGTCGGGGCCGATCGGCGCATGGTAAGGGTAGTCGCCATCGCCGCCGCTCCAGGCGTGATCGAGGCCGGCAACCTCGCACAGCTCGACCAGCTCGCGGTTCCAGGTGCCAAAGCTGGCTTCCAGGTAGTCCCCGGCCGGCAGCAGGGCACTGGCTGGATGGCCGTTAGCGCTATCAGCCTGCGCCACATCTGAATCTGCATCTGAATCCGCATCTGCGGCGGCGGCTTCCTGCTCCGCGCCGGTGAGGTGCCGCACCGCGGCGCCGTTCATCCGCTCCTCGACCCGGTCGTTCATGCCGTTGTAAGCCAGGAACTGGCGCGCGAGCAAGCGGGCGTTGACGGGATGCACCGCCCCGTCGTCCATGCCGTGCAGCACGATGGCCGGCATCTTCGGTCCGCCCGGCGTCACGCCGGCGGCGTCCAGCAACATCGCCGGGTCGGCTTGCGTGCCGTGCTGCATGGCACGCAGGCCGTCGCTGGCCGTGTGGCCCGCGCCAATCACGACCCCGGAATGCAAGCCCACGGCGGCGATCTTCTCGGGATAGCGCAAGGCCACCACCGCCGCCATGCTGGCGCCCGCGGACAAGCCTGCCAGATACACCTGGTCGGCACGGACGTCCCGCCTGGCCGCCAACGCATCGATCAATACCGCCAGCGCCTGCGCCTCGCGGCCACCTTCCGTGGCACCCAGGTCGAACCACTGCCAGCAGCGCTGCATCTGGCGCCGCAGGGGCTGCTGGGGATAGGCCACCATGAAGCCTTCGCGTTCAGCAAGCGCGTTCATCCGCGTGCCTGCCGCGAGATCTTCCGGCTTCTGCCGGCAACCATGCAGCATCACCACCAGCGGCATGGGCCGCTTGGGCGCGCCGGAAGGCACGTATAGCCAGTAGGGCAAGCGAGGCACCAGTTCGCCAGGCAGCGGCGCGAGGCGGTGGTGGTGGGGAGCCCATTCTCCGGGCAAGGGGTGGCGCGGTGGCAAAGGCAGCGGCGCCGGCGAGCGCGCCCGAAGACGGGGCGCTGCGGGATTCAGTGTAGCGATACGGTTGAACCACGTTTTGAGATGGTGCGCGGACTGGGGCTGCGCCCGGCTGATCTGCCGGAGCTGCGCATGCCAGTCCGCCGAAAGGCTCTTGGTCATGAAGACTCCTGCTATCGAGATTGTTGCGATGCAGCATAGCACACGACAACCCGGCGCTCGCTGCCGCTTTTCCATCACATGTTATGAAAAACAGACATTAGATTCTTTCATCTAATGCACCATGCGCCCGCAGATGCACTTCCGTTAGTGCCCACAATGACTAAAACACTGAATTCAGCCGACAAAAGAATGCAGATCACTAAGAGATAGCGGCAAAAGGCGCACGGTTATACTGCGTTTGCGTGTATCGCAGGCAAACGGAGAATGTCATGACCACGCCCGACGCAGCGTTTCCAAGCTGCTCGCTGTGCTTGTTCCAGCCAATCTGCCGCAACGCGGAAGCGGCAGCTGCAAACGATCGGCAGCGCAGCCTGGCCCCGGCCAGCATGCTCTGGCGCGCCGGAGAAACGGTGCACCGCCAGGGCCGGCCCGTGATGGCCATGTTTCCCGTGCGCGGCGGCAGCGCCAAATCCGTATTCGAGTCTCCGCTTGGCTGGCGCCAGGTGACCGCCTTCGCGCACCCGGGCGAAGTGCTCGGGCTGGAGGATCTCGATGGCCAGGCCCATTGCACCAGCGCGGTGGCCATGCAGGACACGCACTGCTGCGTGGTGCCGGTGGAGGCGGCGCGCGCACACCTGCTCAGCGCCGAATACCGCGAGACAATGCTCAGCACGTTGCGCCGCAATGCCGAGCGCGAGCGGACGCTGCTGGTCGCGATCGGGTCGATGAAAGCCGCCCAGCGGCTGGCTATGCTGCTGCTCGACCTCGCTGGCGAACAACGCCGCCGGGGCAATACCGGAGCGGCGCTGACCCTGGCGATGTCGCGCAACGATATTGCCAGCTACCTGGGACTGACGCTCGAAACCGTATCCCGCCTGCTGGCGCGATTTGCCACGGTCGGGCTGATCACCGTGCGGCAGCGGCAACTGCGCATCGTCGATCCGGCGGGGCTGTGCTCCGTCTACGAGGACCCCGAGCGGGTGCCGCTACGCCCGCCCCAACCGGTGACGGATAATCCGTCCGCCTCCGCTCCCGGCCAGGCCCGGCTAGACACCGCCAGAGGCATCCACGCCGCGGGCGCCTCGGTTGCGTAGGACGGACGCTGATAGCAAGGCCGTGCAAACGCGGCTATGTTCAGACTATGCCGCCGTGTGCGGGGTAGCCCCCGGGAAAATCACCCTGCGGCCATGCCGCTGGCGCTCGATATCGCTTCCGGTGCCTGTATCTCTATGCGGGACTTCCCTTTCGCCGTGCGCGCGGGCCTGGCGCCACTTGGCTTCCTGATGGTGGCCGCACTGGTGCCGGCGGCCGCCGCGCCGGCCTCGCTGTCAACGCTAGCGAGACTGCTGTTAGGCACGGTGGATGGCAGGAGCACCGGCATGAGTGGCGTGACACGCCTTACCGGCGGTGTGGCCAGCTCAGACGCAGAACTCGACACGGCTTGCCAGGAACTGACGCGCGCCGGGCCATTCATGCTGGACGCCGCGACGCGGATGGAGGGATGCAGCGTCTCGCCCGGCAAGCGCGTGCAGTTCCGCCTCAGCCTGGTTGGCGTGGATGCGACCCGCGAGGGCACCGCGGCGTTCATGGCGAGCGCCCGCCCCGTGCTCGAGCGCGGCATCTGCCGCAACCCGGACGTGCCGGTGCTGGGCCAGTTAGGCATCACGCTGAGCTATCGTTACGCGGGAATCGGCAACCGCCCGCTGGGAGACGTCACGATTACGCCAGACCGCTGCGGCCCGAAGTAAAGACTCGAAGTAAAGACTATTTTCTTTCCTGCGCGCATTCCTGGCGATACGCCTCGTCGAGCTTCTTGCGCTCCGCTTGCCGCTCGATATTGGGATGGGTGCTGCCATCCGCGCTGGTCACGGTGGCTTTGCCGGTGGTCCATTGCGCTCCCGCTGGCAGTGCATTGATCTTGTCGAGCAAGCCCTGGCAATGGGTGCGCTGGGATGGCGTGAGGGTGCCGTCCGCCGCCGGCCCGACATTGTCGGTGGCGGTATCCAGCAAGAGCCGCGGCGGCGGCGGCGCGACCATCGGCGCGGGCACTTCCAGCTCGGCCGCAGTGGCAGCCTGGCCCGCAAGCAGCCCCAGGCCCAGGGCGGCAGCCATGATGATCGAAGCCCGTTTCATGTTCAGTTCTCCACAGCGGGGGCGCATTGCGCCTTCCATGACGATGTTCCAGGGGTCGCCCTGCTGGCTGGTACCGAAAAACCGCATGTTTCCGATGTCCCTCCTTAGGTGGCGGCAGCCGCCGGCAATGCAGGCACGAACCAGACTTGGCTTCGTTCCTTGCCGTTGCCGGCCCGACCAGTGCGATTGCGCAGTTGCTCAAGCTTGAGCAGCGCATCTGCAAGCATACTCTTGAGGCGGGTGTTTTCCTCCTGCAGGTCTCGCAACTTGCGGTTGTCGCGCGCTTCGCTGCCAGCGCCCTGGCCGTACTTGATGCGCCAGCCATAGAAGGACGCGTCGCCAAAAAAGCAGAACGAATTTCCAATATTTGATATTCCCACTCTTGATTTCCGGATTCGTTCTTTTACTTTCATTCAACCGAAAAAATCCGGTTAAACGGACAAAATACCAATTTTTCGGCGCACTACACGCCAAATCGAGCCAATTTATGATCAGAATGAAAAGAATATTGTCAATGTCTTCATGTCCTAACAAAGAGTATTTTTTGATCGATTTTTATGAAATGATTTTCACGAGACCACTGGCAAGTTTCAAAGTTCTGCATTAATCTTGTCTGGCATTAACCAAATTTCCATCTCCAGCAACCGGGCCTCGCGCCCCGGCGCAGGCTGGCGACGATAAGCGCAACGCGTAGCCGGTCGGCTGGTCATTTTTTCAGCGTTGCTTCTCTATACCGGGCCACATGCAAGCAGCACTGCGTCGTAATTCCCCCAGTTTGTCGGGAGATTTTGAAGACCATCATGCCTTGCGGATGCAATGACGCTGTGAGGGGGCTTGTCTTGACGGCCTGGCACGGCAATGGACCAGATACGCCAGCTCCCCGGCACGGCAGATGCGGCATGGCCTTCGGGCTTCAGGGTCTTGGCGCAGAGACAGAGAAGAAAACAAAAACAAGTTTGAAATCCGGAGAAGTCACCATGCGGCACGTCAGCACCAAGCTCTTGCACGTTTTTGTTTTGTTGATGGAATATCGTGACCTCAGCGCCGTCGCCGCCTGCACGCAAGGCCGGGTTCCGACCATTGCCTACAGCCTCGCGCGTCTGCGCGAAATCACCGGCGACCCACTTTTCATCAAGCGCAATGGCACGCTGGAACCTACCGCGCATGCCCTGCGGCTGGAGCAGACCGCCCGCCAGATCTTGTCAACATGGGCGCACCTGGTACGCCCGCTCGCCCCCGTCGCCGAGGAGGCAAGCCCGCACCGCCGTATCTCGATCGGGTTTTCGCCGTCGATCGGCGATCCGGTCATTACCGAGATCCTCACGGCCTTGTGCGAGCAGTTTCCCGATGACCGCTTCATGACGCGGCCGGTCTTTGCCGACGCCGCGCTGGCCACCCAGCTTGGCAGCGGCGAGCTGGACTGCGCCTTCGTGGTCGATAGTCACTTTGTGCCAGAAGACATAGCGCTGCACAACATCATGGCCACGCCGCGCCGCCTAGTCAGCGTGGTGCGGCCAGGCGGCGTTGAGGATGCGGATAGCCGGCACGAGTGGATACTGCTGCAGGAAGACACCGAGCCCGGTAGCCCGCTGCAGGGTTTCCTGAACCGGCTCGCGCACGATCCCGCCTACCGGGAAACCGTGGTGCCGTCCTGGCACACGCAAGTTGCGCTGCTGCTTGCCGCGGGCGGCATCTGTCCGCTGCTGGATTTCAACGTGCCTCTAGTGACACGCACACACAAAACGCGCCTGCTGGCGCCGCCCGGCGGCTTCCCGGAATGGGCAGCCCTGCATTTCTGGGCGCCTGTGCGCGCCGGCAACGCACTGCGCGGCATCATGGAGATCGGGAGCACCGTGCTGCGTGATCCCGTCACCGCCATCGACCGCCGTCACCAGTCACACGAGACGCGCACCTCTGCCTACGCAGCCTGACCCTGCTGCCCCCTGCTGCCCCCTGCTGCCACTGAAGCACGCCGCGCTGCGGCGTGTCGGCTTGCGGCTAGCCACGCCCGCCGGCCCGTGAGGGTTTCCGCGTCCTCCTCTCAAAATTGAGAATAGTCTCAGTCCTGACGCCGAAGCCAACGCTTATGCTTCATGGGCACCTCCTGCTTCCTGTTCGTCCGAGCAAAGCATGCGCCTGGAGGTGCTTTGTTCCTGTGCTGTTCGCGCCGCCGGCGAAAAGCCGTGCGGCGCTTTTTTTCAAGGGCGCGATCCCCTTGCGGCAAGCGCCGCCCAACGCGAATCGAAGCACTCGCTTTTCATGTTCGCGGCATCCGTGCCGCAAGCCCTTCCAGCTCGCGCCAGGCATGTGCGGCCCGGACACCGTGCATGCCTGCGCTTGCGCAGGAGCATTGCCATGCCTTTGAAAATCTTGATTGCCGATGACCATCCCGCCATTACGCTCGCAGTCAGGAGCCAGTTGCGGAACCAGACCGGCTGGGAGGTCTGCGCGGATGTCCACAGCTCCGCCGAGCTGCTGCAGGCCGTGCGCGCATTCCGGCCGGATATCGTCGTCACCGATTACCACATGCCCTGCAGCAACGCGAGCGATGGCATCCGCCTGCTAGCCAGCCTGCGGCGGCACTTTCCGGCGTTAGCCGTGGTGGTGCTCACCATGATCACCAACCCGCTGGTCCTGCGCGCCATCCTGAACGCAGGCGCCCATGGTCTCCTGCTCAAGGACTCGCAGCTGGACGAACTGGTCACCGCCATCATCCGCGTCGAACGCGGGCTGCGCTTTATCGGCGACTCCGCCGCGCGCGTGCTGGAGCAGTCCGGCGCCCACTACGCGCCCGGCAGCGCCGGCGCCCTGTGCCTGTCGGTACGCGAGTCCGAAGTCATGCGGCTCTACCTCAGTGGCAACTCGATCACCGGGATTGCCGGGCAGCTGAGCCGCAGCGTCAAGACCATCAGCCGCCAGAAAAACAGCGCCATGCGTAAGCTGGGGGCCAGCAATGAGCGCGAGCTGTTCGACTTCGCGGCGCAACAGGGCCTGGTGCTGCCGAACCCGGATCGTCCTCAGGAGAGCCAGCCGGCCAGCCAGTCCGACTGGCTATAATCGCAGCGCCGCGCAGGCAGCCGTTTCTGCCAGCCTCGCTACTTGGAGGCCGTTTCAACATGAAGCGAAGCGGTTCTGGCTAGGCGCGCGGCCGCAGACAGTACAAGTGGTACGCCAAGGCCGCGCAACGACGCCAGCATCTTTTTGAAATGGCCTCTTAGCCAACCAACGTCATCGCCATGTCCAACCTTGCCGCAACCACCGCACCCGCCGCTCCAGGCACCCCATCCGATGCGGCAAGGCCCCTGCGCGTGCCCGCCATGCTGGTGGCGGCGCCGGCCTCGGGCCAGGGCAAGACCACCGTGACGGCCGCGCTGGCATGGCTGCACCGCCGCGCCGGCCGCACCGTCCGCGTCTTCAAAAGCGGCCCCGACTACCTCGACCCCTCCATTCTCGCGGCTGCCAGTGGCGCGCCGGTCCACTCGCTCGACTTGTGGATGACCGGCGCCGAAGACGCCGCGGCACGCCTTGCCCAGGCAGCGGCCGAAGCCGACCTGATCCTGGTGGAGGGCGTCATGGGCCTGCACGACGGCACCCCCAGCAGCGCCGACCTGGCGCGCCATTTCGGCCTGCCGGTGCTTAGCGTGATCCAGGCCGGCGCGATGGCGCAGACGTTTGGCGCGCTGGCCTTCGGGCTGGCGGGCTACGGCCAGCCGCTGGCTTCCATGCAAGTGCTTGCCAACGGGGTGGCCTCCCCGCGGCACGCCGATATGCTGAAAGAGAGCCTGCCGGCGCATATCGCCTGGGCCGGCGCGCTAGCGCACGACAACGCGGCATCGCTGCCCGAGCGGCACCTGGGCCTGCTGGCGGCCGATGAACTGCCCGACCTCAACACGCGGCTGGACCGCCTCGCGGATGCACTCGCCGGGCAACCCATCGGCGCCCTGCCCGCGGCCGTGGAGATTGCCGCGGCGGCGCCGCTGCCCGTGCCGCCGCCGCTGCTGGCCGGCAAGACCATCGCCATCGCCCGCGACGCCGCGTTCCGCTTTATCTACCCTGCCAACCTGGATACGCTCCAGGCGCTCGGCGCCCGGCTGGCCTTCTTCTCCCCGCTCGACGACGCTGCCTTGCCCGCCTGCGATGCGCTCTGGCTGCCCGGCGGCTACCCCGAGCTGCACGCCGCGCGCCTGTCGGCCAACACAGGCATGCTGGCCGCCCTGCGCCAAGCCCATGCCAACGGCCTGCCGATCCTGGCCGAATGCGGCGGCATGATGGCGTTGTTCGAGACGCTGGTCGACAAGGCCGGGCATAGCCACGCCGTGGCGGGCCTGCTGCCTGGCACGGTGATCATGCAACGCCGCCTTGCCGCGCTCGGCCATCAACAACTGGCGCTGCCCGAAGGCACCTTGCGCGGCCACACCTTCCATTACTCCAGCGCGCAAACCCCGCTGGCGCCCTACTGCCACGCCACCGTGCCGCGCGACGGGTCGCGGGGCGAAGCGGTGTTCCGGCAGGGCGCGCTGACGGCGTCCTACACGCATCTGTATTTCCCGTCCAACCTGTTGTCCATTGCAGCGCTGTTCGGCGGCGCGCGGTAAGTGCAAGCATCACGTAATGCCACAAAACTCGCGCCGGTACTGCTCCGGCGTGACGCCAGCCTCGCGCTGGAACATCGCGATAAACGCGGATGCCGTGCTGTAGCCGAGTGCGAACGCGATCTCCTGCACGCTGCGGCCCGCCTCCAGGGCATCGATGGCACGCAGGAAACGCAGACGCTGGCGCCAGTCGCCGAAGGACATGGCCAGCTCGTGCTGGCAACGGCGCGCAAGGGTGCGTTCGGTCATGTGCACGCTGGCAGCCCATTCAGCCAGCGTGCGATGGTCGCCAGGATCGGCCTGCAGCGCCTCCAGCACGGCGGCCAGGGCGGGTGTGGTTGCCGCCGGGAGGTAACAGCGCTGCACCGGCGCCACGGCAAGCTGGTCAACCACCACATGCGCCAGCCGAAGATCGGCGGGCGTGCGCGGCACATGCAGGTCGCGCGCGGCAAAATCCGCCAGCACGCTCTTGATGATCGGGCTGATGCGCACCGTGCAGGGCTCGGCCGGCAGTTGCGCGCATAGGCCGGGCTCGATGTAGATCGAGCGGTAAACGATCGCGTGGCGCAACGTGCAGCTGTGCACCACCTTTGGCGGAATCCATATGGCGTACTGCGGCGGGGAAAGCAGCCGCATGCCCACGGTTTCCATCTGCATCGAGCCGTGCGCGGCGTAGTTCAGGTGACCCCAGCTATGACTGTGCGCCTCCGCCAGGGTATCGGCGCCGAACTCGTCGTAGCGCAGGTAGAAGGGGCCTTCCATCCCTTCGACATCCAGGATCGGCAGGAAACGCCACTTGTCGGCCATGGCCATGCTTTTTGGGTCCGTTGCTACACAGAGTCCGGAATTCCGGTCGATATGTCCTAATTGAGCTATATAGATCAACACAGACGCGCTCATGATAGCGTTCCAAACACATCAGAGAAAGCGCTCATGTGGCAATACGCCTTTCCGCTCCTGGCCGTCGTGATCTGGTCAGGCAACACCGTCGTCAGCAAAATGGCCGCCGGCACCATCGCGCCGGCCGAGATCAGCTTCTACCGCTGGTTGCTGGCAGCCGTGCTCTTCACGCCGCTGGCACTGCGTCCCGTGCTGCGCAACTGGGCCGCGATCCGGCCCGGATTGGGGCGGATCGCCGTGCTGGGCCTGCTCGGCATGGTGGCCTATCAGTGCCTGGCCTACTATGCCGCCTACCTGACCACGGCGACCCACATGGGCATCATCGGCTCGCTCACGCCGATGATGGTGCTGGCATTGTCGATCTTGCTACTGGGACAGGGCCTGACCGCTGGCGCCGTGGCGGGGTCCGTGCTGTCGATTACCGGCGTGCTGGTGGTCGTATCGTCGGGAAACCTGGGCAGCCTGCTGACCAGCGGCGCCAACCTCGGGGACGCACTGATGCTGCTGGCCATGCTGGCCTACGCGGTCTATGTGATCTTGCTCAAGCGCTGGAAGATGAAGGACGTGCCGGCGCTGCAACTGCTTTACCTGCAGATCGTCGCGGCCGTCATCGCGTTGCTGCCGCTATACCTGCTCACGCCAAAGATGGGCCTCTCGGCCGCCAATCTCCCTCTGGTCGGGTTCGCCGGGCTTATGGCATCGATGGTTGCACCGCTGGTGTGGATGCACGCCGTCGCCCGCATCGGGCCGAGCCGTGCGAGCATGTTCTTCAACTTGATCCCCCTGCTCACCGCGCTGATTGCTGCGGGCTTGCTTGGCGAATCGCTCGCGCCATATCACGCGGTCGGCGGGGTGCTCACGGTGTTGGGCGTGCTGCTGGCCGAGATATGGATGGCGCCGTTGAGGCTGCAACTGGCCCGGCCGTAGGGACAGCTGGGTTAGTCAGGACGGTTGGGGCAAGGTCATCGTGGATGCCGCGCTCACACGGCGTCCGCCTTGTCCTGCTGTGTGCGCAGCACCGCTTCGGCAATGCCGCCCTCAAGCTCTTCCAGTCCCTTGGACAGATTGCGCATGGTGGTCTCGGAGACGTTTTCCAGCACGTCCTGCAGAAACGCCGAGCGCAGCGGCAATGCCTGCTCCACTACGCCATGCCCGAGCGCCGACAGGGTGACGTTGGTCACGCGGTTGTCGCGCTCGCTGGTGTTGCGCTCGACCCAGCCGAGCTCCTGCAGCGCCTTGAGCTGGCGCGTGAGCGCGCCCGGGTCCATGCCGACGCGGTCGGCAAGGGGCTTCTGCGCGATGGGCCCGGCGTGCGTGTACAACGCGGACAGAATGCGCCAGCGCGGCAAGGGATGGCCGATGCGCTGCTCGAAAGCCGCGGCATAGGCCCGGTAAGTTCGCCCGAACTGCTGTAGCACAGCCAGGCTTTGACGCTCCAATTCCACTCCAATCTCCTGCTTGGGGCACCGTCACGCGACGGGCAACCTCCCCACATTATCGGCTAGCCCCGCGCCCTACTCCGTTGCCATGACCGGCTTGACGGCGCGCTCCAGCTTGATCGGCGGCACCCGCCGTGAACGCCACAGGCCCAGCACCGCAATCACCGCGGCCAGCGCCAGCCCCATATGAATGGCCCCAACCAGCGACAGCCGGGCCTGCTCCAGCAACAAGGCGCCATTGTGCCCGGCAGCCTCCAGCTGCGACAGCAGGCTAGCCTGCGCCGCACGGTCGATCAGGATCTGCGGATCCGCCATGCGCGCCTGCCACTGCCCGGCGCCAGCGCTCTGCAGCGCGTCGTGCACGCCACTGAGGTAGCTGCGCGTGACCAACGTGCCCACCACGGCAGTACCGATCATGCCGCCGACCATGCGCAGCGACTGCAGCATCGCCGTGGCAATGCCCAGATGCTCGCGGCCCGCGGTCTGCTGCGCAAACACCGTCAGGTTGGGCATGATGAAGCCGAGCCCGAAGCCACATAGCAGCATCATGCCCAGCAACAACTGGTGCGACATCCCGCGCGTCGCCTGGGACAGCCCAAGGCAAGCCAGCGCCAGCATGCCGAATCCCGCATACAGCATATTGTTAGGCTGGCGGATGCGGGTGATGATGCGCCCATTGATGATACTGCCCACCGTGATGCACACCACCAGCGGGGTCACCAGCACGCCCGCCTCCTTCGGCGAATAGCCAAAGCCCCCCTGGAACAGCAGCGGCGCGTACAGCAGCAACGAGAACATCGCGAAGCCGACGAACACGGCCAGCAGGAACAATGGCGCCAGCCCGGGATTGCGGAACATCTCCAGCGGCAGGATCGGGTTCGGCGTGCGGCGCTCCCATTGCCATAACCCAACCAGCGCGCACACCGACATCACCAGCAAGCCGCCGGTGACCAGCCCGAACCCACGCTCGGGCATCAGCTCCACGCACAGCTGCAAGCCGCCCAGCCCCACGCCGATCAACGCCGCGCCGAGCCAATCCACCTTGATCGCGCCGGTATTGGTCTGCTGGCGCAAGTGCGGCAGGTAGCGCCAGGCAAACCACAACCCCAGCAAGCCCACCGGCAAGTTCACGTAGAACACCGAGCGCCAGCCATAGGCCTCGGTCAGCACGCCGCCAAGCGACGGCCCCACCGCGTTGGCAATGCCGAACGCCGCGCTCATCATCACCTGCCAGCGCAGGCGCACATGCGAATCGGGGAACAGGTCAGGGATACAAGCAAAGGCAGTGCCCACCAACATGCCGCCGCCAATGCCCTGCAGGCCGCGCGCAAGCACCAGGAACGGCATGCTCGTTGCCATGCCGCACAACGCGGAAGCCAGCGTGAACACAACGATCGACGCCATCACGAAGGGCTTTCGCCCGTAGTAATCGCCCAGCCGCCCGAAGATCGGCACGGTGATCACCGACATCAGCAGATAGGCCGTCGCCACCCAGGCGTAGTACTCGAACCCCTGCAGTTCGGCCACCACGGTCGGCAGCGCGGTGCCGACCACGGTCTGGTCAAGTGCGACCAACATCACCACGAACGCGATACCCAGCATGGCCAGCAGGGACTCGCGGAATGGCAGCACCTGCCCGCTGCTATGCGCCTCGTGAGGCTGCGAAATCATTTTATTGTCCCATCAATGATTGTGTAGTCAATCATTATAGGGCAGGGTCGGGGAGCCGGTGATAGAGATTGCGATCGACAGATGCAACCGGAATCCGCACCGCCGGCCGCTCTCGGCACCGAGAAGCATCTGGGCTGGCCGACCTGGCCGGGTGCCTAGATCGGCACAGCGTCATCGGTGGCATGGACCAGCAAAACCCTTCAAGCCAGAGCCACCCCATACTGCGCAAGAAACATCGCAACCGCCGAATCCACCACCTGCCGCTGCAACGCCGCATCCAGCGGCGGCTGTCCCATGGTGATCTGCGGCCAGAAGGCGAAGGCCTTGATCAGCGCCTGTAGCTGACAGGCGGCAAAGGCGGGATCCGCCGCTTTCAGCTTGCCGTCGGCCTGCGCCGCGCGTATCCAGACATTGATGCCCTCCTCCCGCTCGCCCAGCCTGGCGACCATTTCCCTCGCCCGCTCTGGCGAGTGGATGGTCTCGGCGATGGCAACGCGTGCCAGGTCGATGAAGCTGGCGTTGTTGAGCATGTTCATCTTCAGGCGCACCAGCTCGCGCAGCTGCGCATCCACCGGCTGGTCGCTCGCGTAAGCCATGTCAAGGTCGCCCTGGCTGCTCTCCCATAACTGGGAAAGTATCTCGGCAAACAGCTCGTCCTTGCTGGCGAAGTGGTTGTACACCGTGCGCTTGGAAACCGCTGCCCGGGCGGCGACCTTGTCCATGCTGGTGACTTCGAAGCCGTTGTCGCGGAACTCGGCGATGGCGGCCTGAATGATGGCTTCGCGTTTGCGATCCGTCAGGCGTTGGGCTGGGGGCATGGCGTTCCTGGGGGGCCTTGGCGTCGGGGAAAGGGGGTAATTTTACACCGACAAGTTTACTTTCCAGAAAATGGAAACTACACTGTGCAGTACAGTTTTTGCAAATCGAAGCTGGATGGAACGGCCCCCGCCGCTTGCCCTGCCCCCACTTTGGATCCTGATTGCCATCATGACCAATCATTCGCCCCGTCCCGTCAGCCGCCAGAGCTACACCCAGTCGCCGGAATCGCGCGCGAGCCAGGCACGCGCCCTGGCCGGGCCGCCAAAGGGCGGCTTGCTCAAGACCCTCGGCATCGCCTGGCGCTTTCTCTTCGACAAACCCGCGGACACCCAGCCCGCCGGCCCGGTTCCGGTGCAAACGCTGACGCAGGCTGACCTGCTCGCCGCGCCGGACAACACGGTATTCCGGCTTGGGCATTCCACCGTGCTGCTGAAACTGCGCAACGCTTTCTGGATCACGGATCCGGTCTTTAGCGAGCGCGCTTCGCCGGTGCAATGGGCTGGGCCGCAGCGTTTCCATCAACCGCCGATTGGCATCGACGATTTGCCGCCCATCAAGGCGGTGATCCTCTCGCACGATCACTACGATCACCTGGACCGCGCGGCCATCATGGCACTGGCGGACAAGACCGAGCACTTCCTGACGCCGCTGGGCGTAGGGGATCGCCTGATCGACTGGGGGATCCACGCGGGCAAGGTGAGACAGCTCGACTGGTGGCAAACCACCGAGGTGGAGGGCGTGCGCTTTGTCGCTACACCGGCACAGCATTTTTCCGGGCGAACGCCATTTGACGGCAACCGTACGCTGTGGGCATCGTGGGTGATTCTGCACACCGGTCTGCGCGTGTTCTTCAGTGGCGACACGGGCTACTTCGATGGCTTCAAGCGCATTGGCGAGCGGTATGGCCCATTTGATCTCACACTGATGGAAACCGGCGCCTACGACGTGAACTGGCCCGCCGTGCACATGCAGCCTGAGCAGACCCTGCAGGCGCATATCGACCTGAGGGGCAATTGCCTGCTGCCGATTCACAACGGCACCTTCGACCTGGCCATGCACGCCTGGCACGAGCCCTTCGACCGCATCATCGCGCTGGCCGCCGCGCGCGGCGTTCCCGTCAGCACCCCGCGCATGGGCGAGGCCGTCAGCATCCTGCAAGCGCACAACGGGGATCGCTGGTGGCTGGACGTAAAGACGCGCCGCAACCGCAAATCGATGCCGCCCGCAAGCCCGCGCATCGTCAACGAACAGCCCTGAGAAAAACAATGACCGCCCGGGCCGCCGAGGAGATTCCCGCGCTGGCGGCCAGTCGGCTGGCCTGAGCCACGCCAAACTCACAATCGCATCACGGTGTATCATGGCTGCGTTGCAGGCTCTCCGCCTGCATCAGCGTTCTCAGGGCGGGGTGAAAGTCCCCACCGGCGGTGATGGCGATTTTTTCGCATAAGCCCGCGAGCGCCCGGTTCTTCTCGAAGTCTCCGAGAGCCGGGGTCAGCAGATTCGGTGTCACTCCGAAGCCGACGGTCATAGTCCGGATGAAAGAGAGCGCGATGTTTCTGTTCCCCCGCTCCGTCTCCCGGCGCCGGGGGACTAAACTCGTGCGCCCTGATTCTGGTAACCCACTCTTCTGAAGAAGACCATGAATCAGTTAGTTTCTCCTGTCCAGCGCGACCACCGCGACCTCCAGGACACCACTCCCGTCAATCCGGCCTGGCGCTTTGCGTTTATCCATGCGCAATGGCATGCGGATATCGTGCATCAGGCCCGCGACGCCTTCCTCGCTGAAATGGCCGCGCGCGGCGTAGCGCGCGAGGCGGTGGACGTGATTGAAGTGCCTGGCGCGTTCGAGATCCCGCTGCATGCACGCAAGCTGGCGGACACCGGGCGCTATGCGGCGATCGTAGCGTCGGGCTTTGTCGTCGATGGCGGCATCTACCGCCACGAGTTTGTCGCGGACGCCGTCATCAGCGGCCTGATGCGCGTGCAGCTCGATACGCAGGTGCCCGTGCTTTCCGCCGTGCTGACGCCGAAAAGCTTCCACGATCATGAAGACCACCGCAAATTCTTCAGCGAGCACTTCGTCGTGAAGGGCCGCGAGGCGGCGCAGGCCTGCATCAAGACGGTGGAAAGCCTGAGCAAGCTGGTAGCTTGACCGGATCTGGCCCGCGCTAGGGCTCGGGGGCGCGGCGCGCATCTTCAGGGAATCAGTACGTTTCCAGATGCAGCCGCCCATCCTTCTTGAGCGCGGCGCCCACCGTGTCCCACGACAAACCCGCCTGCTGCGCCACGTCCCGCAAGGCCAGCACCACGCCCTCCTCCATGCTCTTGAGCCCGCAAACGTAGAAGCAGGTGTTCGGGTCCGCCAGCAACGGCCCCAGGTCGGCTGCGCGCTCGCGCATCACGTCCTGCACATAGCGCTTGGGCTGCCCCGGGGTGCGCGAGAACGCGAAGTTGATATCGATGAAGTCCTTGGGCAGGCTTTGCAGCGGGCCGAAGTAAGGCAGCTCCTCCTGCGTGCGCGCGCCGAAAAACAGCATCAGCTTGCCGCCCTCGAACTTGCCGGACTTGCGCAGCCGCCGGCGCCATTCCGTCATCGCGCGCATCGGCGCGCTGCCGGTGCCCGTGCAGATCATCACGATATGGGAGCGCGGATGGTTGGGCATCAGGAAGCTCGCGCCAAACGGCCCGATCACTTCCACCTTGTCACCCACCTGCAGGTCGCACATATAGTTCGATGCGACGCCGCGCACCGGGTTGCCCTGGTGGTCTTCCAGCACGCGCTTGATGGTGAGCGAGATGTTGTTGTAGCCCGGCCGCTCGCCATTGCGCGGGCTGGCCAGTGAATACTGGCGCGCATGGTGCTGGCGGCCGCTGGCGTCCACGCCCGGCGGCACGATGCCGATCGATTGGCCTTCCAGCACCGGAAATGGCGCGGTGCCGAAGTCCAGCACGATATGGTGCGTATCGTAGTCGCGCCCGACCTCGGTGACGCGCGCATTGCCAACCACGGTGGCCGTGACGGAGCGGGCGGCGGCCTTGGCGCCATAGAGGTTGGTATAGGCATGGGCGGCCGACCACGGCGGCACGGTGGCGCCGTACTGGGCACTGTTGAAGCCGCCTTCGCCGGTGACGGCCGCTAGCGATGACGCCGGGGCGGATTCGAGAACCGGCTCGGCATCCGCCGCCACGCCTTGCGCGGCAAGCTGCTCGGAGGAGAGTTCGTCAGGCAACGTGTCCCAGCCAAACTGCTCCACAATGCTGTAGGCCTTGGCGCGCGGCATGGTGCGCCAGTTGTCGATCGAGCCGGTCGGGCATGGCGAGATGCAGGCCATGCAGCCGTTGCACTTGTCCGCGTCGACCACATAGTTGCGCGCATCGTGGGTGATGGCCGCGACCGGGCAGGTGGCCTCGCAGGTATTGCAGCGGATGCAGATCTCGGGGTCGATCAGGTGCTGCCTGATGACCTGGATGTCGGACATGTCCATGGCGAACTCCGGGGGTGATGCGACCCCTGTGGCCGGGGCCTCTTGCCGCAGGAGCCCACCGGGCCCCTGCCTTCTTGCGATTTTCGATTTCGATTCTCGGTTTCGGCTTTCGACTCGCGGCGCTCAGTTGAAGCGCACGTACTCGAAATCCACCGGCTGGCGGTTGATGCCCATCACCGGCGGCGCGATCCAGCCGGCAAACTTGCCGGGCTCGACCACGCGGCCCATCAGGCTGGCCACATAGGCGCGGTCGGTCTCGCTAGGCAGCCACTGGTCGACATTGGCTTTCCACTCCGCGTCCGAAATCACCCGGCCATCCGGCGAGATCTTCACGCCGGAGAGCGCGCCGATATTGCGGTGGAAGGCCTTGTGCGGGACCTTCAGGCGCAAAGGGATGCCGGCCTTGTCGATCACGCGGTTCCAGCGCTCCACGCCGGCCACGCTGTCCTTGATGTAGTCGTCTCGCAGCACTTCGTTGAGCGCGTTGAGCATCGGCACTTCCTTTTCGATCAGCTGGCCGCCGCTGGCCTGCAGGACCTTGTAGGTCTGGCCCTTGAGCACGTGGTCGTCGGTGCGCTTGCCTTCTTCGTAGCGGCCCTTGAGGCCGGTGCTGTAGAAGGTCGCGGCGTTGCTCGACTCATCCGCGCCGAACAGGTCGATGGTCACGCTGTAGTGGAAGTTCAGGTAGCGCTGGATGGTCGGCAGGTCGATCACGCCGGTGGCGCGCAAGCGGGCCGGGTCGTCGGTCTTGAGCTCGTTCATCACCTGGCAGGTGCGCTGGATCACACGCGAGACGCCGCTCTCGCCCACGAACATGTGGTGCGCTTCCTCCGTCAGCATGAACTTGGTGGTGCGGGCGAGCGGATCGAACGAGCTCTCGGCCAGTGCGCACAGCTGGAACTTGCCGTCGCGGTCGGTGAAATAGGTGAACATGAAGAACGACAGCCAGTCCGGCGTCTGCTCGTTGAACGCCTGCAGGATGCGTGGGTTGTCTTGCTGGCCGCTGCGGCGCTCCAGCAGCGCTTCGCCCTCTTCGCGGCCGTCGCGGCCGAAATACTTGTGCAGCAGGTAGACCATGGCCCACAGGTGGCGGCCTTCTTCCACGTTGACCTGGAACAGGTTGCGCAGGTCGTACATGCTCGGCGCGGTCAGGCCGAGGTGGCGCTGCTGCTCCACCGATGCGGGTTCGGTATCGCCCTGCGTGACGATGATGCGGCGCAGGTTGGCGCGGTATTCGCCGGGCACGTCCTGCCAGGCGTCTTCACCCTTGTGGTCGCCAAAGTGGATCTTGCGGTTGGCCTCGGCGGGGTTGAGGAAAATGCCCCAGCGATAGTCCGGCATCTTCACGTGGCCAAAGTGCGCCCAGCCTTGCGGGTCGACGCTGATGGCGGTGCGCAGGTAGATATCGAAATCCTGCGAGCCGTCCGGCCCCATATCGTTCCACCAGCTCAGGTAGTTGGGCTGCCATTGCTCGAGCGCGCGCTGCAGCGTGCGGTCTTCACTGAGGTTGACGTTGTTGGGGATCTTGTCGCTGTAGTTGATGCTGGACATCATGGTCTCCGGGCTGGCTATGCGTTGGATGCGGCGGATTCGGGTTCGGATTCAGCTACTGGTTCGGCTTCAGGTGCGATATCAGAGATCTCAGCGATATCGGCGATGTCAGGTCAGACGCGGTTCCAGTCGAACGCGGCCTTGTCGCCCTTGCCGTAGACCTTGAGCGCGCCCTTCTCGCCCACTGCGTTGGGACGCTGGAAGATCCAGTTCTGCCAGGCGGTGAGCCGCCCGAAGATGCGGGTGAACATGTTCTCCTGGCCGTTGAAGCGCAGGTTGGCCTCCATGCCGGTGAGCGCATCCGGCGACATGGCCGCGCGCTCTTCGAGCGCGATGCGCACTTCATCGGTCCAGTCGATGTCGTCGGGGTTGGCGGTAACCAGGCCCACCGCGAATGCGGCGTCGGCGTCCAGCGGCTGGCCCGCCTTGGCGCGCACCGCGTCCAGCGCCGGTTGCTCGTCGTAGAAGCGCCGTCCCAGGCGGCTCTGCCCGGTCGCCATCGGGTACAGCCCGAAGTTGGTCTCGGCCACGGTGATCTTGGGCGCGCGCGCCTCGTCGTCCGGCAGCGCCAGGTGGTAGCTGCGGTCGCACGCCAGCGCCAGCTCCAGGAAGGTGCCGGCAAAGCAGGAGCCCGGCTCGATCAGCGCGAACAGGCTGCGCGAGGACACATCCAGGCGGGAGAACGTGCGGCGCAGCAGGCCGATGGTCTCACGCACCAGCCAGTGATCCTGGTTGGCCAGCAGCGTGGCGTCCATGGCCAGCACGTTGGCGGCGTCGCCGTCGGTCTTGATCAGCCAGGTGCCGATATCCAGCTCGTTGGTGCGCATCGACAGGATGGCGTCTTCGAGTTCGCGCGCCAGCTGCAGCGGGTACCAGGCGGCGCCAGCCTCGGCAAGGGCGGCAACGCTGGTCGGCTGCGTGGCGGATGGGCCCTGCACGGTGAAGGTAGCCTTGCGGCCCGCGCGGTCGATCTCTACGGTGACGTGGGTGTAGCGCAGCGCGTCGGCTTCGAGCGTGCGCGCGAGCGGGGTCAGCGCCACGCCGCTGGCGTTGGCCGGGCGGTCGCTCTGCGCGGCCAGGGCCTGGGCGCGCTCCTGCACTTTTTGCGCAAAGACGGCGGGCTTGGCGATGTCGTCCACCAGGCGCCAGTCCTTGGCGCGCTGGCCGCGCACCCCTTCGGTGGTGGTGCAGAAGATATCCGCCAGATCGTGGCGCACATGGCGCTTGTCGGTCACGCGGGTCAGGCCGCCGGTGCCGGGCAGCACGCCCAGCAGCGGCACTTCGGGCAGGCTCACGGCGGAAGAGCGGTCGTCGACGAGGATGATCTCGTCACAGGCGAGCGCCAGCTCGTAGCCGCCGCCGGCGCAGGCGCCGTTGACCGCGGCGAGAAACTTCAGGCCGCTGTGCTTCGACGAATCCTCCAGCCCGTTGCGCGTCTCGTTGGTGAACTTGCAGAAATTCACTTTCCAGGAATGGCTGGAGACACCCAGCATGAAGATATTGGCGCCGGAGCAGAACACCTTGTCCTTGCCGCTGGTGACCACCACGGTGCGCACCTCGGGATGCTCGAAGCGGATGCGGTTGACCGCATCATTGAGTTCGATGTCGACGCCGAGGTCGTAGCTGTTGAGCTTGAGCTTGTAGCCGGGACGCAGGCCGGCGTTTTCATCGATGTCTACCGCCAGCGTGGCAATGGGGCCGTCGAAGGTCAGCTTGAGATGCTTGTACTGGGACGGGTCAGTCTGGTATTCGACGCGGGGGGCGGTAGTCATGGCTGTGTYTCCTCAGCAATGAAGCACAATAGTGCATGGATTGGGTGTTGGTGAAAGAACTATAGTTCATACAACAAAACCCAGTCAAGCAATATTGTGCATCCATACACCAAGGAATCAGAGCGGTAGTTGCAGTGCGTAGCGCACGCGCTCCCGCAGCGCCAGGAAGGTGGGTTCGAGCGGCTCGGCGCTGGTGTCGACGCTGAACTCCGCCTTGGAATAGAAGGCCGCGCGGCCGGCCAGGATGTGGCGCAGGTCTTCCATGGCCTCCTTGCTGGCGGCCATCGGGCGGAAGTCGCCTTGGGCGCGCACGCGGTTCATGTGATCTTCCGGGCTTGCCTGCAGCCACACCGTGGTGCAATGGGCCAGCAGCAGGTTGAAGGTGGCGGGGTCGGACACAAGGCCGCCGGGCGTGGCGATCACCGCTTCGGGATAGATCTGGATGGCTTCCTCCAGCGCGCGCCGCTCATAGCGGCGGTAGGCGTTCATGCCATACAGGCCTTGGATTTCCGAGATGCTGCAGCCGGCGAACTTCTCGATCTCGCGGCTGAGTTCCACAAAGGGAAAGCCCAGGTCCTCGGCCAGCATGCCGCCCAGCGTGGACTTGCCGGCACCGCGCAGCCCGATCAGCGCCACGCGCGGGCTGCGCGCGGCGTTGCCGCCGCCGGTGCCGAGCATCTCGCCCACGGCAATGCGCACACGGCGCAGCGTGCCTTCGTCGCGGTGTTCCAGCAGTTCCCGGATCAGCAGCCATTCCGGCGACGAGGTGGACACATCGCCAAGCAATTCGGCCAGCGAACAGTGCAGCGCCGAGGCGATCTGCAGCAGCACCAGGATGGAAGCATTGCCGCTGCCGTATTCCAGGTTGGCCAGGTGCCGCTCCGAAACGCCGGCAGCCAGCGCCGTGGCCTTGCGGGTCAGGCCCCGGCGCGAGCGGAGCTCGCGCACGCGTTCGCCCAATGCGACGAGAAAGGCGTTTTTCTCCACTCCGGCAGCTTCCGCAGCGCTGCCGTTGCCTGGCGCGGCATCGGCGTCCTGCTCGTCAGGCGCCTCCCGCGTTAACCCGGTAACATGCAATATAGTGCTTGACATGATTTCTCGGTGGCTCTATGTTTCACACATGCACAATAATGCATGAAGCGCGGGTATGCAACCCGGCTGAGTCCAACGGAGCCCCTTCCATGTCCCCCACCGAATTCCGCGAGCAGATCGCGCGGCTCACGGCCCGCATTGCCGGCCGCCCACTCGATGCCGCCCTGGATACCTGGCTGAATGCCGAGCATGGCGTAGGCAGCACGACTTACAGCGAACTCAAGGCAGCCTGCCAGGCCGGCGTGGCCGAGGGCTGGCTGTGCGACCGCGAGGGCGGCGGCATCCGCTATGGCCGCATCTTCAAGCCGGCCGAGGATCTGCACGGGTTCTCCGTCGACGTGGTCGACATGCAAGACATCGCCGGGCCGCATCACACACACCCCAATGGCGAGATCGACCTGATCGTGCCGATCGACGCCACCGCCGAGTTCGACGGCCGCCCCGCCGGCTGGCTGGTCTGCCCGCCAGGCAGTGCGCACCGGCCCACTGTCAGCCACGGCCGCGCGCTTGTGCTCTACCTGCTGCCCGACGGCCGCATCGACTTTACCCGCTGAGATTCCCTTCATGACCGAACTGCTCCCCAACTATCTTGGCGGCCGCTGGCAAGCCGGCTCCGGTGCCGGCGCGACGCTGTCCGACCCTGTACTGGGCGGTGCGCTGGTGCGCGTGGACGCCACCGGGCTCGACCTCGCCGCCGGCTTCGCCTTTGCGCGCGAGCAAGGCGGCGCCGCGTTGCGCGCCATGACCTACCGCGAGCGCGCCGCCATGCTGGCCGCCCTCGTCAAGATCCTGCAGGCCAACCGCGATGCCTATTACGAGATCGCCACCGCCAACAGCGGCACCGTGCACAACGATTCCGCCGTGGATATCGATGGCGGCATCTTCACGCTCGGCACCTACGCCAAGCTCGGCGACACGCTGGGAGAGCGGCGCTATCTGATCGACGGCGATGCCGCGCGGCTCGGCAAGGATCCGCTGTTCCAGTCGCAGCACGTGCTGGTGCCCGCGCGCGGCGTGGCGCTATTGATCAACGCCTTCAACTTCCCGAGCTGGGGCTTGTGGGAAAAGGCCGCGCCGGCACTGCTGGCGGGCGTGCCCGTGATCGTGAAACCCGCGACGGCCACCGCCTGGCTGACCCAGCGCATGGTCAGGGACGTGGTGGACGCTGGCGTGTTGCCGCCCGGCGCGCTGTCGGTGGTGTGCGGCAGCGCGGCCGGACTGCTGGACCAGCTGCAGCCGTTCGATGCGGTCTCCTTCACCGGCTCGGCCCAGACCGCCGCGCTGATCCGCTCGCATGCGGCGGTGACGCAGCGCTCGGTGCGCGTCAATATCGAGGCCGACAGCGTCAACTCGGCCCTGCTGCTGCCCGGCGAGGCCGCCGGCAGCGAAGCGTTCGATCTGCTGGCCAGGGAAGCCGCGCGGGAGATGACGGTCAAGTCCGGGCAGAAATGCACGGCCATCCGCCGCATCTTCGTGCCCGAGGCGCTGTATGGCGCTGCCGCCGATGCCATCGGCGCGCGGCTGGCCAAGGTCCCCGTGGGCAATCCCCGCCATGAAGCGGTGCGCATGGGCGCGCTGGTCAGCCGGGCGCAACTCGAATCGGTGCGCGAAGGGCTGGGTTACTTGCAAGCGCAGGCCGAGGTATTGCACGACGGCGCGCTGCACGCGCTGGTCGATGCCGATCCGGCCGTGGCCTGCTGCGTCGGGCCCACGCTGCTGGGTACGCGCGATGCGGACGCTGCCGATCGCGTGCACGACACCGAGGTGTTCGGTCCCGTGGCCACGCTGGTGCCCTACCGCGATAGCGCCCACGCACTGGCGCTCGTGCGCCGGGGCCAGGGCTCGCTGGTGGCATCGCTCTACGGCAGCGATGCCGATGCGCTGGCCAAAGCCGCGGTGGAACTGGCCGACAGCCATGGCCGCGTCCACGTGATCTCACCCGAAGTTGCCCAACTGCATACCGGCCACGGCAACGTCATGCCGCAATCGCTGCACGGCGGCCCGGGCCGCGCGGGCGGTGGCGAAGAGCTGGGCGGCTTGCGCGCGCTGAATTTCTATCACCGGCGCAGTGCCGTGCAGGCAAGCACCAGCGTGCTGGCACAGCTCTAACGCTCCGCCAGCACCGCCACGGCAAACCCACCAGAACACCGATCCATCGATCCATAGAGACGGGGAGACAAGCATGACAGCCGAACCACAAGTCCAGCCACCCGGCACGCCGTTCAACTTCGCCCAGCACCTGATCGCGTGCAACGCGCAGCGCCCCGGCAAGACCGCCTACATCGACGACCACGGCGCGATGCGCTACGGCGAGCTGGCCGAGCGCATCCGCCGTGTTGCCGCCGCGCTGCAGGCCAGCGGCATCCATCGCGAAGAACGCGTGCTGCTGCTGATGCACGATGGCAACGACTGGCCGGTGTGCTTCCTCGGCGCGATGTATGCCGGCATCGTGCCGGTGGCGGTCAACACGCTGCTCACCGCCGACGACTACGCCTATATGCTGCAGCACAGCCGCGCGCAGGCCGTGCTGGTATCCGGCGCACTGCTGCCCGTGCTGCAGCAGGCCATGGCCCAGGGCGGCCACGAAGCCGGAACCGTGATCGTCTCGCAGCCCGCCGGCCCGCTGCCCGATGGCATGATCGCCCTCGATGGGTGGATCGGGCGCAACGCGCCGCTAGCCGCGCCGGCCAGCACCGGCCCCGACGATCCCGGCTTCTGGCTCTATTCGTCAGGCTCCACCGGGCGCCCCAAGGGCGTGCTGCACAGCCAGGGCAACCCGTACTGGACCGCCGAGCTCTATGCCAAGCCGGTGCTCTCGCTGGGCGAGGCCGACATCTGCTTCTCGGCCGCCAAGCTCTACTTTGCCTATGGGCTCGGCAATGCCCTGACCTTCCCGCTGAGCGTGGGCGCCACAGTCGTGCTGATGGCCGAGCGGCCAACCCCCGAGGCCACGTTCAGGCGCTGGCTGGACCATCAGCCGACCGTGTTCTTCGGCGCACCGACTGGCTATGCGGGCATGCTCGCCGCGCCCGGGCTGCCCGCGCGCGAGCAGGTCTCGCTGCGCTTGTGCTCCTCCGCCGGCGAGGCCTTGCCCGCCGACCTGGGTGAACGTTTCACCGCGCATTTCGGCTGCGAAATCATCGACGGCATCGGGTCCACGGAGATGCTGCATATCTTCCTGTCCAACCGCCCCGGGCAGGTTCGCTACGGCACCACGGGCTGGCCGGTGCCGGGCTATGCGGTGGAACTGCGCGACGAAGACGGCCACGCCGTGCCCGACGGCGATGTGGGCGACCTCTATATCCAGGGGCCGAGCGCAGCACTGATGTACTGGGGCAACCGGGAAAAATCGCGCGAGACCTTTCGCGGCGGCTGGACCAAGAGCGGCGACAAATACGCGCGCAACGCCGACGGCAGCTACAGCTATGCCGGGCGCAGCGACGACATGCTCAAGGTCAGCGGCATCTATGTGTCCCCGTTCGAGGTGGAGGCCACGCTGGCCCAGCACCCCGCGGTGCTCGAAGCCGCCGTGATCGGCGTGCCAGACCAGACTGGCCTCACCAAGACCAAGGCGTTCGTGGTCCGCAAGGCCGGCGCGCAGGTCAGCGAGGCGGAGCTGAAAGCCTTCGTCAAGGAACGGCTCGCACCCTACAAATACCCGCGCGTCATCGAGTTCGTTGCCGCGCTGCCCAAGACGGCCACGGGCAAGATCCAGCGCTTCAGGCTGCGCGAGATGGAATGCGCGCCAGCATGACAAGCAAAGCAGGAGCACGCCAGCGCCCAATGGCATGACAAGCGCCCGCCCTCTCCCCCCACCCCTCTCCCGCAAGCGGGAGAGGGGAGCCAACCAGCGGCAAGATCAACCAACCGTGGTAGCCGTGTTTCCCGCCCGAAAGGGCGGGAAACACCCAAACGCAATGCGAAGCGAGCCGTCAAGGTGTACCAGGCCGTATGGGGCGCCTCGGGATTCGGCGAAAAGAGCGGAAAAGAGGGACCCATGTCTGAGTATCGCCTTAAGGCGATGCGAGTTTGGGTCCCGGCCGCTCTTTTCGCC
>NZ_JBFRDD010000050.1:0-63019 GCF_052113425.1 Cupriavidus sp. YAF13
GCCGTACGAAGAAACCAGTATCCCCAGCACCCGCGATTGCTCTGCACCCGGCAGGGTCGGCTTTCTTCTCGTTAGTCTTCTTTGCCGACGCAAAGAAGAGTGACCGGCAGCCCCCGCAGGGGGATGTCGTATGGCTCTTGGGTCCAAAAACCAACGCCGTACAAAGAAACAACGACCAACCCAGTAGGGGTATGTCGTATGGCCCTTGGGTCCAAAAACCAACGCCGTACAAAGAAACAGCGAAAGCCCCAAAACAGCCCCCCCCTTACCCCCCCTTACCCCCTCCCCCCCTCATCTTCCACCGATACGCCAACTGCGGCCGCGTAATCCCCAGCAACCGCGCCGCCTGGCTCATATTGCCATTGGCGCGCTGCATGGCCGCCTCCATCAGCACCGTCTCCACATCGCCCAGGGCAAGTTGCTGCTCAGCCATATGATCGAGCAAGCCATGCACCGCAGCCTCCCGCAGTTCGGGCAAGGTGCCCTTGACGCCAAGGCGCGGCGCGGTGTCCATGGCGGGCGGCGCGCTAGTCGGCAGGAACAGGTGGTCCGCGGAGATCTGGCCGCCGTTGCTGGCCAGGATCACGCCGCGCTCGATCACGTTCTCCAGTTCACGCACATTGCCCGGCCAGTCATAGCGGCGCAGCTCGGCCAGCGCGCGGTCGGTGATGCCGACGATCTTCTTGCCGTGGCGCGCGCCGTAGCGGGCCACGAAGCGTTCGACCAGCAGGCGGATATCGTCGAGCCGCTCGCGCAGCGGCGGAATGGTGACGGGATAGACGTTGAGCCGGTAATACAAGTCCTTGCGGAAGGTACCCTGCTTCACGGCCTCGGCCAGGTCCACGTTGGTGGCGGCCACCAGCCGCACGTCCACCTTGCGCGGCTCGGCGCCGCCCACGCGCTCTACCTCGCCCTCCTGCAGCACGCGCAGCAGCTTGGACTGCGCCGACGCCGACAGCTCGCCCAGCTCATCCAGGAACAGGGTGCCGCCGTGCGCCCGCTCGAAGCGGCCCGGGCGCGACTGGTGCGCGCCCGTGAAGGCGCCCTTGTCCACGCCGAACAGCTCGGCCTCGATCAGCTCATCGGGAATCGCGGCGCAATTGACCGCGATGAAGGGCTTGTCGGCCCGGGCGCTCACGCCGTGCAACGCTTGCGCAAAGCGCTCCTTGCCAACACCGGTCTCGCCCAGCAGCAGCACCGTGACACTGCTCCCGGCGGCGCGCTGCAGCAGGCCCCAGGCAGCGCGGAACTCGGGCGAGCAGCCCACCAGGTCGGCTGGCTTGTCGGTGCTGCGCTGCAGGGCGCGCAGGTGCTCGACCTCGCTTTGCAATTCCAGGATGGTCTCGATCACCGGGTCGGGCTGGTAAAGCGCTAGCACTTCGGCGCCGTCCTCCCACGCCTCCAGCGGCTTGCCGACGATGCGGCAGTGATCAGAGCCGCAGGCAATGCACTCGACCTCGCGGTAGAGGATGGTGCGGCCCATCAGGGCCGAGGTGTAGCCGGTGGCGTAGCCGATCTGCATCCAGCAGGCAGGCGCGTCGACGATGCCGAACAGCTGCCGGTGCACGTCGCCTTCGAAGGAGTCTTCCCACAGGAATTCGCCATCGTAGATGCCTGCCGCGATGTCGATGTCCACCTTGACCGGCGTCACCCGCACCACGCCTTCGATGGTGTGCAGGCAGGGCCCGATCTCGAGCAGGCCAAAGTCGCTGTCGCCCGGGCGCAGCTTCTTGGCCAGCTCCGCGTCGCGCATGCCGGAATGAAAGCCCATGCGCATGAACAAGCCGCGCGCGCGCTCCATGCCTAGGGTATCCACCAATTCCTTGCGCAAGGCGCCCAGCGCCGCGGTATGAATCAGGATCATGCGCTGCTCGTCCAGCCAGATGGAGCCCTCCTCCATGGCAAAGCGCAGGCGCCGCGCGAGATGGGCCAGGCCATCGCGCATGGTGGCCGAAAACTTGTCGGTTGAACTGCTCATTGTCTCCTCTCTTGGCGGCCAGGACACCCTCGGCGCGCGTGCTTTTCCTAGCACTGCATGCACATTATGTGCCATCCGCGCCCGCTGGCCCCACGCGCGCCTGTCATGCCGGCGCAATGTCGCCTATCCTTTCCTTGACAGCGATCTCCGCTTTAATGCACTGCACCAGAGCCCATGGAAAAAACCGCATTTGTCTTTGCAGGCGGCGGCAGCCTCGGCGCCATCGAGGCCGGCATGCTGCGCGAGCTGGTGGCGTGGGGCGTCAAGCCTGATCTGGTGATCGGCGCCTCGGCCGGCGCCATCAACGGCGCCTATTACGCCTGCAACCCGCATGTGGCCGGCACCAACCAGCTCGAGACGCTCTGGCGCGGCTTGCGCCGGGCCGAGGTGATGCCGTGGTCGTGGCGCAGCCTGTTCGGCATGCTGCGCGGGCAGCGCGCCCACCTCGTTGACTCCGCCGCCCTGCAGCGCCTGCTGTCGCGCCACTTTGGCGATATGGCGATGGAGCGCGCCGAGCTGCCGCTGTACGTGGTGGCCACCGACATGGCCACCGGCGCGGAGGTGGTGCTGTCCTCCGGCAGCCTGGTCCAGTCGGTGCTGGCAAGCGCCGCCATCCCCGGCGTGTTTCCGCCGGTGTCGCTGGGCGGGCGGCAACTGATCGATGGCGGCGTGGCCAACAACACGCCGGTGTCCACCGCCATCCGCCTGGGCGCCACGCGCGTGGTAGTGCTGCCGGCAGGTTTTGCCTGCGCGCGGCGGCGCGAGCCGCGCGGCCCCATCGACCATGCCTTCAACGCGCTGTCGCTGCTGGTGGCGCGCCAGCTGGTGCAGGACCTGGAGCGCTGGGCCGATCACGCGCATATCTCGGTCGTCCCGCCACYGTGCCCGCTCGACGTCTCCCCCTACGACTACACCCAGTGCGGCACGCTGATCGACCGCGCCGCCGCGGCCACGCGGGCCTGGCTCAACGCCGACGGGCTCAACAGCCGGCACATCCCCGGCGCGCTGTCGCCGCATTCGCATGACGAAGCCAATCCGAGCTGCGACTTCGATCCGCACCAGGCGCACCCGGCACAAGGGTCCGCCGACCATACGCATCAACCCCACGCTGGCCACACGCACGCTTGCGCCCCGCAGTAAGCCGGCTTTGGCATTGGCGAATTGCGTGGCCGGCCGATCCGGCAAATGATGCGGGATCTCAATCCTCCAGGTGGCAAGCACATGAGCGCAATTCTCGACGGCATCAAGGTACTCGACCTGACGCGGGTGGTAGCCGGCCCATGGGCCACGCAGAACCTGGCCGACATGGGTGCCACCGTCTACAAGATCGAGAAGCCCGGCGACGGTGACGACACCCGCAAGATGGGCCCGTTCCTGACCGATGCGCAGGGCGCGGTCACCAACGACTCCGCCTTCTATCTGGCCTGCAACCGCGGCAAGCAGTCGGTCACGATCGATATCTCCCGGCCCGAGGGCGCCGAGCTGGTACGCCAGCTGGCCGCCCGCTGCGACGTGGTGGTGGAGAACTACAAGGCTGGCAGCCTGAAGAAATACGGCCTCGACTACGAATCCATCCGCGCGGTGCGCCCCGATGTGATCTATTGTTCGGTCACCGGCTTCGGCCCCGATGGCCCCTACGCGGCCCGCCCGGCCTACGACTTCATCCTGCAAGGCATGGCCGGCCTGATGAGCACCTGCGGCCAGCCGGACGGCAGCCCCGGCGGCGAGCCGATGCGCACCGCCATTCCCATCACCGACATCCTCACCGGCCTGTACGCCACCGTCTCCCTGCTGGGCGCGCTCTACCACCGCCAGGCCACAGGCGAAGGCCAGTACATCGACGCCGCCATGCTCGATGCCTCGGTCGCCGTCAATGGCCACCTGGCGCTGGGCTACCAGATGACCGGCAAGCTGCCCCGGCGCGCCGGCAACAGCAACCCCGTGGCCGCGCCCTCCGAAGTCTTTGCCTGCCGCGACGGCCACCTGATCATTGCCTCCGGCAACAACGGCCAGTTCGCCGCGCTGTGCAAGCTGCTCGGCATGCCCGAGCTCGCGGCCGATCCGCGTTACATGCAGAACGCCGACCGGGTTGCCAACCGCGACATGCTGCGCGAGACGATTGCCCAGCGAGTGGCCACCTGGAACGCGGCGGACCTGCTGGCGTCGCTGGAACGCGCCGGCGTGCCAGGCGGCCCGATCAACGAGCTCGACGAAGTGTTCGAGGATGCGCAGGTCAAGCATCGGGGCTTGCTGGTGCAACTGCCGCACGGGCGCGGCGTGGATGCGCCGAGCCTGCGCAGCCCGATGCGGTTCTCGGCCACGCCCGTGGCGATGCGCTGCCCGCCGATGCTGGGCGAGCACACGGATGCGGCCCTGCGGGCGGAACTGGGCTTGAGCGACGGGGATGTCGCGGGCTTGAGGGAGCGGGGAATCCTGTAGTTGGCCGCTCGGCTGGCTGCTCGGCCGGCTGCCTTGCGTGCGGCGCGCAACGCTCGGAATTGACGCGCCCCGGGAACGGGTACATCCTCTGGACATACTCTTCCCATCAGCGGAGCAAGCCATGACCTCAAACGAATTCGCATCGTTCAAGGCACACTTGTCCATGTTGCTGCGCGACCTCCCGGTCGGGACCACGGCGGACCTCGCCGACGTGGCCGTGGCGGCGTACTGGGATGGCACGCGGATCGTCGGCACCTACCTGCGCGACGGCGGGCGGCTGGACGAGGCCTTCGACTTCGACGAAAACGCCTGGGAGAACTGGCACGACGACTTCGTCGGCTGGCTGGCCACGCCGAGTTTCACGCAGCGCGATGAACTGAGGGCTTCACTGGCAGGCGCGCGCTGACGACCGCAGCTTACGACTTCGGCTTACAACCGCGCTGACAACAATGCGCGCCGTCCTCCAGCCGGAGGATCGGCGCCACCATCTCACTGCGAACCCATCCGCCGCCTGCCCCTTACTTCGGCTGCGACACCACCCGCAAATACGGCTTGAGCGTCTTGAAGCCCTGTGGGTATTTCTTCTTGGCGTCGTCGTCGGAGACCGAGGTGGGGATGATCACGTCTTCGCCCGGCTTCCAGTTCACCGGCGTGGCTACCGTGTGCTTTGCATTCAGCTGCAGCGAATCCAGCAGCCGCAGCACTTCGTCAAAATTGCGGCCGGCACTCATCGGATAGACCAGCATCGCCTTGACTTTCTTGTCCGGCCCGATCAGGAACACCGAGCGCACGGTGGCATTGTCCACGGCAGTGCGCGGCCCGCCACTCGCGTTCGGATGGATCATGTCATAGAGCTTTGCGATCGTGAGGTCGACGTCGCCGATCATCGGATAGTTGACGGCGTGGCCCTGCGTTTCCTCGATGTCCTTGACCCACTTCTGGTGGTCCGCCACGGGGTCCACGCTCAGGCCGATGATCTTGGTGTTGCGCCGGTCGAATTCCGGCTTGAGCCGGGCCATATAGCCCAGTTCCGTGGTACAGACCGGGGTGAAGTCCTTCGGATGGGAGAACAGGATGGCCCATTTGTCCCCAATCCATTCGTGGAAACTGATTTTCCCCTCCGTAGTATCGGCAGTAAAATCGGGCGCTTCATCACCGATGCGAATCGACATATTCAACCTCCATGTTGGTGAGTGTGGATGCGAGGCAAGGACCGGCACAGTAGCGGCTGTCGTCCCGACGCGGCCCTGAGCTTCGGCGCGTCTACGTCAGTATAGTGGGCTGTCACGAAGCGCAAAGGTGGATGCGAAAACGCAAACGCTACGTCTCGGTAGCGCATCTCGATAGCGCGCCTTCACGCCCGCAGTACCGTATGGGGCACTTGCAAATGATCGATGAAGGCATCTCCTCTGCCCCCGTCGACGCGGGCGGCCATGCATTGCGCTAACGATCCAGCGCGCCGCGCACAGCTGCCTCGAACCTGGGATCCAGCACCGCGCCCACATTGAAGCGCGACCACGGCGATGTCGCCTCGGAGTCCACGCGAAAGACGCGGCCCGGGGCGATCACGACCTTCTGCGGCAGCAGTTTCTGCGCCAGCACCAGCGAGTCGTCCACGTTCGGCAGCGCGCCCCACAGGTACAAGCTCTGCCCGGTCCGCGCAAAGATGCGCGCATCCAGCCGGTCGAACAGCGCCAGCGCCTTGTCGGTGGCCTCCGCCAGTCGGGAGCGCAGCTTGGTGATGTAGCGCTGGTAGTGCCCCTCGCTCAGGATCACATCGACGGTGCGCTCGCAATACTCCGAGCTGCTCACGTGGATCAGCGCCTTGAGATCGGCGAGATCGCTTGCCAGATCCGCGCCGCAGGCAATGAATCCCACCCGCAACGCGGCGGAGACGGACTTGGAGAAGCTGCCGATGTAGATGGTCCGCTCCAACTGATCCAGCGCCGCGAGCCGGGGCAGCGTGGTGGGCTTGAAATCCGCCAGCGCGTCGTTTTCCACCAGCAGCAGGTCGAACTTCTGCGCCAGCTGCAGCACGCGGTAGGCCTTGGCGGCGGAGAGGTCCGAGCCGGTGGGGTTGTGCGCGACGGACTGGGTGAAGAACAAGCGCGGCCGTTCCTGGATCAGCAGCTGCTCCAGCGCCTCCAGGTCAGGCCCATCGGCAAGGCGCGGCACGCCGACAATCCTGACGCCAGCCAGCTTGAGCTTGCCGAACAGCGGGTAATAGCCGGGATCGTCGACCAGCACCGTCGCGCCGGCCGGCAGGAAATACCGAATCACCAGGTCGATGGCATCGTTGGCGCCGTGCGTCAGCACGATCTGCCGGGGATCGGCGCCGATGCCAAGGTCGCCCAGCTTGCGCACCAGGTGATCGCGCAGAGGCCCGTAGCCGAAGCGGTTGCCGTAGCGAAACAAGGCGCCCAGGCCGGTGCGCACCACCTTGTGGTGGTACTTGTCCAGGCGCGCCTCGGCTAGCCACGCCACCGGCGGAAACCCATCGCCCACCGCCAGCACGTCCGGGCTGCTCTTCAACTGCTCGCGCATCAGCCAGACGATGTCCATCGCGCGCCGCAGCGAGCCGGCATCTTCGTCCCGCGGCGCTTTGGCCGGCCGCTCGAGCACGAAGTAGCCCGCGCCGCGCCGGGGTTCCACCAGCGCGCGCCCCACCAGGATCTCGAACGCGGCGACAACCGTGTTCTTGCTGTACCCGTGCAACTGCGCCAGCTCCCTGAGCGAGGGCAGCTTGTCGCCGGTGCGGTAAGCGCCTTCGACAATCTGCCGCTCGATGGCATCGGCCAGCACGGTGGCAATCGAGGGGGATCTGGGGTTCGTCATCGGCTTGTGCTCCGGAAGGCTGGATCAAACTGTCCTGCCTAACTGTACCTTTTTATGCTGGTACAGTGTACCTAAACTGTCTCCATTCCAAACCCACTCACGGAGACACCGATGGTGACCGATTCCCGCCTGCCCAATTTCCGCGCCATGACGCCGGCCCAGCGCCTGGCCTATGTGGGCGATGCCGCCGCCTTGTCGGCGCAGGACATCCGGCTCCTGGCCGAGCCTGGGGCGCTAGGCGTGGAGCTCGCCAACGGCATGATCGAGAATGTGATCGGCACGTTTGAGCTGCCGTTTGGCGTCGCGGGCAATTTCCAGGTCAATGGCCGGGACGTGCTGGTGCCGATGGTGGTGGAAGAGCCGTCGGTGGTGGCCGCGGCCTCGTTCATGGCCAAGCTGGCGCGCGAATGCGGCGGCTTCGAGGCATCCAGCACAGGCCCGCTGATGCGGGCGCAGGTGCAGGTCCTGGGTGTCACGGACCCTTACGGCGCCCGGCAGGCCTTGCTGAAGCAACGAGCGGCGATCCTGGACGTGGCAAACAGCCGCGACAAGGTGCTGATTGGCCTTGACGGCGGCTGCAAGGACATCGAGGTCCACGTCTTCCCCGATACGCCACGCGGGGCCATGGTTGTGATCCACCTGATCGTGGATGTGCGCGATGCCATGGGCGCCAACACGGTAAACACCATGGCCGAAGCGGTCTCGCCGCTTGTCGAAAACATCACCGGCGGCTCCGTGCGGCTGCGCATCCTCTCCAACCTGGCCGACCTGCGGCTGGCACGTGCCCGCGTGCGGCTCACGCCGGCGGTGCTCGCCACCAAGGAGCGCAGCGGCGCCGAGATCATCGAGGGCGTGATCGACGCGTATACCTTTGCCGCCATCGACCCCTACCGGGCCGCCACGCACAACAAGGGGATCATGAACGGCATCGACCCCGTGATCGTGGCGACCGGCAATGACTGGCGCGCGGTCGAGGCCGGCGCCCATGCCTATGCCTGCCGCGGCGGCCGCTATACGTCGCTGACGCACTGGGAGAAAGACGCCAGCGGCGCCCTGGTCGGCACCATCGAAATGCCGATGCCGGTGGGTCTCGTCGGGGGCGCCACCAAGACGCATCCGCTGGCGCGCCTGGCATTGAAGATCCTCGACGTCAAATCCGCCCAGGAACTCGGCGAGACTGCGGTCGCGGTGGGCCTGGCACAGAATCTTGGCGCGCTGCGGGCGCTGGCTACCGAGGGCATCCAGCGCGGCCACATGGCGCTGCATGCGCGCAACATCGCGCTGGTGGCCGGCGCCACCGGCGACGAGGTCGACAGCATTGCAAAGCGCATGGCCGAGGAGAAAGACGTGCGCACCGACCGGGCGGTGGCATTGCTGGCGGCACTCAGGAGCAGGTGGGCTGGCAAGTAGCTAGGCAGGTAAGCAGGTAAGCAAGAAAACGCGGCACAGCCGCGGCGAAAGACAAGAACCAGAGCTGGCATCGACGCGCGCAAGCACGCAAGCACGCAAGCGCCTGGATGCCAGCCACATCCGGAGACATGTAAATGAACACACAGCAAGCGCCATCGGCGCGGCGTCTCGTCGAGGTTTGGGGCGACACCGCGGATACCCGGCACCTGGCGTGGTCCATCGCCATCGGGGCCGTGGTCAGCCTGACGGGATTCCTGCTCGCCAGCCGCGTGCTCAACGGGCTGGTCAAGACACCGGAGCTGGCGCGTGCCTACGCCATGCTGGCCGGCCTGGCGGGCTGCCTGCTTGCGGGCGTTATCTGCGCCTGCCTGTTCCGGCCTAAACGTGAAGTGATCGAAGGCGAGGCCGCCGATCCGACCTGGCGCGAGGAAGTGCTGGACAAGCTCGCGGAGGAAGCCGGTGGGCTCGGCGCCATCGCAGACCTTCCCGCGTCCGTGGTGCAGGAGCTCAAGGAGCTGCAACTCTTCGCGCTCTTCGCAGCGCGCGAGCGCCGCAATGGCGTGCCGCAGCCGGCAGAGGACGCGGCGCTCTCCACGTCCGTCACGCCCACCGCGCCCGCCAGCCCCCGGTCCAACCTGGCTTGAACGCCTGCCCACGGATATCCAGGATATCGAAGGCTCATCATGATCGAATCTGCACTGCTTACCCACATCCTCATTGCCGCCGGCATGGGGCTGGCCGGCGCCGTCGTCTTTGCGGCGATCGGCCTGATCTCCGGCACCGATGAAACCACCACGCTGGCGCCGCTGACGCTGCTGGTGGTGTTGCTGGGCGTGCCGCCCGAGGGGGTGTTCACGTTCTTCCTCGCCGGCGCCGTCGCCAAGCACATGACCCACGCCATCCCCACCGCGCTGCTCGGCATCCCCGGCGACACGATGGCCACGCCGCTGCTCCAGGATGCCAACCACCTGCGCAACCTGGGCGTGCCGCATATCGCGCTGCGCAAGATGATCTCGGGCGCGCTCATCGCGGCGTTTATCGCCGTGCCGCTGGCGGTGCTCTTCGCCGTCCTGCTCGCGCCGTTCGGCTCGGCGATCACCAAGGCCGCGCCGTGGATCTTCGTGGTGGCCGCCGTGATCATCGCCTACAGCTCCGTCGGCAGGTGGGCTTCGGTGGCCACGCTGGTGCCCTTTGTCGTAGTCATCGTGGCGTTGCAGACGCTGACGGCGAAGTTCGGCGTCAAGCTGAGCATCAGCTACTTCCTGGGCATCGCCATCGGCCCGCTCATTGCGGATCTCTTCTCCTCCATCTCCCCGGTGGATCGCCCGCGCATGCAGCGGGACCGCGTGCGCAAGTTCGCGCTAGCGCCTGACGTCAAAGGCTGGTCGGGGTACTTCCCCAATCCGTTCAAGGTGCTCGATCGCAGCCAGGTGAAATGGACCGTGGCCACCGCCACCGTGTCGAGCGCGACGTTCGTGTTCAGCCCGGTCGCCATGACCGTGGTCCTCGGCGAGATCGTGGGGGCACGGGTCAAGCACGCTTATCACCGCCTCACCACCGTGCTCAGCGCACGCAACGGCATCACGGAAGCCACCTATATTGCCGAGGCCCTGATCCCGCTCATCGCCTTCGGCTTGCCGCTCAGCCCGGTTGCCGCCGGCCCCGCCGCGCCGCTGTTCAATGCGCCGCCCGTCTACACCGTGGATGCCGGCGCCGGCCAGACCCACAACCTGCACAACCTGCTGAACCACTGGGAGTTCCTGGGCTACGGGCTGCTGGCCGTGCTGCTAGCCGCGCTGGTGYCCTACCCGTTTGCCATGAACTACGCGCGCAGCGCCGCCCTGTTCGTGTCGCGCAAGGTCTCTCATGAAGCCATCATCGCCACCTTCGTCGGCCTGATCCTGGTCATCAGCGTCTGGGAGGGCCAGTTCCTTGGCCTGCTGGTGATCCTGACCATGGGCTTGCTGGGCGGGCTGCTTTCCAGGGCGATCGGCTTCAATACCGGCGTGCAGTTCATGGGCTACTACACCGCCGTGCTGACGGTGCCCGCGCTGCTCAAGCTGATTGGCTAGCCCTGAATTCTTCCTTGATGAATGCCTGGAACTGGTCGGGCGTCCCGCCTACCGGATCGATCCCGTACTCGATCAGGCGCGCCTTCACCTCCGGCTGGTGCAGCACCGCATCCATCTCGGCCGGTGGCTTGGCGGCATGAGATTTGGGGGGATGATCCGGGAGGTGTTTTGGTAGTTTTTGGGGTTTTGCGTGGGGCGTCGCTGTTTATTTCGTCGGCGTTGGTTTTTGCACCCAAAAGCCATACGACATCGCTCTGCGGGGTTGGTCGTTGTTTCTTTGTACGGCGTTGGCCTTTGGGTACAAAAGCCAACGCCGTACAAAGAAACAGCGACCAACCCAGCAAACCAATATCCCCTTTCCCTGCCGCAAATAAAAAAAACGCTAAAATCACCAACCCCCGGAATATCGGGCAATTGCACTGCATGCGCGGCCACTGGAAGCCCCCCTTCCCCCGGCCATCATGGGCAGTGCCCCAAAAAAAACAAACAAATAATCAAGCGAAGGGAGAAGTCATTGTGGGAATGATGGGTCATGAGTTGCGTGGCATGCTGGCCAGCCTGGCATGCGGGATGAGCCTCCTTGCTTCCGGCAGCCTGCTGGCGCAAGGCAGCGAGAGCAAGGAAAAGGAGATGGAGGCAGCCTGGCAGGCAGCGCAGTCCAGCGCCCAGGCGGGTCCGGCCACGGTAAAACTGGGGGAACAGGCCACACTGAAGCTGCCGGCCAAGGAAATCTTCATTCCCCAACCGGCCGCCGGCAAGCTCATGCACGCCATGGGCAACCTCACCGACGAGCGGCTGCTCGGCCTGGTGCTGCCCACCGGCGACGACGACTGGATGGTGGTGGCCAAGTACGAGCCCTCGGGCTACATCCGTGACGACGACGCCAAGGACTGGAATGTCGACGATCTCTTCAAATCGCTCAAGGAAGGCACGGAAGCCGCCAACGAGGAGCGGGAGAAGCGCGGCATCCGCGGGCTTGAGATCGTCGGCTGGGTGGAGCGGCCCCACTATGAGGCGGCCAGCCATCGGCTGATCTGGTCGATGTCGGCTCGCGAGAAAGGCCAGCCGGCCGATGCCCCGCAATCCGTCAACTACAACACCTATGCGCTCGGGCGGGAAGGCTACGTCAGCCTGAACCTGATCACCGCGCGCGACCAGGTCGACGCCAACAAACCCGTGGTGCGCACGTTGCTGTCCAACCTCGACTTCTCCGAGGGCAAGGCCTATGCGGATTTCAATTCCAGCACCGACAAGGTGGCGGAATACGGGCTGGCCGCGCTGATCGGCGGGGTGGCGGCGAAGAAGCTGGGCTTGCTGGCCATCCTGGCGGCGTTCTTCGCCAAGTTCGCCAAGGTGATCATGCTGGCAGTGGCGGGCATCGGCTATTCCGCCACCAAGTGGTTCAAGCGCAAGCCGTCCGGTCCCGCAGAGCCGAAGTGAAGGCGCATTCCTCCCTCCCGGCTACGGATTTGCACGAATGACCAAACTGCTGCTCCTGCTCATGGGCGGCCTGAAGATGGGCAAGCTGCTGACCACGGGCGGCACCATGCTGCTGTCGATCGGCGCCTATGCGCTGATCTTCGGCTGGCGCTATGCCGTCGGCTTCGTGCTGCTGATCTTTGTCCACGAGATGGGCCATTTCCTGGCCGCGCGCCGCCGCGGGCTGGCCGTGGGCGCGCCCACCTTCATTCCGTTCGTCGGGGCCTGGGTCGAACTCAAGGACCAGCCGGTCGACGTCGAGACCGAGGCCTATATCGGGCTGGCGGGGCCGGTGGTTGGCACCCTGGGCGCGCTGGCCTGCTATTACATCGGCCGCGGCACCGGCAGCGGCCTGATGCTGGCGCTGGCCTATGCGGGCTTCTTTATCAACCTGTTCAACCTGATCCCGCTCTCGCCGTTCGATGGCGGCCGCGTCACCGCGGTGCTGTCGCCGCGCATCTGGTTCATTGGCGTGCCGGTGCTGGTGGCGATGTTCCTGTGGCGCCCCAGCCCGATCCTGATCCTGGTGGCGCTGCTGGCGGCCCCGCAGTTGCTCAAGGCCTGGCGCTACGATCCGCAGGCCCCGGAGAACCGCGCGTATTACACCATCAGCGCGGAAATGCGCCTGACCTATACGCTGTACTACCTCGGGCTGGTGGCGTTCCTGGCGGTCATGAGCCATGACCTGCACGGCATGCTGGGCAGCCTGCGCGCCAGCGGCATGGGCGCCTGACCGCCCGAATCCAATTCAACCTGAATACCAAGACAATGAGAAGCAAAACGCTTTACCTGAAGGGCGCAGTGCTGTTGGCTGTGGCAACCATTCCCGCCATGACCCAGGCGCGCGACTACCGCCAGCCGGGCACGCTCGGCGAAGGCGCGCAGGTGCACCGGTTCGTGCTGCGCGATCCGGCCACCAACCGGCCCCTGCCCGAGGCCCGTTACCGCTTGTTCCTGCCGGGCCAGCGGATCGCTGGCGTCACGCCGAAGCCGAACGAGCAGGACAGTGTGATCTTTGGCGTCACCGACAAGCAGGGCAATACCGTGTCGGTGCGGCTGCCTAAGCGCTATCCCAAGGGCAAGTGGATCCTCAACCCGATCATCGGCGATGGGGATTTCGGAGAGTCGTTTTTGCTGCGTGGCGAGACCAGCAACCATCCCATGGGCGGCCTGCCCTATGTGCTCGACCTCAAGGACGGTTTCCTGTTCTGCAACAGGACGGATAGCCGCGGCTATACCTACTACGCGCAAAGCCACAAGGCCCAGACGATCAGCCTGGACTATGAGTTTGGCAGTATGGAACCGGCCCAATATGCCTGGTGCAAGCGCCAGTCCGAGACCATCGCCGCCCTGCCCACCAGCGCCGGGCCGGCGGCCGTGTTCCGGCAGATGCTGGCCAGCTACGAGGCCGGCAAGGACGAAATCAGTGCGGATTTCCAGGCACGCGTGCGGCGCAAGCTGATCGACCTGGCGATTGCCGGACGGGACGACAGGCAGCTGGATATCGCGCTTGGCCTGGCACCGCTCGCCAAGGAGAACCTGAACGAGGTTGGCTATTCGCTGGTCGATGCGAACTGGATGGTCGGGCGCGGCATGGCGATGATCGACGAGGCGCTGGCTCACTCGCCCGATGACCCATTTATCCTCGACAGCAAAGGCTGGGCACTGTTCCGCCTGGGCCAGCCGGAGCAGGCGCTCGGCTACATGGAGCAATCGCTGGCCGCCTTTGGCGAGGGCACCGAGAGCAACCTGGGCGCACGCGTGGAAGGCCTGGTGCACAAGGGAGAAGCGCTGTGGCAGCTGAATCGCAAGGACGAGGCGCGCGCCGCGTTTGCGATGGCGACTCACCTGTCGCCCGACGACGAAACGCTGCTGCGCACGCTGGCGCGGCTGGAGGTGGAACTGCCATAGGCACACCGCCCCGCGCTGAGGTCGCGGGGCGCTGCGACAAGGCCTTCAAGCCCATGCCAGCCCGGGCACTCAGCCTTGCTGGTGTTCCTTGAACTTGGCCAGCGCAATGGCCAGCGCGGCGCTCCCGATGGTCTTGACCAGCGTGGGGTGCTGCGCGTAGAAGCCGGCGATCTGGTCGACGATGCCCGGATGGACCTGCTCGGCGTGGGTGGCGATCTCCTGCACCTGCGCCGGGCTCAGCCGGCTGGCCTGCTCGGGCGTGACCTGGGTCGCGCCGGGCTGCAGCAGATTGCCCAGTGCGCCGCCTGCCGCGCCGGACAGCACCGCCGGCCCAAGCGTTGCCAGCAGCTGGTTAAGCATGCCCGCCTGCTGCGCACCGTTGGACTGGCCGAACAACTCCCCTACCATATTGCCGAAGGCCGGCGTCTGATCCGAGTGGAAAGCACCGGCCAGCAACTGGCCAAGCGCGCCCTCCGGGGCGTTCTGCGCGATGTGGTCCACCTGCTGCTCGGGATTGCCGCCAAGGGCGGAGGCTGCGTTCTGCAAAAAATCCATCAGGCTCATGATCGGGTTCCGTGATCTGTGTTGCGGGTGCTGCTGCTTGGTGCTTGGTGCTCGGCTCTTGCTGTTGGCGTATGGCCATCAGCGGCTCGGGGCCTAGCTCTTTTTGCTGATCAGGTGATAGGCCAGCAGCAGGATCACCGCGCCCACCACGGCGCCGATAAAGCCTGCCGACTGCCCCGGGCGATACCAGTGCAGGGCTTGCCCGAGAAAGGTGGCCGCCAACGCGCCGCCAATGCCAAGCGCGGCCGTGAGGAAGAACCCGCTAGGGCCGTTGCCCGGGGTAATGGCGCGCGCGACGAGCCCGGCGACGAAGCCGATAAGTATGGTCCAGATCAGGTGCATGGCGTCAGGAGAAAAGAAAAAGGGGTGCGCCCCCAGCGGAGCGCACCCTGAACCCGCGCATTACTGCGCGGCGGATTTGGCCGGCGTTGCCGCCTTGGTATGCTTGGTGCTGCTGTGTGTCTTGGTCTTGTGCGCGCTCTTTTCGACCTTGGCAGGCGCCTTGGGGGCGTCGGCTGCCGGTGCCTGGGCGAAAGCACCGGCAGCAAAGAGTCCGAGGGTCAGGATGGCGAGTACCTTCTTCATGTCTATCTCCAGGTGAGGCGCGCAACTTGCGCGTTGCCTGTAAAAACGGCCCGGTGGCAGCGCGTGTTGACAGCGGGAACACAGCGCTATGTAACAGTTCGTATCCGGATGATGGGAAGACTAGCGCAACGCATCCGCCAGCAACACGCCAGTCACAATCGTTTGCAATTCACGCCTGCGGCATAATGCCGGCGGAAAACAAGACAAACAAAACAACAAGAATACGAACAGGACGACAACCCTCCGATGACCACTTCCGCCGCCGGCCGCGCCCGGCTCGACTGGGGCACGCTTGGCCTGCTGACCTTCCCGCCGCTGAGCTGGGCCGGCAACGCCATCGTCGGCCACTACGCCGCCGGCGCCATCCCGCCGATCACGCTGAACTTTGCCCGGTGGGCGCTGGCCGGGCTGCTGCTCGCGCCCTATGTCTGGCGGGGCGTGCGCGAGCATGCCGCCACGCTGCGCCAGCATGCCGGGGTGATCGCCGCCATGGGCATGCTCTCCGTCTCGGTGTACAACGCCATGCAGTACCTGGCGCTGACCACGTCGTCGCCGATCAACGTGACGCTGATCGGCGCTTCCGCCCCGATCTTCCTGCTGATCATCGGCGCGCTGTTCTTCCGCGAGCGGGTGCGCGGCTGGCATGTGGTGGGCGCCCTGCTCTGCCTGGCCGGCGTGGGCGTGGTGATGCTGCGCGGGGATCCCGGGCGGCTGGCCCAGCTGGATTTTGTGGCGGGTGATTTGTTCATGCTGGCGGGCACCATCACCTGGAGCGCTTACACCTGGCTGCTGCGCAAGAAGCGCCCGGACTTGCCGCTGGCCGTGCTGCTGTTTGCGCAGATCGTGGCGGGCGTGGCGGCCTGCGTGCCGTTCGTTGCGTGGGAGCTGCTATCGGGGAGCGTGCCGATTCACTGGAACGGCAAGACGCTCGGCATCCTGGTGTATGTGGCCACGATCCCTTCGCTGCTGGCCTACTTTGCCTGGGACCGTGCGATTGCCCGCGCCGGGGCGCAGCTGCCGGTGTTCTTCTTCACGCTCACGCCCGTCTTTGCCGCACTGATGTCTTCCGCGCTGCTGGGCGACTGGCCGCGCTGGTATCACGCGGCCGGGCTGGGCGCCATCGTGGCCGGCATCTGGATCGCCAACCGGCGCTGAGCGCGCCGCCGTACTCCGCCTGAGAGGCTGTTTCAACATGAAGCGAAGCGGTTCTGGCTAGGCGCGCGGCCGCGGACAGTCAAGTGGTACGGCCAAGGCCGCGCAACGACGCCAGCATCTTTTTGAAATAGCCGCTAAGCGGCGACCGCCGGATCCAGCCGGAAGACCGCCACCGAACGCTCCATGCGCTGCGCTTGCTCCTTGAGCGCATCGGCCGCTGCGGCGGCCTGCTCGACCAGCGCCGCGTTCTGCTGCGTGACCTGATCCATCTGCGTCACGGCCTGGTTGACCTGGGCAATGCCGCTGCTCTGCTCCTGCGACGCGCGGCTGATCTCGTCCATCATGACAGTCACGCGCTTGACCGCGGCAACGATGCTGTCCATGGTGGCGGTGGCATCCCCCGCCAGCGCCGAGCCGGCCTCGACCCGCTGCACCGACTGCGAGATCAGCGTGCGGATCTCCTTGGCGGAGCTGCCGGCGCGCTGCGCCAGGCTGCGCACCTCGGTGGCCACCACGGCGAAGCCGCGCCCGTACTCGCCGGCGCGCGCCGCTTCCACCGCGGCATTGAGCGCCAGGATGTTGGTCTGGAACGCGATGCCGTCGATCACCGCGATGATGTCGACGATGCGTCTGGAATCGGCTTCGATCTCGCCCATGGTCCGCAGCACGCGGCCCACCGAGGTCCCGCCGGCCACGGCGATGTCGCAGGCCTCGCCCGCCAGCGCGCTGGCCTGGTCCGCGCTGCTGGCGTTCTGCCGCACGATCGCGGTGAGCTGCTCCATGCTGGCGGCCGTCTGCTGCAGCGACGAGGCCTGCTCCTCCGTGCGCTGCGACAGGTCCAGGTTGCCTTGCGCGATCTCGCCGGCGGCCGCCAGCACGTTCTGCGCGCCGACCTTGGTATCGCCGATCAGCGCGCGCCAGGTATCCACCAGCGACAGCAGGTGCCGCTTGACGTGGCTCAGCTCGTCGCTGCCGCGCACCTCCAGCGTGATGGCCAGGTCGCCGGCGTTGATCCGTCCCACCATGCTGGCCACTTGCTGCACGTCGGCGCGCATGCCGTGGCTGAAGCCGGCAAACAGGTAGAGCGCCGCGCCCACGGCCAGCAGGGCGACGCCGGCCAGCACCTCGAGCTGCAGCATCTCGGCAGCGATGCGCTGCTCCAGCATGTCGCGGGCAATCCCTGAAAACGCCTTGTTGACCGAGGAGACCGCGTTGATGGCCGCCGTCGCCTCGTCAAAATAGGGCTTGGCCTCGATGGCGATGCCGCCGCTGCCGAGCATCTTTTCCTGCAGCGTGCGGTAGAAGGTATCCATCACTGCCAGTTGCGCGAGCGCACCTTGCACCCGCGGGCGATACGCCGGGGCGCCGCGCATCACGCGATCGATGTCGCGCCGCACGGATTCCAGCCCGTCCTGGATCTGCTCGCCCAGCGCGGCCAGCTCGGCTTGCTGCGCCGCATCAGCGTATCCGCCCTGGCTGATGATGGCCGCGCCCCTGCCGCGCGCCAGCGCGCTCAGCTCGGCCAGTTTGGGCATCTGCCCCACCATCAGCGTCACCACGTAGTACGAGCCGCTGTCGGGATCGAGCGCGAGCGAAGAGCGGTCCGCCACATCGCCGATAAACAGCCGCGTCTGCTTGACCAGCGCGCTGTGCATGCCGAACAGCGCGCCGGCGGTGGCGTTCAGGCCCGTTTCATGCATGCGTTGCCACGACTGCTCCAGCTTGCGTGCGTCAGGCATGACATCGAAGCGCGCGGCCTCGCCGGCTTGCTTCTCCAGCTCGCCAAGGTGTGCGGCTGCCTTCGCATCGGCACCGTCAAACGTCGCGCGAAACGCAGCGTTGCCAGCGAGCACGGCATTGGCCGCGCCGCGACGGACCTGCGTCTCGCGCATGAAATCGAGAGCACGGTCGACGATGGCGAGGCCGCTCAGTTCGTCCTGCGAAGCGCGGATCGTCTGCACCGACAGGCTCAGCACCGCGTAGAGCGCGCCGCCAAGCGGGATCAGGAACAGGATGGCCAGCAACAGCAGCTTGCGGGTGATGGTGAGGCGCGCCATCAGGCGCACGGCGGGGGAGAGAAAAGTGGCCACGAAGATCCCAGAGAATCGCTTGCATGCGTCTTGTATCGGCTGGCTAAACGTTGACTGAAGCGCGTTTTCACGGCTTTTTTCGCATGCACAAGGGCGGGGCCGAAAAGGCACAATGCGGGTGCAGAATGCCCGCTAAACGGGCGTAGAACCAGCGCGTGCAGCAAGGAACGGAGATCAGGCTGACACAAAACAGACGCAAAACCGACGTACAACGAAGGGATCGCGAACGCAGCGCGGCGGGCAGGCAAAGCGCAGAAGAAACACCTGAACCAATGCCACCTGGCGCTGTCTTTCCGTAGGCGGTTCTGCCCCTGCCGGGCCGCGCGATCAGGATGTTCAACCCCAGGAGATGGCGATGTTAAGCCCCCACGAATTTGCCACCTTGCTGCTGGTCCACGATGTACAGGATCGACTGGAACTCGATCCCGTGGACCTGGAAGCACTGCTCGAACGCGGCCTCGTGTCGCTGCAAGAATGCGCGGCCGACCGCTGGTGCCCGCGCATTACCGAGCACGGCTATGCGCTGCTGCGCGCGGTCGGCTGGCAGGGGGAGATGAACCGGGCACGGCGTGGCGAAGCGCTCGGGCACGAGGCGCCCGCGCAGTAGCGCGGTCACGCAGTCACGCCCCGACTGCACCCCAATCGCGCCCTAGTGAAAATCGCGGCTGGACACCGTCAGGCGGCCCAGCAGCGGGCTCAGGTCCACCAATTCCTGCGCCACGAGGTGCCTGACCTCTCCCTGGCGCTGCCACGTGCCGATCACCCCCAGCAGCTTCGCGCCCAGCACTTCCTTGCGCTGGCGCTCGATCAGATCCGGCCACAGGATCACGTTGATGGCGCCGGTCTCGTCCTCGATCGACGTAAAGATGGTGCCGCCGGCCGTGGACGGCCGCTGCCGCACCGTGACGATGCCGCAGGCACGCACCTGCCGGTTGTTGCCGCAGCGGGACAAATCCTGCGCCGTGGCGTAGTGCATCGCGGCCAGCCGCGGCCGCAGCAGCGCCAGCGGATGCGACTTGAGCGACAGGCCCGTGCTGGCGTAATCGGCCGCCACCTCCTCGCCCAGGCGCGGCGCGGGCAGYGATAGCTCGCCCTCGGGCGGCGGCGCCTGGGCGAGCAGGTCGTGATGCGCGGCCTGTAGCGCAGCGGCGCGGGCCTGCCAGCGCGCCTGGCGGCGATGCCCGGCGAGGCTGGCCAGCGCGTCGGCCGCGGCCAGCGCATCGATGTCGTGCCGGTCCAGCCGCGCGCGCAGCACCAGGTCTTCCACGCTGGCGAACGGCGCCTCGGCGCGGGCCAGCGCGATCCGCCCGGCCGCCGCCTCGCGCATGCCGTTCACGCGGTTCAGGCCAAGCCGCACCGCCGGCTGGGCGCGCTGGCGCGCGCGCGCTGGCACACCGCTGGCCGCATGCTCCAGCGTGCTTTCCCAGCCGCTCACCGTCACATCCACCGGATGCGTGCGCACGTGGTGCCGGCGCGCATCCTGCACCAGTTGCGACGCCGAGTAGAACCCCATCGGCTGGCTGTTGAGCAGCGCGCACAGGAAGACCGCCGGATGGTGGCACTTGATCCACGCGCTGATATAGACCAGCTTGGCGAAGCTGGCGGCATGGCTTTCCGGGAAGCCGTATTCGCCAAAGCCCTCGATCTGCTTGCAGATGGCTAGCGCAAAAGCCTCCGGGTACTTATTGCGGGTGAGCGCCTTGACCAGCGCATCCTGGTGCTGTTTCAGGTCGCCCTTGCGCCGCCACGCCGCCATGGAGCGGCGTAGCTGGTCGGCCTGCCCCGGCGTAAAACCGGCGGCGTCGATGGCCAGTTGCATCACCTGCTCCTGGAAGATCGGCACGCCCAGCGTGCGGCCCAGCACCTTCTCGATGACGTCGTTGTGGTACGCCGGCGGCTTGCCGGTGCGCCGCTCCTGCTCGCGCCGCTTCAGGTAGGGATGCACCATGCCGCCCTGGATSGGGCCGGGCCGCACGATSGCCACTTCCACCACCAGGTCGTAATACTTGCGTGGCAAGAGGCGCGGCAGCATCGACTGCTGCGCACGCGACTCCACCTGGAACACGCCGATGGTGTCTGCCGCGCAGATCATGTCGTAGGTTTTCGGATCTTCCTTGGGCACGTCTTCCATCCGGTACGGCGCGCCCGAGCGCGTGGGGATCATCGCCAGCGCGCGGCGGATGGCCGAGAGCATGCCGAGCGCCAGCACGTCCACCTTCAGCAGGCCCAGCGATTCAAGATCGTCCTTGTCCCACTGGATCACGCTGCGGTTTTCCATGGCCGCGTTCTCTATCGGCACCAGCCGCGACAGCTTGTGCCGCGCAATCACAAAGCCGCCCACGTGCTGCGACAAATGGCGCGGAAAGCCGCGCAGTTGCGCGGTCAGGCTGGCCCACTGCCGCACCGCCGGCGCGTCCGGGTCCAGCCCGTACTGCGAAATGCGCTCCAGAAAGGTCTTGCCGCCATCCCACCATGCCTGCCCCTTGACCACCTGCTCGATCACGCTGGCATCGATGCCCAGCGCCCGGCCCACGTCGCGCAGCGCGCTGCGCGAGCGATAGGTGATCAGCGACGCCGCCAGCGCGGCGCGATGGCGGCCGTATTTCTCGTAGATGTACTGGATGACTTCTTCGCGCCGCTGGTGCTCGAAGTCCACATCGATGTCCGGCGGCTCGTCGCGCTCGCGCGAGAGAAAACGGCCGAACAGCAGGTTGGCATCAGCGGGATCGACCTCGGTGATGAACAGGCAATAGCAGACCAGCGAATTGGCTGCCGAGCCGCGGCCCTGGCACAGGATGCCGCGGCCGCGGGCAAAGCGCACGATGTCGTGCAYGGTGAGAAAGAACGGCTCGTACTGCTTCTCGCGGATCAGCGCGAGCTCCTCCGCCAGTTGCTTGCGCCATTCGGGCTTGAGCCCTTTGGGGAAGCGCCGCAGCACGCCTTTCATGGCCTCGCGGCGCAGGTAGCTGAATGGCGTCTCGCCCGGGGGCACCAGCTCCTCCGGATACTCGTAGCGCAGCGACGCCAGCGAGAAGTCGCACATGGCGGCAACCCGCAACGTCTGCGCCAGCGCCTCGCGCGGGTACAGGCGCGACAAGCGCTGGCGCATGCGCAGGTGCTGCTCGGCATTGGGCGCCAGCGCCATGCCGCATTCGGCCAGGGGCTGGCCCACGCGGATCGCGCTCAGCACGTCCGACAGCGGCTTGCGCGAGCGCACATGCATGGTCACCGCGCCGGATGCCGCCAGGGGCACGCCGGTCAGCGCCGCGGCTTGCTCCAGCCGCAGCCGGTGCGTGGCATCGGCATAGCCCTGCAATTGCTCGAGCGCGATCCAGCCGCGCTCGCCAAACGTCTGCCGCATCCATTGGGCCTGCCGCAGCAGCTCGGCGGGGTCCGGGCAATACGAAGGCAGCAGCAGCGCCAGGCAATCGGGCATGCCGCGCAGGTGGGCCTGGTCCGGCTGCGGCGCGGCGATGTCGTCGGGATGCAGCGCGTAGGTGCCCTTTTGCACGCGCGTGCGGCCCAGCGTGATCAACTCGCTCAGGTTGCCGAAGCCTTCGCGGTCCTGCGCCAGCAGCACCAGCCGCAGCACGGGCCGGCCCGCGTGGTCGGTGAGCGTAAAGCGGCTGCCGATCAGCAGGCGGAAATCCTGCGCGGCACGGGCCAGGTCAAGCAGGCGATCATGCCGGCGCAGGCGGGCCTGCAAGGCTTCATCGGCGCTCCCGGTGGCGGTGGCGTCCGGCGCGGCGGGGAATTCGCCATCCCCTTGATGCTCGCCGTCTTCGTGGTCGCCCTCCTCCGGCGCCTCCGCTGCCTCGTCCTCATCCTCCCCCAGCCCGGCGGCCAACCGCGCCGCGCTGCGCTCGGCCGCATCGCGGGTGCGTTCGCGCAGGTCCTTCAGCGCATGGTGCGCTCGGGCCGTGCCCGCCACCGAGCATTCGTCGGTCAGCGCCAGGCCGCGGTAGCCAAGCGCAAACGCGCGCTCGATCAGCTCGACCGGATGCGACGCCCCGTCCAGGAAGGTGAAATTGGAGATGCAATGCAGCTCCACATAGTCGGGCAACGCCGGCAGCAGCGCGGAAAGCGCCGGCGGCAAAGCGGAGAATGAAGGGTTGGCGGGCTGGCTCGACATGGCAAAGATTCAGGCAAACGCTCAGGCAAACAAGCCATGCAGGAACCAGCGGTACTCGCCGCTTTCCTCACGCCCGGGGCGCTGGCGATAGACCCAGCAGCGCAGCCCGTCCGCCCGTTGCGCAACGAAGTAATCGCGCGTGGCCAGCGCGCCGTCCCACCAGCCGGATTCGATGCGCTCCGGCCGCGAGAGCAGCGTCAATGGCCCGCCGTAGCAAGGCCGATGGCGCTGCACAGTCAGCGCCACGGGTTGCGCCATCAGCCACAGCGGACGCTCCGGCATGCCCGCTGGAGCACGCTCCGGCTCGCGCGGCGCGCGCGCAGGCATCTCGTCCACCGGGCACCAGCGGTTGGCGCGCTCGGGCCGGTGGTCGGCCAGCGGCTGCGGTTGCAGCACGTTCTCCCGGCCCAGGCGCGCCATCAGCGTATCGAGCACGCGGCCCAGCTCCGCCGGCGTGCCGCCTGGCTCGGGAAACAGCGCATCGCTCTGCGGCACGCAGGCCTGGACCGATTCCACCACCAGCAGCAGGCTCACCGCCGGCACGTGGAACTGCACCTTGTCCAGCCGCTCCTGCAACAGCTTGGACAAATGCATCGGATCGCGGCTGGGCTGCGCCAGGCTGATCGTCACCGGCGTTGCCTGCGTCTGGGCACCCAGCCGGTAGCGCTCATGCTCCAGCCGCAGCACAAGATGCGTCACGCCCGCCTGCTGCACGGCCAGCCAGCCGGCCAGYGCCAGCAGCAAGCGCTGCGCGCCCGCCATCACGCCCTGCACGGATTCGGTCCGGCCTGGCAGCTCCATGCGCTGCGAGAAGGTGGCAGGCGCGCTGAACCACGTAAAGCGCACCGGCACCTCGCCATAGGCCTGGTCCAGCCGCGCCAGCAGGTCCGGCCCCAGCCGGCGCCGCAGGCCGGCACGCGGCAGGCCCCGCACCTCGCCCACGGTCCGGCAGCCGATGCCATCGAGCCAGCCATCGTCCGCCAGCCCTTGCAACATGCCCACCGGCAGCCGGTCCAGCAGCCGCGCCATGCGCTGCGGCCCCACCGCGCGCCGCGCCGGACGCACCAGCCCGCCCCGGCGATCCCGCCGCAGCGGCTGCGCCGCCAGCCACGCCGCCCCGAAGGCCGTCGGCCCGCAGCCCAGCTGCAGGAACACCCCCAGCCGCCGCACCCGCGCATACACCGCCCGGCACAACGCTAGATGGCCGCCAAACAACCGCAGGCTGGCCCCTGCATCGATCATCACGGTAGCCACCCCGGCATCGGGATGCACCGTGACATGCGGCGTGAAATGCAGCAGCGCCAGCGCCAGCGCCGTCATCACCTGCGCCTCGGCCGCCGGCTCGCGCTGCAGTTGCACCACCTGCGCCGACAACGCCTGCACGCCGCCCCGCCGCATCCCCGCCTGCACGCCCAGCGCCACCGCCGGGCCGTTGGCCAGCACCACCCGCTCGCGCTCCATCACGGCCACCGGCACGCTGTGGTGCAGCAGTCCGGCGCAGGCGTGGAGCGCGGCGGGCTCAGGCCAGTTCGGCTGCAGCGCGTCCAGCGACAGGCGCGGCAGATGCACCGCGATCCAGTACGACATGGGCTTGCTCTCCCGCAACGGCTTGGAAAACCGGGGCATTCAGGGGGACCGGCATCGACGGGGCCTGCAGCGCCGCAGGCGGCGTGGCCATGGCGGGGACCGCCATCATCTCGCCCAGCGACAGCACCAGCGGTGTATCGCGCACCGGGCCGCGCCGCTTGTGGAACGTGACCGACACGGCATTGCCCGGCGCCGGCGACAACAGCAGCCGCAGCACCGCCGGCGACGACTCGCGCAGCACGCTGGCCGGCCGGCACGCCCACACCACGGCGTCTCCCGCCTGCGCCAGCACCTGCAAGCGCCGCAGCGCCTCGGGACGCGCCGTGGGCAGCCACACCATCACCCCGCCAAAGGCCTGGCTGCGCAGCACCTGCTCCGCCGCCCACAGCACATCCGCCTGCGCCGCGGCCCGGCTCGCGCCAGCGGGCGGGCGCACCCAGTACAACTGGCGCGCCGGCAAACCCCATTCGGCCAGGCACGTTGCATTGGGCAGGTGCGGCGGCCCGATCAGCGCCACCCGGCGCTGCGCCGCGGCCAGCGCCAGCAACGCCGGGCGCAGCAGCCGCAACTCGCCCGCGCCGGGGTCGGCCAGCAGCTCTGTGAGCGCGCCCACCGGCCAGCCACCGCCCGGCAACTCGGCCGAGAGCGCGTCATGGCCGGTCGGCAAGGCCGGCACGCTGCCCGCCCGGCCCAGATGGCCAAGCTGCCCCGCCCGCCACAGGCCGGGATAGCGTTGCTCCAGCGCGTCCAGCGCCCCCTGCCGGTCGGCCACGGGCGGCTGCGCCAAAGGCGAATCGCCCGACGTATCGGGCGATATGGGGAAGAGTTCGGCGGTCATGTGATGCGTGCGGCTCAGCCGGGGGGACTGACACGAAATTTCCTGATACTGTATGTTTATACAGTACCACGGATGCGCGCAAGGGTGAAGCGGTGGGGACGCCGAGCTATGGAACCTGACAAGAGTTAGCGGCGCCGTGCTGCATCGGTGGCATGAGAATATGCTGCCATCGCAATGACTTCCTGCCATGATGACGATCGCTCGCCTGCCCTTCTTTCTCTGCTTCCCTCTGATTGCATTGCTCGCCGTCAACGCAAACGCTACCGCCCCCGACGAAGCATCCCTGGGCAAGGCCGAGGGCTATCCACCGGCTCGCAGCCTGAAGCAAGCCTACACGGAGCCCTATCTCGTCGGTTCGTTCAGCGCAATGGACAGCTTCAATCCGTCCTGTGCGCTCGCTCCGGCAAACGATCCGCTTGCGCTGAAGAAGGCCGCCATCGAGACACCGTTTCATTACCGCTTTCATGGCCGCGAGCTGACACTGGACGACTACATGCAGCGACAGCGCGCGACCGGACTTCTGGTTGTGAAGGACGGCGAGATTGTCGCGGAACGCTACAACTACATGCGCAGCGCCGACATGCGGATGCTCTCCAACTCGATGGCCAAGACGATTACCGCGCTGGCGATCGTCAAGGCGCAGGAAGAGGGCTTTATCCGCTCGCTCGATGACACCGCCGAGACCTACGCGCCCCAACTCAAGGACACGCTGTACGGACAGACCCGAATCGTGAATCTGATGCGCATGTCCTCGGGCGCCCGGTTTGTCGAGGACTACTCGGAGCACGACGACCGGGCCAGGTTCAACAATGCCGTGCGCCGGGCTGGCGTTGCCCAGGCCGCCCGGCTGATCACGGCGCGCAGCGATCCCGAAGGACAGCGCTTCAACTATGCCGGGGCCCAGACTCAAATCCTGGGGCTGGTGTTGCGCGGCGCCACGCGCCGCACGCTCTGTGATTACGTCGATGAGAAGCTGTGGAAGCCGATCGGCGCCCAAGCGCAGGCGACCTGGCTGGTGAATCCGGCCGACCAGGACGTGTTCGCGCAAGGTGCCTTCAATGCCACGCTGCACGACTACGCCCGCCTGGGCCTGATGATGGCAGCCGACGGACTGGTGAGGGGCACCGCCGTGGTATCACGCGACCACCTGCTCGCGATGACGGATGCAACACGGCAACCCGAAGCATTTCGGCCGGGCCACATGCAGTACCACGGCAGCACCTACTACGGTTATGGCCTGCAGACCTGGATCCTGCCCGGCAGCCACCGCCGCTTTGCCCTTCTGGGCGTCTACGGGCAGGCCATCTTCGTAGATCCCGCATTGAACCTGGTGGTGGTGCATACCGCTGTCGGCAAGGATGCCGCGGGCGACGCGAGCGGCGCCCACCTTGGCGCAGAACGCGACGCGCTGCTGCGTGGCATCGTATCGGCCTATGGAGACTGGTAGAAACGTGGATTGCCCCGGGTGTGCGCCTTGGGTCGACCGTCGTCGCGGACCCGGTCGATTCGGAGGGCGCCCCGGATCGTTGGCGAGGCCGGCCTCAGGAGGCAGACGGCCTGGCGGGCATATCAACCCAACCAACCCAGTCAACCCGCTATTGCCAGTCTCCAGTCAATGCAGCAGGGCATCCTCGAAAGCCATCTGCTCCGCCACATCAAACAGCGCCCTCAGGCTCGCCGCCCCCGCTGCCGCCGTCCCGTCATCGCTGCCCGCCCCGCGCACGGCATCCAGGCTGCGCCGCATCCCGGCTACCGCCGCGCCCGGCAACAACGTGGTCAGGCTAACCCGGCGAACCCCCAGTTCGCGCAGCCGCTCCAGCGGCACATTCGCGGCCGACGGGCTTGGCGCCAGCCCGGTCCCGGCGCTCAGCGTCACCGGGATATCCAGCGCGCGCACCAGCCGGGCGATATCGTCCTCGGTGCGCGGCGCAATGGGCAGCAGCATATCGGCGCCCGCCGCCTGATACGCCCTTGCCCGGAGGATGACCTGCTCGGTGGTTTCGCAGGCAAATGCGTCCGTGCGGGCAATGATCATGAAGTTGCTGTCGCGCCTGGCGCGCTGCGCGGCGTCGATCTTGGCGAGCATCTCGCCAAGCGGCACCACGTCCTTGGCCGCCGCCGAGCCCCAGCGCCTTGGTACCACCTGGTCCTCGATGTTCAGGCCGGCAGCGCCGGCTTCCTCGAACAGTTCCACGGCGTAGTGGACGCCGCGCGGGTTGCCATAGCCGGCGTCCGCATCGGCGGTGATGGGAATGGATGAGGCGCGGGTCAGCCGCCGGCAGTGCTCCACGCATTCCGTCAGCGTGAGCAGGCCGATGTCCGGCACACCCAGCAGGCTGTACGACAGCATGGCGCCGCTGATGCAGGCGCTCTGGTAGCCCGCCTGCTCCACCAGGCGCAGGCTGAAGATATCGTGGACGGCAGGCGCCACGACGAACGATTCCCGTTGCAGCAGGGTGCGCAGGGATGCGGTCTTTTGAGGCGGGGCAATGCGTGGCATGGACTTAGGATCGCGAGGATGGGTGGGAAGTCATGGGGCTGGTCACTCCTTGGGCATGCTGTCGGCCAGCTTGCGCATCATGGGCTTGCGCGCGGCGATTTCCCGGGCCCAGTCGTCTCCCGGCAGGTAGGCCAGCACCGGCGCATCGTTGCCGGCCTTTTTCAGGTATTCCGGATCCTTGAGGGTCGCTCGGATGGCCGCGCGCAGCTTCTCCACGATGGCTGGCGGCACGCCCGCGGGCACCGCAATCCCCCGCTCGGCCGGCATCACGTCGTCAAAGCCTTGCTCCCGGGCCGTGGGCACATCGGGCAGCGAAGCGGCTCGCTTCTCCCCCATCTGCGCGATGATCTTCAGCGGCACGGCCTCCTTGCTCGCATCCTGCAGTTCGCCCGTGGTGACCGCCGCAAAATCGATATGCCCGCCAAACAGAGCCGTCTTGGATTGCGCCGTCCCGTTATAGGGGACGTCGGTGACCTTGACGCCCGCCACGTTCTGCAATTGCAGTAGCGCCAGGTGCCCGTTCGTCCCGACCCCGTTGTGGCCGAACGACAGCGACGCCGGCGTCTTCTTCAACGCCGCCACCACGTCCTTCAGGTTGTTGTACGGGCTATCCTTGCGCGTCACCAGGATGGTCGGGTCGCTCAGCACCCGGGCGACCAGCCGCAGCGCGGCCGGATCGAAGCTGGTCTTGCGGTACAGCGGCGAGAACGCCATGGCCGGCAGGTTGACCACGCCAATGGTGTAGCCGTCCGGCGCCGAGCGCATCAGGCTGAGGTTGGAGATCTCGCTGGCGGCGCCAGGCTTGTTCTGCACCACCAGGCTGGCGTTTGCGCCAAGGTAGCGCTGGATGAACGGCGCCATCGTGCGCGCCATGGTATCGGTGCCGCCGCCGGCGGCAAACCCGACATAGACCTGGATGGGATGATCGCTGGGCCATTGCGCCCTGGCCGGAGTCGCCGCCATGCCCGTTGCGAACAAAAGCATCGCGCCCAGCGTGTGGATTGCGTAATCCGCCTTGCATGCCTTGCATGCCTTGAGCCCGTGCCGCATGATCTTTCCCTCTCCCAGCCGATATTGACAATGGCCAGACGATACGTACCTCCCGCGCGGGAAGAAAGCGACAAATCCTCACGTCCCCCGGTGAGATTTTGGAATGACCGCACGCGGGCCGGGCAGCAAAGGCAGCGCCAGGCCAAGGCATCGCCATGACACTCAAGCAACTCGAAGCGTTCTACTGGGCCGCGAAACTCGGCAGCTTTTCCGTCGCCGCCGCGCGCCTGCATGTCACGCAGTCATCGCTGTCAAAGCGCATCGCCGAGCTGGAAGACGATCTGGGAAAGGCCTTGTTCGACCGCACCGGGCAACGCTCGGTGATCACCGACGCGGGCGAGCGCCTGCTTGAGCATGCCGCCCAGATCCTCGACATCGAAAGCCGCATCCGCGCGGACCTGGACATGGCAAGCGCGCTGCGCGGGAGCTGCCGCTTCGGCATCAGCGAGCTGGTGGCGTCCACGTGGTTTCCCAGCCTGGTCGCGCGGGTGCGCCAGCTGCACCCGAACCTGGTGCTGGAGCCGCAGGTGGACCTGACGCTCAAGCTGGAGCGCAAGCTGGAGCGCGGCGAGCTGGATTTCGCGATCATCCCCGGCCCCTGCACCTCGCCCAACCTGTCACAGGAGAAGGTCGGCGAGCTGGCGTACAAGTGGATGGCGGCGCCGCAGCGGCTGGCTTGCGGCACTGTCCTCACGCCCCGGCACTTCACCGAGCACCCTGTGATCATGCTCAGCGCGCAAGCGGGCCTGACGCAGGCCTTCGAGAAATGGGCGGCGGCGCAGAGGCTGGAGATTCCCAGGGCGCTGGTCTGCAACAGCCTGTCGGCCCTGATTGCCATGGTGATGGCGGGCGTGGGGATCAGCCTGTTCCCGCAGTCCTATGTGGAGCCGTTTGTGCGCGCCGGCAAGCTGGCGGAGCTGACGAGCACGCCGGCGCCGCACAACCTGTCCTACTATTTCCAGTGGCGCACGGGGGACACGCGTGCCGTGGTCCGGTCGCTGAAGGCGATCACGATGGACGAGGCGGATTTCTCGGTGAGCTCGCCGTTGTGGCCGCAGGCTGGCGACGTGAAAAGGCCAGGGCAAGGCGCACGGAAAAAGTAGCGCAATCGCTGGCGACGGGGGCGCGCCCCCGCCCGCTTGCGTCAATCCAGCGGCCGTCCGGGCCGGAACCCGTCCCGCAGTTCCCGCTTGAGCACCTTCCCGATCGCACTGCGCGGCAGCACATCCACCAGTTCCAGCACGGCGAGCCGCTGCGTCTTGCCAACCTGCTCGTTGGTCCAGGCCATCAAGGCGTCATCAGACACCGTGGCACCATCGCGCCGAACCACAAATGCCACCGGCGTTTCGCCCCATCGCTGCGAGGGCACGCCAACCACCGCGCAATCCAGCACGTCCGGATGCTGCTGCAGGATCCCTTCGAGATCGCTGGGATAGATGTTGAATCCGCCGCTGATGATCATGTCCTTCTTGCGGTCCATCAGCGTGAGGAAGCCGTCTTCGTCGAAGCGGCCAACGTCGCCGGTGCGGATAAAGAGCTTGCCGGTGGCGTCGCGCCATTCGGCCGCGCTCGTCTTCTCCGGTTGCTTGTGGTAGCCGGCCATGATGGCGTTGGAATGGCCGACGACTTCGCCGATCTCGCCCACGGGCACTTCATGGCCGTCGTCGTCGATCAGGCGGATGTCATGGCCTTCCATGGGCTTGCCCACGGTGTGGAGCTTGTTGGGGAACTCGTGCGCGGCCAGCACGCAGCTGCCGCCGCCTTCGGTCATGCCGTAGTACTCGACCAGGCCGCCGGGCCAGCGCTTGAGGATCTCTGCCTTCAGCGCGGCGGAAAGCGGCGCGCTGGTGGAGAACTTCATCCGGTACGACGACAGGTCGTAGTCACCGAAGTCCGCGCGCGCCATCAGGCGCTGGTATTGCACCGGCACCAGCATGCTGTGCGTGACGCGGTGCTGCGCGGCCAGTTGCAGATAGCGCTGCGCGTCGAACTTAGGCATCAGCACGGCGGTGCCGCCGAGCGCCAGCGTGGGGATGAAGCTCACCAGCGTGGTGTTGGAGTACAGCGGCGTGGAGATCAGCGTGACGGCGTCGGGGCCGTAGCCGCCGGATTCCTGGACACGGCGGATCTGGTTCCAGCGCAGGGCGTGGGCGTGCACGATGCCCTTGGGCGTGCCGGTCGTGCCCGAGGAGTAGATGATGTTGAACACCTGTTGCGGCGCGATGGAATGCGCTTGCGGGCGGCTGCCGTGCGGGGCCAGCCAGGCTTCGAACGCGAGGCCGGCGGGGGCGTCGGCCAAACCGATGAGGCGGGCCTGGATGTTGTCCTTCACCGGCGCGATCTCGCGCAGGACGTCCGCGTCGACAAAGAGCACCCGGGCGTCGGAGTCTTCGACCATGCCAGCCAGGCTTGCCGGCGTGGAGGACGGGGCGAGCGGCACCAGGGCAACGCCGGCGCGCAGGCCGCCGATCAGGATAGCGGCGTATTCGATGGACGCTGCCGCGCAGATGGCGAGCGAGGCGCCGGGCTGCAGGCCGTCGCGTTGCAAGGCGCTGGCAACGCGGTCGGCCAGCGCGTCGAATTCGGCATAGGTAAGCGAGCCGCGGCTGTCGACGACCGCGACATGTCCGGGCCGCTCGGCGGCGTGCAGGCGGACGCAGTCCGCGAGGTTGCCGATCGGCTGCGCCAGAAGTTCTGTGATGCCCATAGGAATGTCCTGTCTCCACTTGGCGTCGCGAGAGACGGGTCCGGGGAGAACTGTCTGGCGCGCGCGAATTATCGTTTTGAACGGCCGGGCATCCGGCGTTCATCCCATCGGCCTGCCGGTATCGGCGCAGGCCGGGGTAGATTTTCGCATGGACGCGGCAAAGCTGCCCGCAGCCGCCGGACATTCACGCCGACGGCTCGTAGTCCACCTGGTGCCGTGCAATGCGCAAGTCACCCAGTTCCTCCTTCACCCGCAGGTGCTCCGGGTGGGTGGCGTACCCCTCCAGCGCCTTTTGCGATTCGAACTCGGAGTACAGGACCACGTCGCAGGCGTAGTTGACCTTGCTCGAGTCCACGCCGACTTCCAGGTGGCGCATTCCGGGGATACGGCCCCGAAGCCCTTCGAACGCAAGCTTGAGCCGCGCCACGGCGTCCTGCTTGTCGACGTCGGTTTCTCCGCGCAGGTTCCACATCACGATGTGTTTGACGATGGACACGATTTCTCCCTTTGCCGATCTTGGCGGATCTTGGCTGATGTTCCTGATGTTCTTGATGCGCAGCCAACGTCAGGCCGGCGGGAAACCAACCTTCTGCGGCCACAGGTTGCTAAAGCCATGCACGGTCGATTGCCCATAGACGCCGGCCTGCGTAAAGGGCTCGCCCGCCAGCCACGCCTTGGCCTCGGCAAGCGACGGAAAATCGATCACCAGCAGGCTGCCGGCCATGGTGGTGCCGTCCTGCGCCAGCAGCGGGCCCGCGAAGGCGATGCTGTCGGCCTTGGCGCCGAGATAGATCTTGTGCTCCGGGCGCACGCGGGCGCGCAGTTCGCCGGTGCCGGGCTTGTCGAGAAGATGGAATACGAACAGCATGAGGCCTACCTCCGGGATGGCGCCGGCACTGCCGGTGCCGGGTTGAGAATGAAATCGAAATCCAGCGTGTAAAACGGCGTGGCCGATGACGTGCCGTCCGGGGCGGGGCCGGCTTCGTTGCGCACCCAGTCCCCGATCAGCGAGCTGCGCACGCCGAAGACCGCGTCGGAATCCAGGTATTCGCCGCCCTCGCGGAACACATGGGTGATGAGCGTCTCGAACCCCGGCGCCGAGATCATGAAGTGCAGGTGCGCGGGACGCCACGGATGGCGCCCCATGGCCTCGAGCATGCGGCCCACCGGGCCATCGTGCGGAATCGGGTAGCACTCGGCAACGATCGACTTGAAGTGAAAGCCGCCATTCTCGTCGGCTTTCAGCGTGCCGCGGCCTTGGTGGCCATCAAGGCCCGCCTGCTGCACATCGTAGAAGCCCTCCGAATCCGCCTGCCAAACTTCCAGCCGCGCGTTCGGCACCGCCTCGCCCGTCACGCTCTTGACCTTGCCGCTGACATAGCAGGGCTCGCCGGTCATGCCGTTGGCTACGTCGGCGCCCAGTTCGTACTCTGGCGCGTCGTCCACGTAAAACGGCCCGAACACCGTGGCCTCGGTGCAGCCGCGCGGCTTCTTGTGGTTCTGCGCGGTGACCAGCGTGGACAGGCCGAGCGTGTCGGACAGCAGGATGAACTCCTGCCGGCTGCCGGTGCAGGTGTGGCCGACCTCGGTCAGGAACTTGATGCCTTCGGCCCATTCGGCCTCGGTGAGATGCACTTCGCGGGCAAAGGCGTGGAGATGCTGGACCAGGCTGGTCATGATCTCCTTCAGCCGCCCGTTGGGCATGTCGGCATGCCGCGCCAGCACGGCCTGTGTGATGGTCTCTTCGTCTAGGTTGCGCATGATGGGTGTTCTCTTGTGGTTGTTCCCGCGGGCGGTATTGTGGATGCTCTTGCGGACGCTCTTGCGGACATCAGGATCAGGCCTTGGTGGCATCTTCCCAACGCGGGCAGGCACGCTTGCTCACCGGGATGTCGATCGACTGGTAGTTGGTCTTGTCCACCACCGTGGCCGGCAGCACGATGCTCTGCGTGACCGGCATGCCGCGCAGCTTGCGGATGGCGGCGGTCATGCCCAGGCAACCCTGGGCAAATCCATTGTAGTCACCGGTGGCGAGCATGGTGCCGGCCTTGATCGCGTCGATGGCCTCCTGCGTGCCGTTGATGCCGGACACCAGCGCCTTGCGGTTGGCGCCCTGCAGCGCCTCGATCGCGCCGATGGCCATGGCGTCGTTGGCGGCAAAGATACCGTCGATCTGCGGGTACGACTGCATCAGGTTTTCCATCACCTGCAGGGCCTGCAGGCGCTGGTAGTTGGCCGGCTGCGAGGCCACCAGCTTGATGCCGGGGAAGGCCTTGAGCGCGTCGTGCATGCCTTTGACGCGGTCGATATTGGTCAGCGAGCCCTTGATGCCTTCCAGCAACACCACATTGCCCTTGCCGCCCATGGCCTTGAACAGGTGCGTGGCGGTCTTCAGCCCCAGGTCGTAGTCGCTGGCGCCGACGAAGGAGACAAAGTTGCCCACGTCGCTCTTGTCGGTCACGTTGACCACCGGGATGTTGGCCGCGTTGATCTTCTTCACGCCCGGCCCCATGGCCTTGTAGTCCACCGGGACGAAGACGATGGCGTCGGCCTTCTTGACGATCACGTCCTCGATCTGGCTCATCTGCTCCGGGATGCTGTCCGGCTTGGTGGGGATGTAGTGGGTGACGCGCGCGTTCATGCTCTTGGCCGCGGCGTCCGCGCCCTGGCGCACGACCTGGAAAAACGGGTTGGTCTGGTTCTTGGTGAACACCGCGATGCGTTCACCGTCCGCGTGGGCCGGTGCGGCCAGGATGCCGAGGGCCAGCAGGCCGGCCAAATTCTTCAGGTTACGTACGTTCATGTTGTCTCCTTTGTCTTTGATGAAAAGCTGCCACCTCGATTGACGACCTTGTTTGACGGCCTTGTTTGACGACGTCGAGCTAAGACCTCACGCCCAGCCGCTTGCGCGACAGCGTATCCAGGAATACCGCCAGCACCACGATCACGCCCGTCACCAGCGGTTGCCAGTTGGCGCTGACGGTGAGCAGGTTCATGCCGTTGAGCACCAGCGTGAGGATGATGGCGCCGACCAGCGTGCCGGATACCCGGCCCACGCCGCCGAACAGCGAGGTGCCGCCGATCAGCACCGCGGCGATGGCGGGCAGCGTCAGCGCCTCGCCAATGTCGCCCTCGGCCGAGTTGAGCCGCGCCAGGAACACCAGGCTGGCGATGCCGGCCATGGCGCCGCTCACCAGGTACACCAGCACCAGCCGCCGCTTGACGGGCACGCCGGAGAGCCGGGCCGCGACGGGATTGGCGCCGATGGCGTAGATCTCCTGGCCATAGGTGGTCTTCTGCGACATGGCGGTGCCCGCCACCAGGAACGCCAGCATCAGGTAGACAGGAATGGGCACGCCCCACAGGTAGCCGCTGCCGATCGCCCGAAACGCTGGTGGAAAGCCGTGGATGGTCTCGCCCGCCATGAACCAGTAGGTGACGCCGTGCAGCACCCACAACATGCCGTAGGTGGCAATGAATGGCGGGATGCGCAGCATGGCCACCAGCAGGCCGTTGGCCAGCCCGATCAGGGCGCCGGTGCCCAGCCCCGCCCCCACGCCGAGCATGGTGGAGCCGGTGGCCTTCATCACGGTGGCCGCCACGCAAGCCGACATGGCCACGTTGGCGCCCACCGACAAGTCCAGCCCGCCGGTCAGGATCACCAGCGTCACGCCTGACGCCAGCAGGAACAGCAGGCTGGCCTGGCGCAGCACGTTGAGGATGTTGCCCAGCGTCAGGAACGCATCGGATGCCACCGCCAGCAGCAGGCACAGCAGGCCGAGCGCGAACAGCCGGTAGGCAAACGAGCGGGCATCCGCCGAGAGTGGCGGGAACAGAGTCGCCGTGTTCATGCTTTCCCCTTGAACGATTCGATCAGCAGCACCACCAGCACCAGCAGCCCGATGGCCGCCACCTGCACCGACGACTGCACGCCCACCAGGTTGAGCCCGTTGCGCAGCACGCCCACCGCCAGCACCCCCAGCACCGTGCCGGGCAGCCAGCCGTTGCCGCGGTCGAAGGTGGTGCCGCCCACCGCCACCGCGGCGATGGCGTCGAACTCCAGCCCGATGGCCGCCGTGGGGTGCCCGGCATTCATGCGCGCCGTGAGCAGCAGCGCGGCCACGCCCGCCATCAGCCCGCCCAGCGCATAGACGGCGATCAGATAGACATTGATGCGCACGCCGGAGAACTTGAGCGCCTCGCGGTTGCCGCCCAGCGCGAACACATAGGCGCCAAAGCGGGTGTGGTAGAGCAGCCAGTGGAACAGGCCGTAGAACACCACCGCGATCCAGACCGGGAGCGGCACGCCCAGCAGTTGCCCGGCGTAGATCAGCGGAATCGTGTCGCCGATGCCGGTCACGCTCTGGCCATCGGTGGCCACCAGCGCCAGCCCCTGCGCGGCGCCCAGCGTGCCGAGCGTGGCCACGAACGGCGGGATCTCCAGCCACGACACCAGCGCACCGTTGAGCAGGCCGAACGCCAGCCCGGTAAGCAGCGCCGCGCCCAAGGCCAGGGGCAGCGATTCCGTGGCCACCATCACCATCGCCAGCACCACGCCGCACAGCGTCAGCACGGCGCCCATCGACAGGTCCAGCCCTTCGGTCATGATGATCAGCGTCATCGGCAAGGCGATCAGCAGCAGGATGGTGGATTGCGTGCCGATGTTCAGCAGGTTCTCCACGCTCAGGAAGCCCGAGCCCGTCACACTGAAGCCCAGCGAAAGCAGCAGCAGCACCCAGACCGATCCGGGCACCTTGCCGATGGACAGGCCGAGCGGCCGCGGTAGTGCGTTGGTATCAAGCATCATTCATCCCCAGTTGCAGAATGCGTTCTTCGGTCATCTCGCCATGGGCGACTTCGCCGGCGATGCGCCCGCCGCGCATGACATAGGTGCGGTCGCAGACATTGATGATCTCCGGCAGTTCGGAGCTGATCAGCAGCACGCCGGCGCCCTGCTTCACCAGGCTGTCGATCAGGGCAAAGATCTCGGCCTTGGCGCCTACGTCGATGCCGCGCGTGGGCTCGTCGAAGATAAACAGCTTCGCTTCGGCGACCAGCCATTTGCCGATCACGATCTTTTGCTGGTTGCCGCCGGAGAGGAACTGCGCCAGCTGGTTGCCGTCGGGCGTGGCAATGCGCAGCCGCGCGATCTCGCGCTCGGCCAGCGCCTCGGCCTTGTCCGCGCGATACCAGCGCGCGGGAAAGGCACGCTGCAAGCCGGCCAGCAGCAGGTTGTCGCGCACCGTGCGGATCAGCGCCAGCCCCTCCGATTTGCGGCTTTCCGGAATCAGCGCGGCACCCAGTTCACGAGCGCGGTCCGGGCCGCCGGTGAGACGCTTGCCAGAGATGTGGATTTCGCCCTGCCGGATCGGGTCCGCGCCAAACACGGCGCGCGCCACCTCGCTGCGGCCCGAGCCCACCAGCCCGGCCAGCCCCACGATCTCGCCGGCGCGCACCTGCAGGTTGATATCCGCGATGCCGCTGTCCGCGCTGACGTTGCGCACATCCAGCGCCACTTCGCCCAGTTGCGCGCTGCGCTCGCGGCTGTAGCTCATGTCGACCTTGCGCCCGACCATGCGCGCCACCAGCTCGTCCGGGGTCGCGTCGCCGGGCAGGCAGGCGCCTACCTTGCGGCCGTCGCGCAAGATGGTGATGCGGTCGCCCAGCGCGAAGACCTCCGCCATGCGGTGCGAGATATAGATCATCGACACGCCATCGGCCTTGAGCCGCGCGATCACGGCGAACAGCTTCTCCGTCTCGCGGTCGGACAGCGCCGCGGTGGGCTCATCCAGCACCAGGATGCGCGCGTTCTGCGACAGCGCCTTGGCGATCTCCACCATCTGCTGCTGGGCCACGCCCAGCGCATGCACCGGCGTGCGGGTGCTCACCTCCATGCCCAGGATATCGAGGATGCGGCGCGCTTCGGCGTGCATCCTGGCGGCATCGACGGAGCCGGGAATGCGCCCGCGCGGCTCGCGGCCCAGGAAGATGTTCTGCGCGATGTCCAGGTAGGGCACCAGCGAGAACTCCTGGAAAATCACCGCGATGCCCAGGCGCATGGTGTCGGCCGGGCTGGTGATCGCCACCGGGCTGCCGTCGTGATAGAACTCGCCGGCATCGGCCACGTAGACGCCGCACAGCACCTTCATCAGCGACGATTTGCCGGCGCCGTTCTCGCCCAGCAGCATGTGCACCTCGCCGGGGTAGATGGCGAACGACACATCGTCCAGCGCCTTCACCCCGGGGAAGTTCTTGCAGATGCCGCGCATCTCGAACAGCGGCGCGATTTCGGTGATTGCATTCATGATGCGAGCCTGAAGATCTTGCCGGCGCCGATGCCGTGCGGGGCGGGTTGTCGATGCATGTGGTCTCCTCCTTATCGTTGGTATCGTTCGGTTCGTGGTCTTCTAGCGCTGGCGGCACGTTGATGCGCCTGCCCTTCCTTTTTGCCTGCGGGGCATCGCTTGCGCTCACCGCCCCGCCGCCAGGCGTTCGCCCGACGCGCGCAGCGCCTCAAGCTTGCCCGGCAGCCCGTCCACCAGCAGCCGGCCGTGGCGCTTGCGCGCCTTGCCTGCCACGAACACGCTGTCGATATTGGCCAGGCTGGCCTGCATCACGATGGCGCTCACCGGATCGTGCAGCGGCATCATGTTGAGCTTGCGGGCGTCGATCATCACCAGGTCGGCCTGCTTGCCCACGGCCAGCGAGCCGATGCGGTCTTGCATGCCGAGCATCCGCGCGCCGGCCAGCGTGATCCAGTCCAGCGCATCGCGGCAGCTCACCGCGTGCGCGGGAGCGATCCCACCGTACTGCTGGCGGTACTCGGCATGGTCCAGCGCGCGCTGGATGCCCAGCGCCATGCGCGCGGCGATAAACATCTCGCCGGACAAACCCGATTCCAGGTCCACGCCGAGCGACGGCGCGGCGCCCAGGCGCGTCAGCCGGCCCGTGATCGGGAAACCGTGGCCCTGCGTCAGTTCGTTCTCCGGCGTGACAGAGAAACTCATGCCCAGCCCGACGAAGCGCGCCAGCTGCGCGTGCGTGAGGTTGTTGCCGTGCACGATGTTGATATGGGGACCAAGCAGCCCGGCCTGCTCAAGCCGGTCCCACCCCTGCGGCGTGCGGGCGCTGCCGCCGCCCTGGTGCATGCTGGCCAGCAGGCCAAATTCCCGCGCCAGCGCAAAATCGTGCAGCGCGACTTCCAGCGTCGAGTAATGCGGGCCGAGGATGGCCAGGCCGAGGCTTAGCAAGGACGAGCCTTGCAGCCGCCGGGACAAACGCTCCACCTCGCTGCGCGGGTGCGGCGTTTCCCAGAACGGCAGCGCGCCGGGCTTGGGGTCCGGCTTGGGCGAGCCGTGCAGGAACGCGGCGCGGATGCCGGCATGATCCAGCGCGTCCAGCGCGGCATCGCTGTGCGCCGGCGTGGGGTTGTTGTGGCACCAGTCCACCAGCGTGGTGGTGCCGCAATCGAGCTGGTTCCAGGCGCCGACAAGCGTGGCAATGCCGATGTCATCGGGCGTGAAGCGCGTGGCCAGCCCGGCGTGCATCTGCCGGAAGTACTCGGTCAGCGTCCAGCCCGAGGCAACGCCGCGCAGCGCGGTCTGCCAGGTGTGCATATGCGCGTTGACAAAGCCGGGGGCGACGATGAAGCCGCGAGCGTCGATCAACTCGGCGCCGTCCGCTTCAAGATGCGGCGCGATGGCGGCGATGCGCTCGCCGTCGATCAGCAGGTCGCCGGTGAACTCGCCGAGGGCGGGTTCCATGGTGACCAGGGTGGCCCCGCGTACCAGGATCATGGGTGTGTCTCCGTTGCCTGGCGGCGCTGCCTGTGGCCGGCGCGCCGCTCTGGGTTTTGCAGGCGTCCTGTCATGCCTGACAAGCGCTGGAACAAACTCTATACTGCCGGCAAATGGAAAAAAACGACGGATAAGGAAATCTTCTTTCCGCCAGGCGAGAGAATCAAAATGGCTCGCGCGGCGGACCAAGAAGCACGCGGGGAGACAAGGCATGGACCGTTGGACCGAGTTCGAACTCTTCGTCCAGATCGCGGAGCTGGGCAGCATCAGCAAGGCCGCCGAGAGCCTGGACATTTCCAACGCGGCGGCAAGCCGCTACCTCACCTCGCTGGAGCAGCGGCTATCGGCGCGGCTGATCGAGCGCAACACGCGCCGGCTTTACCTGACCGATGTGGGGCACGAGTTTTTCCGGCGTTGCAAGGGCGTGCTGACGGAAATGAAGGAGGCGGAAGCCGCGGTCAACGCCAATGTGCTGGAGCCGGGCGGCACGCTCACGGTCACCGCGTCGCTGTCGTTTTCCATGAAGCACCTCGCGCCGCTGCTGCCGGATTTCACCAGCCTCTACCCCAAGGTGGACGTGAACATCCTTGCGGCCAACCGCTACTACGACATCATGGACAGCGGCATCGACCTGGCCATCCGCACGCGGGAGTTCGAGCCGGATTCCGGCCTGACCGTGCGCCGGCTGGCCGAGACGCGCCGCATCCTGGCCGCCTCGCCGCGCTACCTGGACCGCATGGGCACGCCGCGCGAAGTCGACGACCTGCTACGCCACCACATGCTGATCTACTCGTACGCCAACCGGCCACACGAGCTGGCCTTCACCCGCAATGCAGAGGAGAAGACGGTCACGGTGCGCAGCAAGCTGGAGTCCAACGACGGCCAGGTGATCCGTGCGGCCGCGCTGGAGGGCCTAGGCATCCTGGTGCAGCCCAAGTACATCGTCTACGACGATATCGTGGCGGGCCGGCTGATCCCGGTGCTGGACGACTGGGACCTGCCCCGGCTCACCATCAACATCGCCTTCCAGAGCCGGCGCTACCTGGCCGCCAAGGTGCGCCTGTTCATCGACTATCTGGTGGCGCACTTCGAGCGCATGGACTACGAGCGCAAGTGGACGTCGTGACGGTGCGCTTAAGCGCCCTGCCTAGCCATTGATGCTGGGCAGCCCGGCGGCGAGCCGCGCGGACTTGATCACCGCGGCATAGTCGTCGCCGGCCATGCCCTGCGCGGCGGCGCCCTGCAGCATCTGGCCCAGCAGCGCGGTGAGCGACAGCGGCACGCGCAGGTCGGCGCCCGCATCCAGGATCAATCCCACGTCCTTGAGCATCTGGTCCACGGTGAAGGTGGGCGTGTAGTCGTTCTCCACCAGCTGCGCGGACTTGGCCTTGACGATGGGCGCGGCCACCGCGCTGGTGGTGATCACGGACCACATGTCCTGCCATTTGAGGCCACCCTTGGCGCCGAGTGCCAGCGCCTCGGCCAGCATGCCGGAGGTCAGGCCGATCATCAGGTTCACCACCAGCTTCATCAGGCGCGCCTGCTCGGCTTCGCCCAGGTAGAACTGGGCCGGCCCGAGCGCGGCCAGCAGCGGCTTTGCCACCGCATAGGCGGCCGCCGGGCCGGACACCAGCGCGGTCAGCTGCGCCGCCTCGGCCATCTTGTTGTTGCCGGATACCGTCACGCGCAGGTACGGGATGTTGCGCTGCGCCAGCACGGCGGCCACGCGGGCAGACGCTTGCGGCGACACCGTGCTGGTATCGATATACAGCGTGCCCGGCGCGGCCAGCTCCGCCACTTGCGCGCCCACGGCCTCGAAGGCCGCGTCGTGCGGCAGCGAGCTGAACACAACGTCCTTGCCGGCGGTTGCCTGCGCGAGCGAGCCGGTCGTCTTCAGCCCGGCCTGGCGCCCGGCTTCCAGCACGGCGGGCGACAGGTCGAAGCCTTCGACAGCGTGCCCGGCGGCGGCCAGGTGACGCCCCATGGGCAAGCCCATCTTGCCGATTCCGATAAAGCCGATTTGCATTGTTCGTCTCCGATGCGTTGCGCGTTTTGTGTTGTGCGTTGTGTGTTGTGCGTTGTGTGTTTGCGGGCCCGCTCAGTCCGGGCGCACGCCTTCAAATGCGGCCTGCAGCAATTCGCGAATCGGCGCGCGCTCGATCGGGCGCGGATTCCAGTACGGGTTGGCCATGGCGACATCCGCGGCGCGGTCCAGGTCCTCGGCTTTCATGCCGATATCGCGCAGCGCCGTGGCCGCGCCATGGCGGGCGGCCAGGTCGTAAAGCGCGGCGGCGGCGGAGACGCCCTCGCCGCCCATGGCCCGGCGGATCCGCGCCATGGCATCCGGCGCGGCCATGGCGTTATAGGCCATGGCGTGCGGCAGCACCGCCGTGTGCGTCTCGGCATGGGGCAGGTTGAAACTGCCGCCCAGCGTATGGCACAGCTTGTGGTGCAGCGCCATGCCGACGCTGCCCAGCACCGTTGCGCACAGCCAAGCGCCGTAGAGGCAATCGGCGCGGGCATCCAGGTCGGTGGGCGCAGCAAACACGCGGGGAATGCCGCTGGCCAGCGCCCGGATGCCCTCCTCCGCCATCAGCGACGTCACCGGGTTGGCATCCTCGGCGTACAGCCCCTCGGCGGCGTGGGCGATGGCGTTCAGGCCGCTGGTCACGCTCAAGGCCACCGGCAGGCCCACGGTCAGCGCGGGATCGTAGATCACGGTGCGCGGCAGCACGCGCGGGTCGCGGCCGGTTTTCTTCAGGCCCGCGTCGGTGAGGCCATAGATCGGCGTCATCTCGGACCCGGCGTAGGTGGTGGGAATCGCCAGGATCGGCAGGCCGGAGGTCAGCGCGATGGCTTTGCCCAGCCCGGTGGTCGACCCACCGCCAAGGGCGATCATGCAATCCGCGCCCACTTCCTGCGCATGCGCAATCGCCGCGCGGGCGGATTCCACCGGCACGTGCATTACCGCGCCAGGGTAAATGCCGGCGGACAACGGCCCGAGCGCATCGGACAGCCGCGTTGCGTCTTCGGCCTGGTTGGGTGTGCACAGCACCAGCGCCCGCCTGGCGCCCAGCCGTTCCAGTTCTTGCCCCACCTGGCTCAGGGTGCCCGCGCCAAATAGCACGCGCGTGGGCTGGGCCACGTATAAAAATGACGTTGGCATGGTTTTGTCTTCCTCCGCAAGGATCGGGATCTGTGCCCGCTTGTCGTGTGTCTTGTCCAGCGCTTGTGGCGTTGAGCAGCCAGAGACCACAGCCAGCGGACGCGCCAATGCACGTTAGCCTTCCGCCGGGCGGAAAGAAATGCCGCGATGGGAAAACACTCTTGACGCATGTGGAAGAATTCACGCCCTCCACCAACGGATGTCGCGCGGTGGCGGATTCGGTGCTAGCTTCCTGGCTGGACTAGCGCACTTTTCGATTCTGTCCCGACAGCGCGGTCCCTTCTGCAATCCACCCCTTGCGCAAAGCGAATACCGTGAAACTTCGAACCGCCACGCTCGCCGTCTCCGCCATACTTTCCGTGATGCTCGTGGCCCTTGCCGCAGCGCTGGCCGCAGGCGGCCCGACCCGGCCAAAACCGATGCTAAGCATCAGCGATCCGTTCAAGGACGTGGATTTCTCTGCGCTTGCGGCCCCGGCACATTACGCGGCACGCGACGGCGCGCAGCTCACCTACCGCCGCTATCCCCCTGCCGGCGGCCTGCCCAGCCGAGGCAGCGTGGTATTGGTGCATGGCTCCTCGGCCAACAGCCAGAGCATGCATCCGCTTGCACAGAGCTTCGCGCAGGCCGGCTTCACGGCCTACGCCCTGGATATGCGCGGCCACGGGGCCTCCGGCCCGCGTGGCGACATTGCCTACATCGGGCAGCTCGATGACGACCTGGAGGACTTTGTGAGCGCCGTTCAGCCCGCCGGCCCGAAGACGCTGGTGGGATTCTCATCAGGCGGCGGCTTTGCGCTGCGCGTGGCGGGCGGCGCGCGCCAGGCGCTGTTTGACAACTACTTGTTCATGGCGCCCTTTACGAACCGCCGCGCGCCCACGTTCCGCCCCGACGCCGGCGGCTGGGTCTCGGTCGGCGTGCCGCGCGTGATCGCGCTCACGCTGCTGAACCGGATCGGCATCACCGCCTTCAACCACTTGCCCGTTCTGGCCTTTGCCATCAACGACGCACCGCGCGCCGAACTGACGCCGTCCTATTCCTACGCGCTGGCGACGAATTTCCAGCCCGATGAGGACTACCAGCGCGATATTCGCGAGATCCACAAGCCGGCGGCGGTACTGGCCGGGCAGGACGATGAAGTGTTTGTCGCCGCCAGGTTTGCGCAGGTGTTCACCGATGCGGGCCGCCCGGATATTCCGGTCACGCTGGTGCCCGGCACCGGCCACATCATGCTCACGGTGTCACCGGCCGCCCGCGCGGCAGCGGTGCAGGCCGTGGAGCGGCTGGATGGCGTGGCCGGGAAATGACTGGCATGGCAGCGCCGGGCTGCGGGGAAGAATAGCGACTGGCGGCGATGGGCGCGCTCTCGCTCATTTGAGTTATTTGAGTTGATAGGGAATCCGCACACCAGGCTCGCTGATTGAGAAGTCTTTGGTATTGCGTGTGACCAGCAACATGGAATGCGCTTGCGCGGACGCCCAGATAATCGCATCAGGCAGCTTGATTCGCGCGGTCTTTCGAATCTGGACGGCGCGAGAGGAAACCGCATCATCGACTGCAATCAGCCGGAACGTATTGAGCCACGCGCGCAATGTCTGCTCTTCTTCAGCCGTTGCGCCGGCCATCACCTCCATCCAGGTGATGACATTGATCGCCTTTGACTCGTAGCGGCGCATCTCGATCATTGCCTCTTCGATTCCGTTCAGGTGGTCGATCAGGATGTTGGTATCGAAGAGCGCGTTCACCACTCCTCCCGCAGCTTTTCCTGATACGCAAGGCCATCCACCTCGCGGTGCTTCCAAAGCCCGAAGGTGTCAGAGGCCAGGCCGGGCTTGCGCTGCGCTATGTACGCTTGAATTGCCTCGCGAATGACTACCGCCCGAGGGCGCCTTTCTGCCTCGACAATGGCGGCCAGCGCTTGCAGCTGGTCCTCCGCAAGGTCGATCAGGATGCGACTCATGATGAACCCATAAATGATATGTGATATACGCATCGTATATCATTCAATTTGAAACAACAAGGCACCGGCAAGGCATCTGCTCCGGCCCGAACAGGCCCCTTCTGCTCCTGTTCGGCACGGGCAAGGGGCGCTAGCCTCATGGCTACCCACAAGCCCCTCGCCGGCGGGGGTGAACTCCCCCCTTCCCCGCACGGCACACCTGGAAGTGCTTCATGTATGTGTATGACACCGTCGACCAGCAACTGGTCGACCAGCGCGTTGCGCAGTTCAGCGGCCAGACCGAACGGTTTCTCACCGGCCAGCTCACCGAGGACGAGTTCCGCGTGCTGCGGCTACAGAACGGCCTCTACATCCAGCGGCATGCGCCCATGCTGCGCGTGGCGATTCCGTACGGCATGCTGGTGTCGCGGCAACTGCGCAAGCTGGCCGAGATAGCGCGCCGCTTTGACCGCGGCTACGGGCACTTCAGCACGCGGCAGAACATGCAGTTCAACTGGCCGCGCCTGGAGGACGCCCCCGCTATCCTGGCGGAACTGGCGACCGTGCAGATGCACGCCATCCAGACCAGCGGCAATTGCATCCGCAACACCACCACCGACCACTTCGCCGGGCTGGCGCCGGATGAGATCGTGAACCCCCTGGTGTGGTGCGAGATCATCCGCCAGTGGTCGATGCTGCATCCCGAGTTTGCCTTCCTGCCGCGCAAGTTCAAGATCGCGGTGAGCGGTGCCACCACGGACCGCGCAGCGGTGGGCGTGCACGATATCGGCCTGCAAGCCGTGGAGCGCGATAGCGAGCTTGGCTTCCGCGTGTGGGTGGGCGGCGGCATGGGCCGCACGCCCATGGTCGGCAAGCTGATCAACGCCTTCGTGCACTGGTCCGACCTGCTCACCTACCTGCAGGCCACGCTGCGGGTCTACAACCTGCACGGCCGGCGCGACAACAAGTACAAGGCGCGCATCAAGATCCTGGTCAAGGACCTGACGCCGGGCGTGTTCGCGCAACAGGTGGACGAGCAATGGCAGCGGATCCGCGGCGGCCCGGACACGGTCAGCGCGGACTTCGTGGCCGGCGTGGCGGGCCGCTTCACCCTGCCGGACTATGATCCCGCGGCGGCGCACGAGGCCGGCCCGGATCCCGAGCTGGCGGCGGCGCATCCGCGCTTTGCCCGCTGGCTGCGCAGCAATGTGCACGCGCATCGCGTGCCCGGCTACGCCGCCGTGACGGTCTCGCTGAAGGCCACCGGCATGCCGCCCGGCGACATCACCGCCGACCAGATGGATGCGGTGGCGGACCTGGCGGAGCGCTTCGGCTTTGGCGAGCTGCGGGTCTCGCACGAGCAGAACCTGATCCTGGCCGACGTGCGCCGGGGCGCGCTGTTTGCGCTCTGGCAAGCGCTGGACGCGCTGAACCTGGCCACCGCCAACATCGGCCTGCTCACCAATATCATTGCCTGCCCGGGCGGGGATTTCTGCTCGCTGGCCAACGCGGTGTCGATTCCACTGGCCGAGGCCATCCAGCGCCGCTTCGACGACCTGGACTACCTGTTCGAGATCGGCGAGCTGGACCTGAACATCTCCGGCTGCATCAACTCCTGCGGGCACCACCACGTGGGCCATATCGGCATCCTCGGCGTGGACAAGGCCGGCGAGGAGTGGTACCAGGTGACCATCGGCGGGCGCCAGAACGGCGCGGCCGGCCATGCGCTGCTGGACCCGCACAAGGGCGGCGGCGCGGCGATCGGCCGCATCATCGGCCCGTCGTTCGCGCGCGATGAAATCCCGGATGTGGTGGCGCTGCTGATCGATACCTACCTGTCCCTGCGCGACAGCGAGGCGGAGCGGTTTATCGACGTGGTGGAGCGGGTTGGCCCGGACCCCTTCAAGCAGGCGGTCTACCAGGACCCGAGGATCGTCGCGCGGCGGCAGCAAGCGGAGGAAGCCCGTGCCTGATCTCCAATCATTGCCACCGCCAAACAATGTGATTCGCAACGGCCAGCTGGAAGCAGACATCTGGCGCGCCTTCGTGCCGGACGAGAACGCGCCGGTTTCGGCATCGACATCGACATCGGCAACACACGCGCTGCCGCCGGATGAAAACGGCTGGCTGGTCACCCTTGCCACATGGCGCGCAGCCCACGACGCCCTGCGCCGGCGCCGCCACCCGGTGGCCGTGTACCTCGGCCCGGATGCGGACCCTGAAGACCTGCTCGAGGCGGGCGCCGCCACCATCGATGCCACCGGCATCGCGCACCTGGCGATCGACTTCCCGGTCTATACCGACGGGCGCGGCTATTCGCTGGCGCAGCTGCTGCGCACGCAATATGGCTGGGGCGGCGAGCTGCGCGCGGTGGGCGACGTGATGATCGATACCGTGCACTACATGGCGCGTTGCGGCTTTGATGCCTTCGCCGTCAAGCCGAGCCACGACCCGCAGGCCGCGCTGGCGGCGCTAGGGACGTTCACGGTGCATTACCAGAAGACGTACCCGGCCGCCACCGCGCCGGCTATTTCGGCAACCACTCGTCCAGCAACGCGTTGACTGGCTCGTGGGCCTCGTACTGGACCCAGTGGCCCGCATTGGCAATGACGCGGCCTTCGCGGCGCGGGCTGCCCCGGGTCATTGCCGCGATGGCCGGGACGGCATCCGCCGTGACGTCGTGCTCGCCCCAGGCCAGCAGCACCTCGCCGCCGAAGCGGTCCAGCGCGCCGCGCAGGTCGCCGGAGCGGGAGATGTTCTTGCTGCGAAAGCGCGTGAGGCGGCATGACTCGGTATGCGCGTACATGGCCATGGCGTCGATCTTGGCCGGGTCGGCCATCATGAACGCCGCCAGGTTGTAGCGCATCGCCACCGCCAGGGCCTCGGCGTCCGCGGCCTTGCGCCAGTCCACCAGCGCACGCTGCTGGCGGCGGATGCCGCCATGGCCGCCGGAGCCCATCAGCGCCAGCCGGCGCACCGTGCCGAGCGACGCGGCCACGTTGGCGGCCACCAGCCCGCCGAAGGAGAAGCCAACCAGGCTGAGCGCCTTGTCGCAGCCGGGCAGTTGCCTGATGCCCTCGACAAGCGTGCCGGTCATCACGGAAAGATCGCTGGCGATATCGTCCGACTCGCCAAACCCCGGCATGTCCGGCGCCCACACCGTGCGGTGCGCGGCCAGCGCCTCGATATTACGCACCCAGTGCAGCCAGCTCCCATGCCCGCCATGCAACAGGACCACGGGTTGCCCCTGGCCAAAGCGGCGCCAGACCATGCGGCAGCCATCGGCATCGGTGACGATCCGTTCGGATTGTTGCAACAGGGCGGCCGCCTGCGCTTCGGGTTGGGCTGAAGCGACAGGCGTTTTGCTGATCATCTGGGTCATTGGCATGGGCGCGCGCCGCCTGGCCTCCGGGCGCGGCTATCTGCCTCGGCGCACCTGGGGAAGCCGGCCGCGCGAAAGACGGTTCCGATCCCGGATCATAGCGAATTCCGGATGTACCGGCCCTGGCCTCAGCTGCGTGCGAGGACCGCGTCACCGCTGGCCGGCGCACGCGCCAGCTTCGGGATATGCCCCTTGACCGCGAGCAGCGCCACCAGCACGGCGGCCATCGCCGCGCCGAGCATGCCGAGGTAGGACGACGCGCCGCCCGCAGTGATCACCGCCGCGCCCGCGAAGGCGCTGAGGATTGCCCCGAGGCGGCCAAAGGCCAGCGCCGACGCCGTGCCGGTGGCCCGCACTGCCGTGGGGTACACGAAGGCACACAGCGCGTACATGGTCGACTGCACCGCATTGACGAACATGCCGTGCACGCCCAGGCCAACGATCAGCAACCCCGTACTGTGGCGGACATCCACGCCTTGCAGCAACAGCGCGCTGGCCGCCCCGCCGGCGCAGCAGATCGCCAGCGGCCAGCGCGAGCCGAAGCGCGCGATGGCAACCGCGCAGCACAGCGCGCCGATGACGCCGCCAAGGTTGTAGGCGGTCAGGCCGGAACCCGCGACCGCCACGTTCAACCCCTCCGACGCCAGCATGGTCGGCAGCCAGCTAAAGGCGCTGTAGACGGCCAGCAGGCACATGAAGAACGCGCACCAGATCGCCAGCGTGTCGCGCGCCTGCCCGGGTGCGAACAGCGCGCCGAAGCCCTTGCGGCTTTCCGCGCCGCGCTCGGCCAGGTCGGTGAAGACGGCGTTCGCGGGCAGCGGCCTGGACATGCGGCCGAGCAGCCGGCGCAGTTCGTCCCACCGGTGCGCTCGGCGCACCAGGAAGCGCGGCGACTCGGGCAGGACCAGCATCAGCAGCACGCCCAGGCCCAGCGGCAGGGCGCCGCCGATAAAGAACAAGCCGCGCCAGCCGTAGGCCGGCAGGACCACGCTGGCAAACAGGCCGGCCAGCATGCCGCCCAGCGGCACGCAGACGATCGTGGCCGTCACCGCCAGCGTGCGGCTGCGTGCCGGGGTGAACTCGGCCGTCATGGTGGTGGAGCTTGGCAAAGCGCCGCCGATGCCCAGCCCGGCGATCAGGCGCAGCACGGCGATCGTGGTCGTGTCCGGGGCGAAGCCGATGGCGCAGGTGGCCGCGCCGAACAGGAAGACGCTGCCGATCACGGCCCACCTGCGCCCGAAGCGATCCGCCAACAGGCCCGCGCACGCGCTGCCGATGCCCATGCCCACCAGCCCGGCCGCCACCGCGGGCGCGAAGGCGCTGCGGGTGATGCCCCACTCCTTGATCAGCACGGGAATCGCGAAGCCGATCAACTGGCCATCGAAGCCGTCCATCACGATGGACAGCGCGGCCAGCATCACGACGATCTTCTGCATGGTCGTGTAAGGGCCGTCGTCGAGCACGCTGCCCACGTCGACGGGCGTGCCGGCTTGCTGCAGGTTCGCGCTCATGCCGCCGCTCCATGGCGATGCGCGCCGGGCGCTTGCGCCGCAATGGCGCGGAACAGATGCGTACTCATAGGCGTACTCATAGGCGTGTTCATGCGTGTCTCCTGTCGATGGGCGCTTTGGCCGGGGCCAGCGCTTTTTTGTATTGCGTCTTGCGTATCGCGTACTACGTATTACGTCTTGAGGCCGCGGCGTGCCGTGGCTCAGTGCTGCCGGAGCGGGCTGGCGCCCTGCCCGCCATTTGCCGCCCGGGCTTCGATCAGCCGGACGAGTTGCAGCAGGCTCTCGGTGCACGGCACCGGCACCCCGCTGCGGCGCGCCGCGGCCACCACGGCGCCGTTGATCGCATCGATCTCGGTGCGCCGGGCGGCAAGGATGTCCTGCAGCATGGAAGGCTTGTGGCCGATGTGGTGGCCGATGGCGTGCAACACATTGGCGCCGACCTTGTCCGCATCGACAGCCACGCCATGACTCCTGGCCACGGCCAGCACCTCGGCCGCCACGGACAAGGCGAGCGCCGTGCCATCCGGGATGTTGCCCAGCTGGTCCACGGTGCTGCCAGTGACCGCGCAAAGGGGGTTCAGCGCGGCGTTGAATGCCACCTTCTCCCAGATCGCGGCCCACACGTCCGCATCGGCGTGGCAGCGCAGCCCGGCGCGCTCCAGCGCCGCTACCGTCCCCGCCACGGCGGGCCGGTCCACGCCATCGGCGCTCATCATCCGGATCCCGCCCTCGCCGTGCGAATGCACGTGCCCGGGGCCGACCAGGTCGGCAGGCCATGTGGTGACGCCAATCAGAAGCCGCTGCGCCGGCACGAAGTCGGAAATCGCATCGACGCTGCCCAGGCCGTTCTGCAACGTCAGCACAACCGTGTCGGGCCCCAGCAGGTGGTGCACGCCCGTCAGCGCGGCGCGCGTGTGCATGGATTTGGTGAAGACGATCAGCAGATCGGGGATGGCATCCGCCTGTTCCGGGCGCACCGCCCGCATGCCGTGGACCCGCCGGTCCGCCTCATCTGTCTGCAGGCGCAGGCCGAAGCGGCGGATCGCGTCGAGATGCGCGTCGTTGACATCGATCAAGGTGACGATATGGCCCGCTTGGGCAAGGCGTGCGCCAAACAGCGAGCCCATGGCCCCGGCCCCGAGAATTGCGATTCTGATCATAGCGTCGCCGCGATCCGGCGCTGGTTGGATGGCGTTGTCTGGGTGTGGCGGCACGGCCTAGAAGGGGTAGTGGCGCGGCGTCGTCTGCACGGTGACCCAGCGCAGGTCAGTGAACTCGGCAATGCCGGCCTGCCCGCCAAAGTGGCCAAAGCCGCTGCTCTTCACGCCGCCGAAGGGCATCTGCGCCTCGTCGTGCACCGTCGGGCCATTGATATGGCAGATGCCGGATTGAATGCGCCTGGCCACGTTCATGGCCCGCGCCACGTCGCGGCTGAACACTGCCGACGACAGCCCGTACTCGTTGTCGTTGGCGCAGGCGATGGCCTCGGCGTCGCCGCTGACGCGCACGATGGGCTTGACCGGGCCGAACGACTCTTGCGCATAGATCCGCATCCGCGGCGTGACGTAGTCGAGCAGCGTGGCCGGCATCAGGGTGCTGTCCGCCTTGCCGCCGCACAACAGCTTCGCGCCCTTGGCCAAGGCATCGTCGATCAGCGAGTTGCAGCGCGCAACGGTGCTCATGTCGACCACGGAGCCCAGCACCACCGGCCCCTTGCGCGGATCGCCCAGCGGCAGCGCGCTGGCCTTGGCCGCCAGTTGCGCGACAAAAGCATCGGCGATCTTGTTATCGACGATGATGCGCTCGGTCGACATGCAGATCTGGCCGGAATTGGCAAACGCGCCAAAGGCGGCACCGGCGACGGCGGCATCGATATCGGCATCGTCCAGCACCAGCAACGGGGCCTTGCCGCCCAGCTCAAGCACCACCGGTTTCAAGTGCCTGGCACAGCTAGCGGCGATGACCTTGCCCACGCGCGTGGAGCCAGTGAAGTTCACGCGTCGTACCGCCGGATGGGCGATCATGGCTTCCACGAGTTCGCCCGCATCGGCCGGCGCATTGGTGACGAAGTTCACCACGCCCCTGGGCAGGCCGGCTTCCTGCAAGGCTTCGACGATCAGCCCGTGCGTGGCCGGACAGATCTCCGAACCCTTCAGCACGACGGTATTGCCGCAGGCCAGCGGCAAGGCGATGGCGCGCACGGCCAGGATGACCGGGGCGTTCCAGGGCGCCATGCCAAGGACCACGCCGGCCGGCTGGCGCACGCCCATGGCCAGGCTGCCCGGCACGTCCGACGGAATGACCTCGCCATGGATCTGCGTGGTCAGGCAGGCCGCTTCAAGCAGGCCGGCCGCGGCCAGGTGCACGTTGAAGCCGGCCCACATGGCGGAGGCACCGGTCTCGGCGGCCATGGCGGCAGCAAAGGCTTCGCTGCGGGCTTCCAGCGCATGCGCGGCCTTGGTCAGCAGCGCGCGGCGCTCGCTCGGGCCGATGGCGGCCCAGGCGTCGAAGGCCGCCGCGGCGGCGTCCACCGCCGACAGCGCATCGGCCACCGTCGCGGCCGGGGCGATCGTGGCTACCTCGCCGTCCAGGGGATTGCGGCGCTCGAAGGTGGCGCCATTGCCTGCCTGGCGTTGTTGGCCGTCGATCAGCAACGAAATCTTCTGCATCCTTGTCTCCTTTGTTTTGCTTGCCTGCGGTTTGCTTCGCTCTGCGCTTGCGGGCGCTCGTTACGTCGTCGCGCTGGAAAAAACCACGGGCTTCGCTTCCAGTGGCTCCTAGCCAAACCGCCCCTCTCCCCAACCCTCTCCCCATGAGGGGAGAGGGAGAGACAGCCGTCGTCATGGCACGCGGCTTTGGCCTGTTCGGCGGCTTCGGCCTTTGCCTCGGTGCTCATGCCACCTCAACCTCCACCAGCATCGTCGTTGGCGAGCGCAACGCGTCGGCCAGGGCATCGCGCAATCGCTTGGCGTCACGCACCCGCACGCCTTCGCAACCCATCCCCTTGGCCAGCGCCACGAAATCAATCCCCGGCAGGTCCGTGCCCTGCACCGGATCGGCCGGGGCAAAGCCAAACTCCGGCGCGAAATCCTGCAGCGCGGCGTAGCGCGCGTTGTTGAGGATCACGAAGGTGATCGGCAGCTTGAGCTGGACCGCGCTCCAGATGGCCTGGATCGAGTACATGCTGGAGCCGTCGCCGATCAGCGCGATGACGCGTGCCCCCGGCCGCGCCAGCGCCACGCCAACGGCAGCGGGCATGCCGTAGCCCAGGCCGCCGCTGTCCATGGTGTAGAAGGTGCCGCTTTGCGTGAACGGCAGGTAGCCCTGCATGACGGGACGCGCGCTGGGCGCTTCTTCCACCACGATGTCGGCGGCGTCGCGCACCTCGGCCAGGGTCTGGAGCACATAGGCGGTGGACATCAGCCGCGTCGGTTCGGCATGCGCACGCGGCTGGCGCGGGGCAGGCAACGGGCGTGCCCTGGGCGCGGGACGCGCCAGCAGGTCAAGCACGCCGAGCCGGATATTGCCCACCACCGATGCGCCCACCGGCGTCCAGGCCGCGATGGCGGGATCGTCGATCAGCTGATACAGCGTGGCGCCCTCCGGCACATGGGGGCCAGCGCCTTCCACATGGTAGGTAAAGGCCGGCGCGCCCAGCACCAGGATCAGGTCGTGCCCGCCCAGCAGGCCGACGATCTTCTCGCGCATGGCGGGCAGGAAACCGGCGAACAGGCGATGGTCCTCCGGAAAGCCGCAGCGACCGGACATTGGCGCCACATAGACACGCGCGTTGTGCGCCTCGGCCAGGCGCACCACTTCGTCCCATGCGCCGGCGCGATCGACCGCGCCGCCGATGACGAAGGCGGGCCGCTCACAGGCATCCAGCGCGGCGCCAACGCGCGCAATCGCCACCGGATCGGGCCGCACCTCGGTGCTGACGGCGCGCGCAGCCACCCGTTCGGCCGGCTGGTCCCAGTCGTCCACCGGGATCGAGACCAGCACGGGGCCGCGCGGCTCCTGCATCGCCACGTAATAGGCACGTGCGATGGCCAGCGGCACATCCGCGGCGCGCGCCGGCTCGATGCTCCACTTGACGTAGGGCTTGGCCAGCTCGGTGGCCTGGGCAGACGACAGGAAGGGATCGAACGGCAGGATCGAGCGCGCCTGCTGGCCCGCCGTGATGATCATCGGCGTGCGGTTCTTGAACGCGGTAAAGATGTTGCCCATGGCGTTGCCGACGCCAGCCGCCGAATGCAGGTTGACCAGCGACGCATTGCGGCTGGCCTGCGCAAAGCCATCGGCCATGCCCACCACCACCGCCTCCTGCAGCCCGAGCACGTAGCGGAAGTCGGCGGGGAAATCCCGGAACATCGGCAACTCGGTCGAACCGGGATTGGCGAACACCGAAGTGATGCCAAGCTGGCGCAGCAGGTCGATCACGGCGTCGCGCACGGTGCTGCTTGCGTTGCGCGCGGCGCCCGCCACGGTTGTCGTGCTACCGGTCATGCAAATCTCTCCCGTCGATGCATTTGGTGGAACGCCTGGCCCAAGGCCGGCGCGTGCTTGGTGTGCAAAGTATGCGAGCCCAACCCTTAATTGAATATTGCCTTCTTGATCAAAAGGCATTACTTTTGCGCATGACTTTCGATCTGCGCCAGCTCAAGGCCTTCACCACCATCGTCGCCAGCGGCAGCCTGGGCCGGGCGGCGGACGCGTTGCACGTGACCCAGCCCGCACTAAGCCGCACCATCAAGCGGCTGGAGGACGAGCTTGGCGCGCCGCTGTTCGAGCGCCACGCCAAGGGCATGCTGCTCACCGCGGTGGGCAGCGCCCTGCTCCCCCATGCCACGCTGCTGCAGCGCGAGGCCGAGCACGCGCGCGAGGAGATCGATGCCATGCGCGGCCTGGCCAAGGGCACCATCAAGGTGGGCGCGGTGGGCAGCATCGCCAGCATGGTGCTGCCGCTGGCGGTTGGCCGGGTCACCAAGGCGTGGCCGAACCTGCGCGTGGAGATTACGGAGGGCGTGTGGGACCGGCTGGCGCAAAGCCTGATCCGGCATGAGATCGACCTGGCGCTCAGCATCTGCGCGCCGGACACCGACGAGATCGAGGCCATTGCCGACTGCCGATGGGAGGACAGCAGCTACGTGGTGGCGGCGCCGGGCCACCCGCTGCGGCGCAAGCCGGCGCTGACCCTGGCCGATACCCTTGACCAGCAATGGGCCATCCCGCCYCGGGGCACCGGGCCGTTCGAGCACATGCGGCAGGTGTTCGCGGCGCAGGGGCTGGGCCTGCCGAACATCGTCGTGGAGACGCGTTCGGTGACCGCGCTGAAGAGCCTGGTCGCGCAATCCGGCTTTCTGAGCTGGATGGCCGAGCCGATGGTCGAGGCCGAGCGCAAGGCCGGCGTGATCGACATTCTGGACATTCCCGGTGGGGTCGGCACGCGTACGCTGACGGCCTTCCGGCGGCGCCAGGGCATCCTGCCTGGCCCCGCGGTCAAGCTGCTGGAAGCACTGCGCCAGCTGACCGCGGCTTGATGCGGCTTGATGGGGCTTGATGAGGATCGAGAAGGTTGCCGGCATGAGAGCCGGCAACCGGTCGCCAGCTAGATCGACGCCAGGGAAATCACCTCGGCAAGGTGCTTTCTTTCGCAAGCCATCTCATCGGCCACGATCTCCGCCATCGCCGCCAGGCTGGCCTGGACGATGGCCGCGGCATCGACCTCGAAATAGCGCCGCAGCGCAGCCCGCGAATCGCTGCGTCCGAAGCCGTCGGTGCCCAGCGTCACGTAGCGCCGCCCCGGCGGAACGAAGGCACGCACCAGCTCCGGCAGCGCGCGCACATAGTCGGTGGCCGCGACAATCGGGCCGCTGCCCGCCCCGAGCTGCCGCCCGAACCAGCTATCGATGGCCGCAACCTCGCCATGGCGCCACAGGCGTTCGCGCGCCACCCCTTCACGCGCCAGCTCGATGTAGCTGGTCACGCTCCAGACATCGGCGGCAATGCCGTGCACCTGCTCGAGCTGGCGCGCCGCCTTCAGGACTTCGCCCATGATGGCCCCGCTGCCAAACAACTGCACGCGGTGCTCGAACGCCGCGCCGCTGCGCAGCAGGTACATGCCCCGCACCACGCCTTCGTGCGCGTCGGCCGGCAGGCTCGGATTCTCGACGCTTTCATTGGTCACGGTGACGTAGTAGAACTCGTCGGCCTGTTCGCTGACCATGCGCCGCATGCCGTGGTCGACGATGACCGCCAGCTCCCCGGCGAACGCCGGATCGTAGGCGCGGCAATTGGGAATGGTCGAAGCCGCCAGGTGGCTCGTGCCGTCCTGGTGCTGCAGGCCCTCGCCCCCCAGGGTGGTGCGTCCCGAGGTGGCGCCGATCAGGAACCCGCGTGCGCGCTGGTCGGCCGCCGCCCAGATCAGGTCGCCCACGCGCTGGAAGCCGAACATGCTGTAGTAGATATAGAACGGCAGCATGGTGGTGCCGTGCGTGGAGTAACTGGTGGCCGCCGCGGTCCACGAGGACAGCGCGCCGGCCTCGGTGATGCCCTCCTCCAGGATCTGGCCATCCTTGACTTCCCGGTACGACAGCATCGATGCCGAATCCTCCGGCTGGTAAAGCTGGCCGAACGGCGCGTAGATGCCGACCTGGCGGAACAGGTTCGCCATGCCGAACGTGCGCGCCTCGTCGGCGACGATCGGGACGATCCGCGGGCCCAGCACAGGATCCTTGAGCAAGGCGCCCAGGTACCGCACCAGCGCCATGGTGGAGCTCATGGCCTTGCCATCGGCATGCAGGGCGAACGCGGCGGTCTTGTCCAGCCCGGGCACCGGCAACGGCCCGGCGCCGGGATGGCGCGCGGGAAGATAGCCGCCGAGGGCGGCGCGCCTGGCTTGCAGGTAGCAAATCTCGGGGCTGTCCTGCGCCGGGCGGTAGAACGCGGCGCGGGCCACTTGGTCGTCGGTCAGCGGCAACTGGAAGCGGTCCCTGAACGCGAGCAGATCCTCCGGGCCGAGCTTCTTTTGCTGGTGCGTGGTCATCCGGCCTTGCGCGATGGCGCCCATGCCGTAGCCTTTCATGGTCTTGGCCAGCACCACGCAGGGACGCCCGTTGCACCTGGCGGCTTCGGCAAATGCCGCGTAGATCTTCGCCGGGTCGTGCCCGCCCCGGCGCAGGCGGTCGATCTCGTCGTTGGAGAGATGCGCCACCAGCGCGCGCAGCGCCGGCGTCTTGCTGAAGAAGTTCTCGCGGTTGAACGCGCCATCGTTGGCCGAGAGCGTCTGGAATTCTCCGTCCACGGTCTGCGCGAACGCGCGGCTGATGGCGTGATCGTGGTCACGCGCCAGCAGCGCGTCCCACTCCGACCCCCACAAGCACTTGACGACATGCCACCCCGCCCCCGCGAACAAGGCCTCGAGCTCATCGACAATGCGCCCGTTGCCGCGCACCGGCCCGTCCAGCCGCTGGAGATTGCAGTTGATGACGAACGTGCAGTTGTCCAGCTTTTCCCGGGCGGCTAGCGTCAGTGCTGCGATCGACTCCGGCTCGTCCATTTCGCCATCGCCGAAGAAGCCCCAGACCCGGCGCTCGCTGGTCGCTTTCAAGCCCCGGTTTTCCAGGTAGCGCATGAATCGCGCCTGGTAGATAGCGTTGAGCGGGCCGATGCCCATCGAGCCGGTCGGAAACTGCCAGAAGTCCGGCATCAGGTAGGGATGCGGGTAAGAACTCAGGCCGCGAATCCCTTTGCCTTCGGCAACGATCTCTTGCCGGTAGTGGCAAAGCGATGCTTCGTCCAGCCGGCCTTCCAGGAAGGCACGCGCATAGACGCCGGGCGCCGAATGGGGTTGAAAAAAGACGAGATCCCCGCCTTGCGCGGCATCCGGGCCGCGGAAGAAATGCTGGTAGCCCACCTCGAACAAATCCGCCGCCGAGGCATAGCTCGCGATGTGGCCGCCAAGCTCGCCATGCGCCTGGTTGGCGCGCACCACCATGGCAAGCGCGTTCCAGCGCAGGATTGCCGACAGGCGCTGCTCCATCGCCAGGTCGCCGGGATAGGCCGGTTGCGCTTCGACCGGGATGGTGTTCAGGTACGGCGTTACCTGTGCTGGCCGCCACGGCAACCGATGCTTGCCTGCATGCGCCAGCAGCGCATCCAGGATGGCGCAGGCGCGCTCCCTGCCCTGCTCCGGGCCCCAGGCCGACAACACGCCATCGAGCGCGTCGCACCACTCCTGCAGCTCCTGCGGATCCGTCTGCACAATCGGATCGCTCGCCAGCATGGAACCGAATCGGTCACGAGATGCCATCTTCACACTCTCCCGCCGGCAACTGCCCGGCTCAATTTGCCTGGATGCCCGCCTTCTGGGCAATGGCCCGCATGCGCGGCAGGTCCTTGTCGATCATGGCGCTGACCTGTTCCGGCGTTGCATAGGAGGGTTCCAGGCCGTTGGCCACCAGTTTTTCCTGGATCTCGTGGTCTTTCATGGTCTGCGCCAGGGCCTTCTCGAGCCGTGACCTGACCTCGGGCGGCAAGCCGCGCGGGGCCGCGATCGCCACCCATGAATCCGCATCGAAGCCCGGGAAGCCGGATTCCGCGACGGTGGGCACCTCCGGCAGCAGCGTCGCGCGCCTGGCGCCTGCCACTGCGATCACCTTGATCTTGCCGCTCTTGATATGCGGCAGGGATGCCGCGATGGTGTCGACCGAGAACGGAATCTGCCCGCCGATCAGGTCGGCAATGGCTGGGGCGCTGCCTTTGTAGGGAATATGCTGGAGCTGCATGCCGGTGGCGCCCAGGATCATCTCGCCCGCGAAGTGGCCGGTGGTGCCATTGCCGAACGAGCCATAGGCGTACTTGCCCGGCGCGGCCTTCACCGCCGCCATCATCTGCTTGAGGTTGTCCACCGGGACATCGCGATTCGCCAGCAGGATCAGGGGCACGCGCGCGACCAGGCCGATGGGCTCGAAGCTCTTCACCGGATCGTAGGGCAGGTTGGCGTTGATGGCGGGGTTGACCGTGAAGGTCGAGCCGGAACTGATGAACAGCGTATAGCCGTCAGGCGCGGCCTTTGCCACGTAGCCGGCGCCAACGATGGTGCCGGCGCCCGCGCGGTTCTCGATGACCACGGGCTGGCCGAGACGGTCGCCCAGCTTCTTGCCAACCAATCGTCCCATGATGTCTACCGCCCCGCCCGGCGGAAACGGCACAACCAGCACGACCGGCCTGGCGGGATATCCCTGGGGCTGCGCATGCGCGGCGCACATGGCGATGCCCAGCAGCGACAGCGCCTTCACCGCCATCGAAACGCTTCGTGAAACGACGTTCATGCGCTACTCCTGTGATTGAGCGACGGGGGCAAACGGGGAGCAAAAAATGGGTAGCAAAGCGAGACCGGGGGCTTTGCCGGACAAGCGCCCCCTGATACCGGCGTTGCACCACCGGCATCAGGTTGCGGCCGTCGTGCGGGATCAGCCGTTGCGGAACAGGAAGCTATAGGCGCTCAGCGCCGGGGCGCCGCCCAGGTGGGCGTAAAGCACCTTGGAGCCTTCCGGGAATTCGCCGCGGCGGACCAGGTCGATCATGCCCTGCATCGATTTCCCTTCGTAGACCGGGTCGGTCATCATGCCCTCGAGCTTGGCGCTCATGCGGATGGCTTCGAGCGTCTCTTCGGAAGGCAAGCCATACTCCGGCCCGCCGTAGCGCGTGTCGAGCACCACGTCCTCGTCGGTGATGTCGCGGCCGAGGTCGACCAGATGCGCGGTGTTCCGTGCAATGCGCAGGATCTGCGCCCGGGTCTGCTCCGGCTTGGCCGATGCGTCGATGCCGATCACGCGGTTGGTGCGGCCATCGGCGGCGAAGCCGACCACCATGCCAGCCTGCGTGCTGCCGGTCACCGAGCAGACCACGACGTAGTCGAACCGGAAGCCGAGCTCGGCTTCCTGCGCGCGCACTTCTTCCGCAAAGCCAACGAAGCCCAGGCCGCCCAGCGGATGCTCGGAGCACCCCGCCGGGATCGGGTAGGGCTTGCCGCCCGCCTGGCGCACGCTCTCCATGGCCTCTTCCCAGCTCTTGCGGATSCCGATRTCGAACCCATCGCTGACCAGGCGCACGTCGGCGCCCATGATGCGAGACATCTGGATATTGCCAACGCGGTCATAGACGGCATCGGAGTAATTCACCCAGTCCTCCTGCACCAGCACGCACTTCAGGCCGAGATGCGCCGCCACGGCAGCCACCTGGCGCGTCTGGTTGGACTGGATGCCGCCGATGGAGACGAGCGTGTCGCACCCCTGGGCGAGCGCGTCCGGAATGATGTACTCGAGCTTGCGCGTCTTGTTGCCGCCGAACGCCAGGCCGCTGTTGCAGTCCTCACGCTTGGCATAGAGGTCGACCTTGCCGCCGAGATGCGCGCTCAGGCGTTTCAGCGGCTGGATGGGCGTGGGGCCGAACGTCAGCTGGTGGCGGGGAAAGCGTTTGAGATTCATGCTGGCAACTCCTGGGTTTCTTGGATGACTCGGGTTAAGAGCGGGGATCCAGGCATCAAGGCTGGCGAAGAACACTGGCATGTGGAGCCACCTTTCGTTGATGCTGCGACGGACTCAATCCTAGAAAAAAACGCACGAAACATGGTTGCAAATTTCGATTCGTTTATGCACTATAAAAAATTCAAGGCGCTCATTTTTAATTTTTTGTTTTTTATAATTAACCATGGACGAAACAAAATTGCGCACCAAAACCGAGCACCCTGTGCCACATTCCGAGGCATTGGATCGCACCGACAAAGCCATCCTGCGCGCACTCCAGCGCGACGCGTCCATCTCGAATGTGGCGCTGGCAGCCAAAGTCAGCCTGAGCCCGCCAGCCTGCCTGCGGCGCGTGGAGCGGCTCAAGGAACTCGGGCTGATTCGCGGGATCGTGGCGCTGCTGAACCCGGCCGCGCTGGACGCGGGGATGCTGGTGATGATCGGCGTGGTGCTGGACCGGTCCACGCCGGAATCCTTCTCCGAGTTCGAGAAGGCCGCCCAGCAGGTCTCTGGCTGCATGGAGTGCCACGTGGTGACGGGCGAGTTCGACTACTTCATGATGCTGCGCACCAAAGACAGCGAGAGCTTCAATCGCCTCCATGCGGAGCAACTGCTGTATCTGCCGGGGGTCCGCCAGATACGCTCGTTCATGGTGCTCAAGCAGGTGCTGTCGACGACGCAGTTTCCGATCTGAAGCAGCGGGCGCAGCGCGGCAAAAGCGTCCGCGACCGCGCGATGCGCGCGGCATCGCGGTCCAGCCGCAATGGCATCCGGCCCGAGCGTTAGCTATGCGCTACGCCGCAGGCGCCGTCAGGGCGCGAACCTGGTCCTCCAGGTCTGCGATCCGCCGCTTCATGYAGGCTTGCGCGCTGATATCGCTTATGACGCCATACCAGCGATCGATCGCGCCGCTCGCGCCGACATGCGGCTGGGCACGGCTCAGCATGTGGCGCCAGCTGCCGTCCGGCCACTGGATACGGAACCGGGTCGCGAACGGCTGGCCACTCGGGATCCAGGCAAGCCACTCCGCCCGGATACGCAACTGGTCCTCAGGATGGACCGTGGCACGCCAGGCGTCGATGCGGTCCTGCATGGCGCACCCGGCGCTGTCGCGGAAGTTCGGGCTGATATAGCACAGCGTGCCATCGGGGTCCGCCGCCCAGGCAATATGGGGGCTCAGCTCGACCGAGCAGCGGAAATGCTCCTCGCTTTCCCGCAAGGCTAGCTCGGCCCGTTTGCGCGCCGAGATGCCGATGGCAACGAGGGAGATGCCGATCACGTCCCCGATGTCATCGTTGACGCACTGGCCGACCACCAGGTAGACCTCGCCGTTCGCGGTAATCTCGCGCTCCACCGGGGAGCACGCCTGCGCGGCAAGCACGGCATGCGCCAGCGAGCAGATCGACCTCGCGGCCTCAGGCATGCTCGCCGCGCAGAGCTGGGCGCCGACAAGGGCGTCCACCTGGGCGCCGAGCATTTCCGCATAGCGCCCGTTGACATGCACGTGCCGCAAGCGCGTGTCCAGGAAGCACAGGCCGACTGGCGCGCCGACATAGAGCGCCTCCAGCTGATGCAGCCGCTGGTACGGCGAACGATCCAACAGCCGCGGATCCGGCGCGCGCAAGCCAAGCCGCTGGATAAGCGCGGGAATCCGCTCTGGTTGCAGCGCCGGTGCCCACAGCCATCCCTGGCCGACATCGCATCCCAGCTTGCGCAGTATGGTGGCATGCTCTTCGCGCTCCACCCCTTCCGCGACAACACGCATGCCGATGCTGTGGCCCAGCCCCACGATCGCCGTCACGATCCGGCGGCACTCCTGATCATCAAGCATGCCGCGCACAAAGCTGGCATCGATCTTGATCTCGTCGAATGGCAGGGCATGCAGGCGTGTCAGGCTGGCATAGCCGGTACCAAAGTCGTCCAGCGCGATACCGATGCCGAGTGCCTTCAGATCGTCGATGATGGCCCGCGCGAGCTCGACATCGGTCTCCATGGCGCCCTCCGTGATTTCGATCTGAACGCGCTCCAGCGGGAATCCCGTCTGCGTGACAGCGTCCGAGATCAGCGCGACGACCGCCTTGTCACGCAATTGCACCGGAGACACGTTGAACGCCAGCACAAAGCCCTGGCCCCAGCGCACGGCCTCCCCGCACGCCGTGCGGACGATATGGGAAGTCAGGCGATCGATTAGCCCGCACGACTCCGCGATCGATATAAAGGTGACGGGGGAAACCGGGCCCGTTGCGGGATCCGTCCAGCGGGCGAGCACCTCGAAGCCGACGATGGCGCCGGTTTCGAAACAGATCAATGGCTGGAAGGCCGGCCGGAGCAAGCCGCCATCGAGCGCGGCTGCCAGTCTTGCGCAGATATCGTCCGTGTCTCCCACTTTCATCCTCACAGATACCGCCGGAAATCCGGATCGTGTCTTATCGAACGGCGCGCCCATGGATCGGCCCGGCAAACGCCTGTGCCGGGCTGTGTTCCGTCAGGTTTGTTCCCTGACCGGGCGCTTGTCAGGCGTAGCGACCTTTTCGCCACTCCCCCCATTGGATATCGACCAGCCTGACGGCAAATTGAGGTCTTGGCTGCCACCAGCCTGGGCCGTGCGGCCGATGCATCATCCCGGCTGCCCTCTCTGGCTTCGCCGGCGCTACTTGCGCGGACCAGGCACGGCGCGGACCGCGGCCTGCGGCTCCCGGCCCACGAAGATCCGCGTTGGCAGCACAAAGCCCCGCAGCGCCAGCATCTCCAGCGGCCCCTGCCCGACCTCGGTGCGCATCAGGTAACGCACGGGATAGATCACGTCCGCCGCAACAGGCGCCTGGGCGCTGCGCGCGGTCAGGCTGTCGGGATCCTCGGCGAAGGTCCGGCCGTGCGCATCGGCCTGGTTCTCTGCAGCGGCCTTCGGCGCGCCGGGCCCTTCTAGCGCTTCCTGTGCATCCGACGCTTCCGGCCTCGCCTGCCACGTCAACTGGTAGTTCGCGCTATCCACCGGCTCGATGTGCGCCCGCTCCAGCATCCGCACCAGGCCCCAGCGGCCGCCGAACTCATAACTCTTGCTGGTGCCGGCGCGCTCGGTCTGCCATTGCAGCCGGGTGCCCGGGTCCTGCTGGTTCTTGCCCGGCCACGTCATCGCCTGCCACGTCTCGCGCTGGTTGTAGTAGTGCAGCGTCTGCCCATCGAGCGTCAGCAGCGTGTCGGTCAGGCCCGGCGTGGGGATCGGCTTGAACTCGAAGCGGTACTGCGGCTCGCCCTGGGCCAGCAGGTGCGCCGCCATGCGCTGCAAGGTGTTGATCGCGTTGAGGAAGGCCGGATCGAAGGACTGCGCCTGCCCGCCGGTGGCCGCCGGCAGCCACTGATCGCC
>NZ_JBFRDD010000051.1:0-57189 GCF_052113425.1 Cupriavidus sp. YAF13
CTGCGCTCAGGCCTGCCAACATTTTTCGCGACTTGCAGTTCGGTACCAGGCCTCACGAAAATCCTCGACAAATATAGGCGCCAAGACGGTCCCCTCCACGATTGGCCACCCATGCAGCGGGCAGCGTAGAAGAACTTGGCACTGTCCAGGTCTTCACAGTACTTGATGAATTGGTCGACGAAGCAAAGGCGGTTGAGGGTGAGTCCGACGAGCTTCTTCCAAACCCGTCTTAAGCAGGGTCGGCCGGGCGTTGAGCCCACGTCGCCGACTCGGTGCAGCCGGCATTCAGGATATCTAAACCTCACGATGAGCCGGTACGGTCTGCGATACCCTCGACACTAGTCGCCGGAAACGACGGGGCGCTGGCGCCTAGCTGCCCGCAATCATCCGAAATGGTGATGAGGTTTTGGTTATCACTGGCGGCAACACGCTGCTGACCGGTCATTTAACGGAGTTCCTCAAAGGACCGCAACGGGTCGAGAAAAGACAACTGGGTAGCGGCGGGCCGCGGTCGCTTCCCGGCCATCTACAGCCGCTGGCCTCCGCCGTCGCGCGGACGTTTGAACGTCGGCTCCGCAACAGACAACGGACCCTCGTGCGCTGATCAGCGGAAGCCCGGCGTTGATGCCGGGGGTGGAAGCCCGCTGGTTTAGCAGAACCTCTACTCGCACCGGTACCTTGATACCTGGGCACCCACTCGCGGCACGGCCTCCGACACTTGCTGAATCTGCACCGAATTCTGACTGAGCATTGCTTGCTCAGAGTTGGCAAGCAGCCTGATCTGACTGGCGAAGCGACGGACAGAGGATGTTCGACGTGAGCCGCGCCTGCCCGTTCGGATCGAAGACGGACGACGGCTCGGCGCGATACTCGGCGATTCGTTGGCCGGTGGAATTGCTACCCATCTCAGTTCTTGCGACGCTCTGGCACGGGCCATACTGCAACGTGACATATTAATAGTTGGTTTGGCCCGCGGCATTTTTGGTCATAGCTAGGCGCAATGGACGCAACCGGGTCGAGCTGAGCAACGGCTAACGCCCCGGTTGCCCTCCGGTCGGTCACGCAGTTAATGTAGTGCGGTCCAGATCGCCAAGACCCGGATCGATCCAGCGAGGCCGGGCAAAGCAGCGAAGTTCCCATTGGGCGAGCGACTGATTCTCCCTTGACGCCAGTTCACGAAGGAGAGCGATCGCATGGACATATTCGGCTACCGTGATCATCGCCGTCCACCGGATAAGTTCAGACGCCCATGTTGGTGTCAAGGGGCTGCGTGACCGTGAGGAACCTCTCGGGAACCGGCGCACGCAAGCTGCAAGAGTACGCGCCGTCACCGGTTGTGAATCGTGCGGGTCTAAATGGGAGGCAGAAGCCGAGCTTCCCCTGAAAACGCCCCCTATCTCAAGGGTATCCATGCTCGGCGATTGCTTTGTAGTTTTTCGGCGCGGTAAAGCCGTGAAATGCAAATGGCTCGGGGGAACCGTTACTCAACACTGCATCGCGAGATGGAAAAATCGTTATGCATAACAATATTACTTATCTCGCACAACCCATCGATTTCCCAATAGTGTAAATGATAATCATGTCCGATATCGCGTCGCCACGCGACAGCGTTACCTTGAGTTCGTGCGCCGCTATTCCCTCCCATCCCCTTTCTCAACTGATGTGTTTGGGGCAAATTTGCCATAGCAATGGTGTCCAAACACGATTCAAAGAAGGCCTTTGACGCAGTTCTGTCATTCCTTAAAAATAGGGCGTTGAAATTATTGTATAGTTCACCCCCCAATCGCCAGCTTCGTCCTTTAGCTCCTTGAGCGCATCTCTGGGCCACGCCAATACTGAGCAATTCGGCCAATGCGCCAGAATTGTAGCAATGCTCGACCTCATTACAGCAATCCAACGATTCGTGCCATTTCGATATTCTTCGAACATAGGGAAACTCACTTTCCAAGTCAAACGGATATTCGACATCCGGGCCATTGTGCCGACGATGCCACGTTGCAGTGCTTACGCTTCCCTCAACCTTTGCAGAATTTGACCCCTGCTCGGCTATATCCGCAAATAGTATCGTTTTCCCCGCCGTCACTTCTCCGATACTATGAGCAAATGCTAGAGATCCTACTGCCCGATCTTGCGCATCCTTCACATCATCGTCAAAAGAGATTCCCATGCGGGGTGCCATAGAAATATTCTCGAATGTCACATCGGAATTAATAAGGGGCTGCGAAAAAGGCATCTTTTTGACCAATAATTCAAAGACCCGATTTACATCGCGTGGATGATACACAGAATCCAATCCGGTTTCGATCAACAAATATTTTATATCAGAGAACAGCGGGTACAACCCGCTTTCGACAAGCAGATCCGGTAGATTTACATCCCCCCAGAACTGCACAAGGGAAGAATTCAGATTATCTTTTACGAAAATCAAGTCATGAATATATCCCTCCAACTCCTCCGATTTTTCCGTCCCTTCCAATATAGCCATTGGACACGCCAACGAAGATATATCGATATAAATATTCAAAGCCATATAATTATCCAATAGCGATTATTATTTCTTTTTCTTTGCCCGCTTTAGCATTGCAGCCTTGATCGTTTCAGCTGCGATTTCCTCGCTCTCATCAAAAAATCCGGGCGGCCAGTTGGCAATTACCCCAAATTCATTGAATCGCAGCGACTCATATACGGAAGTATCGTTTTCTTTGTTAACAAAATATACGGTAGACATCTCTGCGATACCATCATCATCCGAAACTGCAGCGAGATAGCGTAATTCATTGATTAGGTACTCACTATGAGTTTCAATGATGCATTGTTTTCCAAGCACCGCAACCGACGTAAAAAAATCTGCCAATTTAGTTTGCACCTTGGGATGCAAATGCAACTCTGGCTGCTCAAAGATCAAACATGCGCCAGGATTAACCAAAAGCGCCTGGACCAGAATTGGCAATACCTGACTTACACCAACGCCCACGTGTGTTAGATCATGCAGAGTCTTTGCATTGGAAGCTGTTGAAATGCGCAACTCGTGTCCAAGTTTGCCTTGATCTCGTGTTTGGAGCGCACTCGCAATGCCCATGTACTGCAGCCAATCTAATACTGCCTCGGAAAGCGTCCTAACTATCGCATCTGCCGAGCTTGGTGAATTCTTTACGGCGCTGGGTGGGATGTATAGTACTTCTGTATCCTTGTGCAAATCCAGTACGGCCGCAGTAAACTCTCCTTTTATACCAACATCTACCGAGTCGGTCGTACCTCCGTAAGGATAGATTGGCTTTGGCTCATCCCGAAGAGGACCTAGGTATGAGATCTGCTCCGAAAAAAAAGTGTTCACATAATTGGTGGCAAAATCAATCGGTTCAGGCAACCCACCACCACCGATTTTTCGCTCATCTTTCCTACCCCGCCTTATAGCAGATCGAATGGCGAGTTTCACAGAATTATTCGAAAATCGTTCTTGGAGACCTTGCCGCATATTTTGCGGCAACTGTGCGAGTAGAGCACGGCATCCATCCGGTGTTGCCTGCTCTATTTGCTCTTTATATTTTTGAATCAGCCGATTTATTGGCGGAGAAACAACCTTATTATTAACTTGGCTATCTATTTGGCCCTTAACTTCGCGCAAAAAGATTCCACACGCCTCGTCATTTCCGACCAACGACTCCCACCCCTCTCCATTTCGATCATAAAAAGCCGACGCCGTCCCGGACAGCACATTTTCTACTGCATTACACTCCTCCTCCATAACATCGTATGTGAAACACATCCATCGAGGTAGAAAATGCTGAAGATGCACGCCTAATGTGTACGGATTTTGGACAATTGGTCGGCTGTATCTCGGTCGATATGTGGTGGGGTGATCGACTTCAAATGAAAATGCCTTCTTTTCAACTGGCGTCACGCTTGCGGTTTCGATACGCTCCCGCCTAAAGAAATCCTCCATGTCAGATCTCCTCCGCCGGAGCGACATTGTAGATCTCAGCCCCTCCCCTCCCTCAGATCGCGCAACGCTCTGCAGTTGAACGCGCTCCAGTTCCGGCTGCAACTGCGCGAGACCCGTGCTCTCAGAATCCCCTCCCGAGAAACTCATATCGAACCCAATCCGAGAGACGGATCGAATTTGCTCTTCCGAATAGTAGACCCCACGGACACCGGAATAATTTCCRCCCAAAAGAGTCTGCGGCGAAATCTCAAAGCCGATTGTAATAACCTGCTCTTTGGCATTACTTGATAGAATATCCTGAAAAGTTCCCAATCTGACAATGGACCCGTTCAATACGACAGAGTGCCTATACACAGAACTTTTTAATGTTTGTGCAAGCAGCAATACACTTTGTATAAGAGTACTCTTTCCGGAACTGTTGGATCCAGCAAACACCGTCAGCGGCGTGAAGTCCACCGAGGTTTCCACCGAAATTGATTTGAAATTTTTCAGTTTTAATTTTTTCAGCATAATATACTTATTCCGATTAACCCGCTATCAGCAAGCAAATTTCGAAAAAGCCTCAAAATACTCGCTTTCTCAGCAACGACAAAAAAGCGGCTCACAAAAAAATGATATCACTAGCGACCACGACGCCRCGCGCGCCAATCTCRCCCACCCACTTCAGATGCCAGCCCTTGTCAGGCGATTATCCGACAGCCATCAGGGCGGAATAATCCTAGCCGCTGAGAGGAAGCTAAAATATGGCATTCTTTCACTTTCCGAGCCAGTCTGTCACCCCCCGAAAGCAGCATTAATTCTACCGACAGCAAAAAGCCCCCCATAGTTCAGTGGCGACTCACCTGCTGCTATGCAACTCCCCTCCAAGCAGAGGGCCAGGCGCGTGCCATTCGGCGGGCACAGTCGCGACCTGAGCCTCCACAGGTGTGACTGTTGACCGTTTTGCCACAGAACTTTATTCGGAGTCGTTCCGGCTCGAAGGGTGGAAATGAGTTCACCAGCGCGTGGTCATCGACCCTTCTAGCTAGATGACGCTTATCGGTGCCAATTCGGCCCTTCGACCGTGCACATCCAAATGACTCAGAAGGGTTGCGGATTCAACCGGTCGGCATTCTCAAAAGCATCCATTCGATGGAACCGCAGACTACTATGAGTTCACCATTCGATCTGGCAGTCTGACTTGGAAAGTTTGCCGCAATTTCTCCCGCGGCTTCTCGCAGCAGTGCCTCAAGGTCGTGACGCGGCGACCACCCTCGTCCGGCTCGCGAGTAGCGCAGCAGTGCCGTACGTTGTCGTAAGCCTACCTTCGCCGGCATTAATCGCTATCTTCGCGAAGAACTCGGGTATGACTCCCGCTGATAATCGGGATCCCTAAGCTTACCGGCTGCCTCGCGATCGCAACAGGCCGGCGCGAGGCGCGCCGCGCAGCCCTGCATACTATGGGTCAGAGCTTCGGCCGAAAGTCGATGCGGATGTCCGAGATCTGCTCTTGAGCCTCTGGTGGCAACTGCGCAAGCCGCTCTGGAGGAAGCACTTCGCCAAAAAGCTGCGCGCGCAACAAGTGGATCCGCTCCTGGACCACTGACGAACGCAGGTCGTCGTAGGTGCCCTGGACCGCGAGCGTATACACCTCGAGCTTCGGCGGCGTCACGCGATTTTGCAGCGCGTCTTCGCATGCGTTCATCCATGCGCTGTTCTGCCGGTCCACGCGTCCGATCTGTTGTTCGATCCGCCCCGGGTTCCAGTCCAGATGGAACAGGACCACCGTTCGGCATGCGCGATGGAGGTTCAGCCCTTCGCTCATCACGTCGGCCTGGCCCAGCAGCACTCGCGGATTGAGGCTCGGATGATTGAACGTGCCTTGCCGCGCACGACGCGTGGCCGGTTTGGTATCGCCGATCATCAGCTGCGCGAACGGGCTCATGCGAAAGACATAGTCGCCGCCTTCGTTGCGCTGCAACTCGTCCTTGATCTGGTCGACAATCCTGTTCCAGCTCAGGACTTCTCGACTGGCTTTCTGCTCGTCGCCGTCTTCGGGCGGATCGGGATCGCGCAGGCTCGCGAGGCGGTTGCGAGCTTCCGCGCGCACGGAATCCCGCTCGTCAGGCGCGTCGACGGCCCACAACTGGTCCTCGACACAGAGTTGCTGGACCAGCCACGTGGTCAGCACACCAAGCAGCTCCACGGAGAGCTTGGGAACGAGTCCGGCCTCTTCCAGCACGCGACTGCACACGTCACGCAACTGCTCGCGCTCCCGCTCGTACTGGACCGTGAACCCCGCGGCCTTCTCCGCGAATTGCTGGGCGCTCATTGCGGAGAGACCGAACTCCGGATCGAGACGCCAGCGCTGCATGTCGGGATCGGCGACCCGCACGCCGAGCGGCAACGGGATCGGTTTCTCGTCGCGAACATGCCGCAGGTAGTGGCGAATGTTCAGGCTGCGGTTCAGCGCATGCAGGGAGGCCAAGTATTCGCCGAAAACCAGCACTTTCTCGCCCTCGCGACCGACCGCAAGCTTCTCGATCAACCGCACGGTCTCCCGCACGCGCGGATGCCATTGCAATGCGTAACGCGGATCGGCACCGACCTCGCCGAGCTGCTCGCTATCCTCCCGCTCGGCGACCGCGCGCCAGTATTCGCAGCGCTGCAATCGCGCTTGCATAGCAGGGTCCGCGACGGGCGCCACGACCGCGACCGCCTCACTACCTTCGTGCAGCCTGTTCTTGTCGCCACCCGCGTCCCGAACGGCCTCCGGGAGCTGAGGCAGGGCCTGCGAAAAGCGAATGCCCGCCGTCTTCAGTTCGTGTCCGACGCTCGCACCCCGTGCCGCCGCGGCCAACGCCTCGGACAACGCGAGCTTGCGGCGCTCGTCCGGTTGCAAACAGGCCGGTGCAAGCGAGTGTGTGATGTATTCGCGATGAGGATGCGCGCTGTTCGGCACGCCGGGCAATTCCGAATAACGCTTGACCAACGGATGATCGCGCCACAGGCGCCGCGTGACAATGTCTCGCAACTTCCGCTGAAATTCGCCAGCGGCCTCTTTGAGTTCGACGATCTCCTCCTGCGACCCCGAGCGCAGCTCATCGACCGCGTCGGCGTAGCGTTCTACGACCTCGCCAAGGCTCTCGATCCGATCCGAGTCCAGGCCGAGCCGGCTGAAGATCGCCTTCCATTGATCGACACCGAGTTCCATGGGCGTGGCTGTGAGCGCGACTCGCTTCGACGTTTTTGCCCGCGAGTCCGGCATCAGGATGCGGTCGATCAGCTTGGTCAGCCGGCTGCGCAATTTGCCCTGCGCCTGCTTGTCCGCGAGACTGAGGTCTGCGCCCGCGCGGCTCTTGTGCGCCTCGTCGACGATGAGCAGATCGAAGTCGCCCAGCAGTTCGCCGATCGTGTTCTGAAACAGCTCGGCGCGCTGTTCGTCCTTGAAGGTTTCCGGCGCCGGCTTGCCGAGCGTGGCCGCCCCTAGTCGGTGGCGCAAGCCGGCGCTGCCACGTTCGCCGATATACCGCGCGGCGCGCTTCTGCATCGCGCTGACCACCAGTTTCCCGGCGCCATAGGCGTCAAAGCGCGCGGCTTTCCTGGCAAGGTAAGGCAGTGCCCACAGCTCCTGGTTCACCACCTTGCCCACCGGCGGCAATCCGAATCCGTGCGAGATGAACAGAATCGGGAATGAGTCGGCCAGTGGATACGGGCTGTCGTCGGCATCGTTGTCATCGTTGTCGTCAGCGAACAGATCCGCGTAAGTCCGCAGGAAGCGATGCGGGAGCACGTCCGGCAACCAGGGCAGCGACAGCTCGCCCAAATTCTCGAGGAAGCCTTGCAGTTCCTCGTTCTGCCATTGATAGGCCAGTCCTGGCGGAATCAGCACGGCAACGCGGCCTCCGCTCGCCGCCACGCAGACCGCGAGCGCTACGGCAAGACGCGTCTTGCCGAGCCCGACTTCATCGGCGACCAGCACGCCCGGCTCCTCTCGGAGCCGCTGCGCCATCCAGCGCAACGAAGCATGTTGATTGGCCCGCCACAACGCTTTGCCGCCGGGTAGATGTTCGAAACTGGCGAGCTGTTCGAGCCGCTCCAGCACCTTGGCCCAGTCCAATGTGCTCTTCTTTTTGCAATTTGCCTGGCTTACGCGCACAAGGCCTCCGCGTTCGAAGGCACGCACCATGCCGCGCGCAGGTCTTGAAGGAAAGTCCCGTGCAACTCGAGCAGGTCCGGTTGCTCTGCGAGCCACGTCGGCACGAAGCCCGGCTTGTCCAACGCGTCGAACAAGTCGACGCCGAGTGCCCGGATCGCCTCCCGCTCCGCGGCGGCCGCCTGCTCCAGCAGCAATACGCGCAGCTGCGCCAGCCAGTACGGAAATTCCTCGGGCGTCGTCAGCACGCTGCGCTGCGCGATCGTCTCGACCATCATCGCAAGCGTCCGCAAAGCGTAGCGGGCCGAGCTGGCGCGCGCGGCCGTGTCGGGTGCCACGGCATGGCTGACGTGGTCATCGTCCTCGTGATCGTGCGGCGGGAGCGCGGGGAATACGAGCAGTGCCTGCAGGATGCTCGCCATTTCCAGTTGCGGCATCGCGCGCCTGCACAACAGTCCGTTCGCGGAAAGCACGGCCACGTCCCAGCCAGCTCCGGCGGCTTGCGATGCCGGGTCCACGTTCGTCACACGCACCGACGGTGGACAGACAGCACCCCAACACACGGACTCTTTGTCCGGTTTGACCGGCAACCAGCGGCCGTCGGACGCTTGCAGCCACAGAGTCGCCGGCGGCACTTCGCTGCGAACGAGATGCAGGTACTCGCCAATCTGACGCAGAAGCAGCACGGGCGGCGGATCGAGCGGCTCGAACATCTCTTCGCCCTGGCCCTCGACCGTATTCTTCAGATCCGCCGCCGATGCCAAAGCGCCGCACGCGAGCCGCTGCCAGACGCGCGCGATGCGGTCTTTGGGCGACAGGATCACGCCGGCTTCGACATTGCCGATGCGCGCGGGACTCGAAGCACGGCCTTCGAGATTCGCCCGTGTGAGGAAGCCACGGTGCGAAAGGTTGCCGGAACCGAGATACAGAAAGGCGAGCGTCGCACTGGCATCATCCTCGCCGCGAACGCGATCGAGCCCGGCGATATATTTGGCGTGCAGAAACTTGCGGCCGACCTTCGGCTTCTTCTCCAACGGATCGCGCGGCAGGCATAGCCACCATTGCCCGGCCCGGCCTTGCTTCAGCCCGCGTTCGCCCACCTTTGTCTTGCGCAATTGCTCGAACCAGTCCGCGATGCCACCGGCTCGCTCAGGATTGAATACAATCAGACGCTTGCCTGGATTGCCCAGCGTTTCCAGCTTTTGCAGCACCGTGGGCGCCGAATCCGCAGTCGACTTGCTCGCTTGTTCGAAGAAGCCCGACCCGGCGACCAAGGTCGAGACGCCTTTCTGCGGGAAGCGCGTCTGGACCTGATCGAAAAGCGACCGGTCCAGACTATGAATGAACTGTGGTGTCAGACGCGATGCGGCCCCGTGCCCCTGCAACCGCTCGCGCCAGACTTCCAGCCATCCGGTGACGAGCGCATCGTCGGCGAGGCTGGAGTAGTGCTTGCCGTAGATGCTGTGCAACAAACGCTCGAAAAATCGGAAGGCGGCATGGACGTCGGCCAGCGCCTGGGGCGCGTCCGCCTCGTTGCTTTGCACGTCCCACTCCGTCGTCCAGAACAGGTCGATCTGCGCCTGCTGTCCCCAGGTCTCGGCGGTCCAGTTCCCGGTGGAAACGACGAGACGCCAGCGGCGCGGCGCCCCGAGCGTCGATGGCCCGAAGCCCATGAGTGCCACTTTCGCGTGCATCAGCGTCGTGCGGCTGCGCCATGTCCCCTTTAGGCATGGCGCGAGTTGCAGCAGGCCCGGAGCCGGCTGCGCCTGGGACTGCCGGTTCGATGCGTCGATCAGCAGCAGTCCGCGTACGAGGCCCCGGGCCCGGCGCTGCGCCGGAGTTTCATTGGTGAACGCAGTCAGCGCCCGCTCGAGGGTTTCGGCATCGCTGCTTAGTCCGCAGAGGAGCAGATGCGTGCCATGCTCGCCCTGCGGCGGCAAGAAGAGCGTTTCGAGGTCGCTGCGGTCCTTGACGGCACTCATGGTTGCTCCCCCGCGTCGACGAGCAGCCGTCGCAAACGCAGCAGCGGGCGCGGTACGCCGTAGGTGTCTTCCTGCATATCACTTTCCTGAAGATCGTAGGCGTCGTCGGCCACCAGCGGCTTGCCAGTGTAGGCCACCCCCTGATCGACGCGCCCATCGATCACGGAGAACACCACCGGCGCACGCCCAGCCAGCGACGCGACGCGCTCCTCCAACCCGCGCGAGCCCGATTGCTCCGCACAAAAGCCTGCTGCATCCACCGGCGCCCCCTGGGCAGCGCCCGCTCGCAGCACGTCGCAGTCACGGCCCAGCGCGGCGAAGGCTTCGGCCACATCCTGCCGTTCCGCCAGCGAGTGCACCTCCTGCGCCGAACTGCGGATCGCATTGCTCATCGCCTGCGCAGCCTGCAAGGCGCTTGCACGTACGTCCTCGAACGCGAAACACGTTGCGAGTCGCGCGGCATGGTCGGCGTCCTGCACCTTCGCAAGGAAACTGTCGCGGCCGCTTTTGGTCGCGAGCGTTGCGTCGGTGTGGCTACTCAGCAATCTCTCCAGATCTGCGCGACGTACATCGCCGCGCACGCGCGCCAACACGAGACGCTTTTCCGCATCGCTGGCTAGCGATGGGTTGAGGGCGGCCTTGATTGCTGGCTGCACTTTCTTCGTGTCCTTGTCGCCTTCCTCGATCCAAGCTTTCAGCCAGCGGCGCGCATCGCCGTCCAGTTCCCGCCCGCTTGCGAAGGCCAGCTCGGCGAGCTCGATGCCGGCAGGCGTCAGCTCCAGCGCGCTAAAGCGCGCCTCCTCACGGACGCACAGGTTGAGCCCCGGCAGCGCCCGCGTCGCGGAACGGCGGAACGGGACGGTGACATACGCGCCTCCCTTCACAACGTCGTTGAACGACAGGCTGGTGCGGCCGGCGAATTTGCGCTTGCCCTGGACGCGACGTTCCGACTTTGCTTGCGGGTCGTGGCGCACCACGATCCAGCTCGCGAACGCTTCCAGCGCCTCTGCGATGCGCGCGGGCGTAGCCGGCGTGTCAACCTCCTGCGCAAGACGCAGTCCCATGCACGCCCAGCTGAGCTGGCGCACGAAAGACGCACCGCCCAGGCCCGGCACGGCCCATTCATTGAAGCCCATGATCGCGCGCCGCAGGCCAAAGTCCAGCCGCAAACGCATCTGGGCGAAATCTCTCGGTTCCGCTGCGCCCCACATCTCGCCAATTCCCTCTTCGTGTTGTTTGTCAATGCCACCATCGGTGTCGCTGGTCGACCAACGAGCCATTTCTGGAGCGACCGGTTGCGAGCCGATCAAATTGCCCGGATTCGGATGGGTTCGTGATCGCTCAACTACCAGTCGATGTAGCTGATTCGAATGGCGATTGTAAATTGGAAGACGCCACTACGGTCGCTCAATCGATGAAATCTGTCGCGTCCATCCGAGCGTGATGTGCTTGACGGAAGGTTGTGGCCTTCGCGAATTTGTTTGTCTAGCGGAATAGATATTCTGCCCCTAAAGTGATATCCCAAGAGGTCGATTTGCAATAGGGTGGAGAACTCTTCCGCCGTTTCTCGTTTTCGGTGTGCACGGAGGTCACCGCCTCGAAAAGCGTGGATAAGCCGCTCAGAATGGATGAAAGTCACAACTGATTCACCTTGCACGCGGAGGCGCTGTTCATCCAGAGTCATGGCGAGTGGCGTGTCTGCCTTCGAATGACCGTTGGACTTTGCGGATTCAGCTGGTCGATGCAACACACTACAGATTGCGCGAGCAGTGAGAGGCGTTGAAAATGAGGCAAAAGTTGGTCAAATGTATACCGACCTCCTTACGACCAAGTGGACTGATTGCAAAAACAAAGTCCGCTCAAGGGCGGCCTTAGATCAGGCGCGCAAGCCGTTCAATCGGCCTCGAAGGTGATTGGCTGAGAGACGGTCACCTTAATTGGCTTTCCCCCATCCACATATGGCTTGCAACGCATGCCTTTCACCGCCACTTCCGCAGCATCATCAAGGGCTGGCACTCCGGAAGACTCAGTGACGGTCGTCTTAATAACAGCGCCATCCACGTCGATGAGCATCCGCACAACTGATTTTCCGCTCAGCGGCAACGCACGGCGCGGGTACGTAGGACGCGGCGCAGTACAGGCCACCTCGCTAGAATCCACGCTCGCCGCGTTCGGAATCACCATGGAGTCGACCCGGCCGAATTGGGCACTCTCCTGCTTTGCGGGAGGAACGCGCTCTTGGCGAATGACACGCAAGCGAGCTCGGAACGCATCGCTCTCTGGGCTTGCGAAGAACTCCTGGGTGCCACAGCGCAGAAGCGACTGCTCCAGGACCGACATCATTCCGTCCCATACGCCGGGGAGTGCCTGCAGATCTCCCGTCAGCTTTCGTCCAGCCGACGTGTTCGCGAACGCCCGGATCTCATCCAGTTCGGCGGCCGAGAATGTCGGCCAAACGTTGAATATTCCGTTCTTTTTTTCGATCGGGCGCTGCCGCTCCATGTACTTTCTCCCAGTCGGCGAGGCCAGGAACTGCAACGTGGCCGCGGCTTCAGAAATCGTCAGCACCTTTGCCAGATTGGGGGCCATCATGCCACTCGCGACGTCAGGGGAAAGACCCGCCACGCAATGAGTCATGTCCAAAGGCAGGACGCTCTTCGGGTCCCAGGCAACCGTTCGGAGCATCACCTGGATATCCGGTAGGAATATCGCTCTGGCGATCGGCGCTAGATCAGGATACGGGACCTCCACAACCGGCACGGCCGCCCGCTCTACAGACTTTGTCGGTGCCTTGGCAGGTTTCGCCATGACAGGAAGAGTGAGACCAATTAGTAAAAATGAGACTGCAGTGAACGAGCGACGCATCGTTATGTTCCTTCTGGGTTCTCGGTCCAGACGCTTTCGCGTGCTCGATATGGAGCAAGTCTGAGCCGCCTGGGTCTTTTTAGACAATCTGCCGCTTGTTGTCCGCTGCACAACTTCAAGCGATTGCGCGTTCGCTTCGAACGCCTCGCCATCATTCACGAAGCCTTCCTGAAAATTGCCTGTTGCATCCTCTGCTGGCGGCACCTCAGGAAGTCATCTTGTTAGACGTTCTAAGGGCGGCCGGTCGCACTTGAGACTTCAACTTCCCTGGTGCACTATCGCGTGCCGCGTCTTGCCGCATGATCCGGCGGCGGGGCATGCCGCGTCAAGCGCGGGCCGCCTTGCGATACCTGCGCCATCAAGGTGGGCCATTCAGGAAGCGAACGCCATGGCTTGCATGCTCTGTGGCACGCCAGCGCCTTACCCGGGCTTGCGTGTGTCGCAAGGCCGCCCGCCCAGGCCTTGCAGGGCCTCAGCCAGCGGCAGATTGCCGTTGCGAACCGCTTCGTCATAGGGCGTCGCACAGCCCGGCCCAGGGGCTACCCTGCCATGGATGTCCGCACCATGACTCACCAGAAAGCGCGCCTGCTCCTGGCTTGCTAGCTGACACTCCTTCCATTGGCGCTCAAGGAATTGCGTGGTTCGATGGGCATCCTCCTGCCGCTTGCAGTTGCGCGCCAGCTGGAGCAAGACACCGGCCCGTCCCGGCGCGGGCAATGCATCGGGCGACGCGCCATGGGCCAGCATCGTTTCTCCCAACTGATACTGGCCACGCTGCACCAGCAATCCGTAGGCGGTATCGTCCTTGTCGGGCAGATTGGGGTCAGCGCCGTTGTCCAGCAGTTGTTGCAGCACATCGACGTCTTCGGGGCGTGGGGGGATCCCGGCGGAGATGTTCTGCTTCACGAATTTGGTCAGGTTCACCGCCCTGGCGGATGCACCGTGCGCAAGCAGCAGTTTCACCAGCTCCAGCCGCTTGTCCCTGTAGAGAGAATGCCGCTCGGCCAACTCTTGCAGCAAGGTGTTGGGGTGCGCTTCGTTGATGTCCGGCGTGCGGTCGGCCAGGTAGGCCATGACGGCCAATTGCCGCGGCCGGATCGAAGGTTCGCCACTGCTGTCCCGATAGTAGTAGACCGTGCTTGCCAGGACGTCGAAGGGCTTGGCAGCGTCGGGGTGCATCTGAAGCAGCCATTGCAGTCGTTCGAGCTCGCCCTGCCTGGCCGCGTCAAGGATCAGCTCGCGGGCACTTCTTGGGGTCAGTGCCTGCACTGCCATCAGGCTGCCGCATAAGACCAGACCGAAGGGGCCATCACACAGTTGGCCATCGTTGGAGGCTTGCGCTGCGGGCTGCCAGGCTCCAAAAATCAGGGCGGTCACCAACGTTGGGATCAGGCGGAAGCGATTCATTGGAAGTTTGAGGTCCGTCGGAATCGGTGAACGCCAACGGTCAAGCTGTGACTTGAATTAGATAGTTACGCTGCGTGCATGTGAACAGACCCCACTGCGGGTACCTTGCCTGGATACGAGCGCGATATCGGCGCGGTATCGTGATGCAGGACGGAGTATGCCTTATCCAGGATGGTAAGAAGATGGTCAACGCGCTTTTGGGGGAGCACTGGGCGGCCCGGTTTTTTCCTACGTTGCGGCGATACTCTGATCGATGAGCATGCTTGCGCTGGTGCGCGGATCAGTGGCTCAGTTCGGCCAGAAGCGGTCGTTCGACACCAACTCTTAATTCGTTGACAATCTCACCTCGCCGGAGGGGGCCGGTGCTGCGGAGAAGAGGGTGAGAATTCCGGAAGTGGAGCAAATTGACGCGATATTGTCTGGCGGCGTGTGGAACCTCGTTCAGCGATACTGCGACGGCGCGTGGAATCGCTTGCCGGCGTGCTGGACTGCTTTATTCCCCGATGTCGTCGCGGAAGCGCGACGCCGGGGTCTCCACTGCTTTGTTACGGCAGGGCCGGCGACGGAAGGGTACTGGCTGACCCAAACAGATTCTGGTTACGCTACCTTTTATTTCGAACGAGGGGTTCGGATGTACCACAAAGACTTCATCCATCTTGAACACGCCTTTGACGCATGGCTGGAACAAGAAATGAGTTTCCGGCAACTTCCGATCAGGCGATAGCGCTGGCATATCTCGTATCGCGCACACACTGACATCAGTGGAGCGGCCGCACTGGTACGGGGTGGAGTCGTCGCCTCGCGGCCAGGAACAGTTCCGACTGATCAACTGTAGATATAGGGGGCAGATATGGGAATTTTTGGGTTCGGCAAGAAGCCGAATGCTATTGACAGTTATGAAGGGAAAGGGGACCAACTAGGGCCATCACCATTTTCCTTCCAAACGAATACTGAACTTGAATCTGTGGTGCGCTCCACTACCCAATGCCACCGTTTTGGTCATCCCGAATTCGAAATTCGCTTCTCCAGCCGCACAGTTTCGCAGGACGTCGACTGGCTGCTACGTTTTCTGGAAAACAACGTCTCAGGAGGCAGCATATTTCAAGACGGTGAGACCCTGCAGATCGGCTGGATGATCACCAGGATAGAGAAAGCTGGCGATGGGAAGCTGCGACTCAAAGAGCCCGACATGAAAGTCGTTCCCGTACAGTTTGTCGATTCGGTGACTGAAACGCTGTTGCATCTGCGCACCCAAAAGGACGTGGTCGAAAGTCTTGTGCCGTTGGTCGCCCCCGATTTCCCTTCACTCCTTCAAAGTGTCGTCGTGCATGCCAACTTCAAGACCGCACGCCGAGTTCTTCTGTCACGCGGCCTCGTCCAGGATACGGATTCTGGCTGGTGGCTGTCAGACCTGGATGATCCGGAGGGGGCACAAGATCCAGCACGGTTTCTCAAGACATCCCTATATCAGCTAGGCGTCGACAGACCGGATTTGATCAAGTTCTTCGCAGTGCCGAGTGATCTTCAAGTCGCGATCGATGGCCCTCATATCGGGGTCATCGACGCAAGCGGAGAATTGAAGCAGGCACCCGGGTCTTATTTGAGCGAATTGAATCGAATTCGACGCGGTACAGCGGGGTGACCCGGCACTGCGACGCAGCCCCCTACATCAGGTGGCCTGCGCTTGGTGCGCCGGTCTGGTCTGGCCATGGAGGTTCGCCACCGCGGCGGGAACTGCGACTAGCGTACTTCCGGAATCGGCCAGAAGCGGGCGGTCGCCCTCGCGTCTTGTATCGGTAATAATCACCACAGCGACCGACGCAGTTCTCAATAACTATCGTGAGTGGATACGTGAAGCCCAATTTACTTAATGAAACTGAGCAACCATCATGGTTTGCGTATCCGCGCCACTTTGTCCGGGCAGTTGAACTGAATATTCTCAATCTGGATCCGTGGCAGCTACTTGAGGGAAAATGGCTCCGCGTTCGGCTAGAAGGACTGGCCAAACGATACCCCGATAGGCAGTTGGTTCCCTTCTTCCGAGATATGGGTAGCGATGACATAGCCTGTTGGGAGGCGGGTAAGGGCGAACGAGTGCAGATCGTTCACGACTTCGCAACGCCAGGGTGGGAATGCTCTGGCGAATTCGAAAACTTCGTGAGCTGGTACAAGGCCACCGCAGAGATCGCATTGGACTTTGAGTGACCGTTTGTGGAATAGCCGTGCGACCGCTTCGGGTCGGCAGAAGAGCCGACCGGGGAGCGACCGACGGAGGGCGCTTGCCGGCCAGGAACGGCCGTTAGATCGGAAGCGCAGGTCTGTTTAGGGACTGAATCCGTAGGAGGGCATCTGGTAAAGTGCCGCAGCAGTCCTAGATTCGCAACGAACCTGCCCCCGCAGACAAGAAAAGGAAGGCCATACCGATGGATCTCCGGCTCTTCTTCATCTGCTTTCTCACTTTTGTGATCCACCTGATCGGGACGTTGGCCTATTCCATCCGAATTGCAGGTGTTCGCACAGGACGCATCGCCGTCTCCTTTGCGCTGTTCAGCGTGATGATGCTCATTTCCCGTACTTCCAACTCCTTCCTCGGCCCATTTTTGGCCAAGCGTGTGGAGACAAACCTTATGGGGGAGAGTGCCGGGAATTTGGTGATGGATTTTAGATGGTTACTGATGGCCGCCGCACTGGCGACGCTCTTCGGTGCCTTCCTCATCCCGACCTTTCAGCGTGTCTTTAGTAGGGCTGTTCTCCACTTTCAGGTTCATCGCTCAATCCCAAAGCTAATCCTGCATGGATTCTTCAAGGGAGGCATCAGCTATATCAAAGACGCGGCCACGGTGCCAGCGAAGGCGAACATCGTCGCTGCGCACCGGGGGCACGGTATAGCACCGTCGGTGATCTGCCTCAATATCATCGCTGTCGCACTGTGGACTGTCGGGGTTTTTGCGTCGTTATACGCAGGTTATCTCGATCCGAACGTGAGGGTCACCTCAAGTACGTTGTCGTCGATCATCAATGGAGGTGCGACCATCGCGATGGCGCTGTTCATCGACCCATATATGTCTGCGATGACCGATGATGTCGTCGAGGGAAAGGTTACCCAGTCGCAATTCAGGAAGGCCGTGGTTTGTCTGGTCGGAAGTCGGCTGGCAGGTACTCTGTTGGCGCAACTGCTCTTTGTCCCCGCAGCGGGCCTGATTGCCTATGTTGCGGCGGTACTCTGATTGATGAGCTAGGCTTGCGCCGATGTGCGGATCAGTGGCTCAGTTCGGCCAATAGCCGCCGTTAGAGTATTCTCTGACCGGATCAAAGCTAGCTCTGAAGCTTCAGAAAAACTAGCGTCCCGCAGCCGATGGGCGCTGACCAGCAGTATGTCATGGACCAATTACGCCCTCTGAAAGACAAGATTTGCCAAGCCGAAATCAAGGAGCCTCCTCTGCCGTGGCGAAAAGCAAGTGTATTTGCAGTGGGGGGGCTTGAATCAGTAGGCTTCGATAGAGAGTCCGAACATCTTCTCGTTGTGTCGAGCCAGGGGCGAGGCGTATTCGATTGCCGCGTGGGAAAGCGTGTTGCCCGTGACGATGCAAACCAGATTGGAGACTACCTTCACCTCGAGGCACAAGGAATTGGACCGCTTGACGGCAAGGTCATCCGAATGGCAGGCCTATATGGCGGAGGTCTACCGCTGGCAACCGAGGACCGTTGGTCTCTTGAGATCGTCACGTTAAACTGGCCCGCAACGAGTATTCTCCTGTTTGAGCCGGACTCATGGTTATTTGGCTCTTTGTACGGCAAGCCGGACAGCTTTCACAAGATTGCTCTCGAGTCGGAAGTTCGTGCATGCGGATTCTCGGCGTCCGGAAGATCGCTCGTTATCGCAACTTCCTCCGATCTAACTATTTTCGTACGGTGAGTAGTCGTTGCGACGGCTTGTCGGCCATCGTGCCGCCTGCAGCATTTAGTCTCGCAAATGACCGTTCGGGGGAGTCGCTACCGGCCGCTAAGGGTTGTGGCCGTTCCAGCCCGATATCTACAAATCTCTCCTCTAACTTGATCGCTGCTCTGTAATCGGGGTGATGCCGATAACTTCTACAGACGCGCAATTAATCCTAACATCGAGTCCGGATAGTGGAGTTATGTCGAAGAGCAGGCGCCCGTTAGAGTCCTCGGTTACACGGATCTCAGATATCCATCCGCCTGCCCCAGAATCCTGAATCTCAATATTTGCATATAATGGTCCTCTGCACCGGATTTCAATAATGCAATCGGGCTCATTTCCTGTGAAGGTAGGGTTATCCTGCCCCCAATGATGGATTAAAAGGATAACGTCGGAACCATAAGTATTACAGGATTTCGAGAAATTTATTGAGAGACCTATTATTTCAGCGTCATGGAAGCTTGGCCAATAGCCGAAGGCGTCTTCAACAAGCTTGCTCCCCTTTATTAGAGCGGCTGTCGCTGCACTCTCCTTGCTCATATGCCCTCCCTTGCTTCCAAGATCACTACGTCATAGATCTTCTTAGCCGGTTGCAGGCGTCCGATCCGGCGGGGTTCGCGACCCTGAGCCGCCTTTTGAGCTCGAGACGCCGTAACGACCGCCTCCGATGTACAACCGCCGCTTGCCCGGCCGAGTTGGCCGGAGAATGATTGCTCCAGGCGGATAGCGCTATCCAGCGGGCAGGTTCATCCGACCGGCAGACGAACCCGCTTGGAGCAAGCGGTCGCAATTGGGGCGAGTGCGGGTGACTTGACCTTGGACAGCGCTGCTAGTGATTTCCGCTCATATGCTTTAGCGACCCCAGGTTCTGGCTCGAGAAAAGGCGAGGTGCAGATGTTCGCCAAATCAAATCCATGACCGACCAAAGCTAAGACCCGATTTGGTGCTTTTGGGAGGGCAAACGCCACGGCATAGTCGAGGGCTAGGGATACGCCGGCATCTGAAAATGGTCGAAGAGCGCTTGCAACCTTTAGCCACGATGTGTCGCCGGACTCAATACCAGATAGCACGTGGCCAAAGTCCTTCTCGTGTTCCCACAGATCCCAGAGCACCTTGTGGCCCCCCTCTTTGGCGATGCGAGCAATCAGATTCTCTGCAGAGATTTCCGAGCTACCCGCAGCGAGAGCCGTCATAGGAAATAGTGCAAGGAGCAGAAGGATTTTGGCTAGTTGTCTCATAGAACGCGTTTCCACGTGCCGCACAGTGCAGCCAAACGAGATGGGGGAAGAAAGTGGCCCTCAAATTTCGGATTTTCTTCTCATCACAGCTTCATACAGAATAACAAGGGGCGGCCGGCTTGTGCGTGCGTTGGGAAACACAGGATGCCAAGCGATGCGGCCCGTAGCATGCTGCGATAACCTGACGCACGAGGCGAAGTGCGTAGCCGCCGTTGAAGGCGGCTTTGTGGGTACGCCAGTCGTCCAAACGTCTTAGGCAAGGGAATACCGAGCGACGCGTTATGGCCGATAGCGGCAGCTGACGTCTTCACTCCACAACGCTCCGAACGAGCTGGTCTCATTGCCGCCGCCGTCCCCTACGTGCCATCCTTAGGCCCAACCCCTACCGGATCAACCCAACATGACCCAAGATGAAAGCGCCATCCGCGACGTAGTCAACACATGGTTCACCGCCACCAAATCCGGCGACCTCCCCGCCGTCCTGGACCTAATGACCGACGACGTCATCTTCATGGCCCCCCGCCAGCCGCCCTTCGGCAAGAAAGAGTTCGCCGCAGCCTCCGAAGGCATGAAGAACCTCCAGTTCGACGGCACCTACGACATCCAGGAAGTCCAAGTCCTAGGCAACTGGGCCTACCTCCGCAACCATATCCGCATGACCGTCACGCCGCCTGACGGCAACCCTCCGATGCACCGCTCCGGCTACACCCTCACCATCCTGCGCAAAGACCCCGACGGCCGTTGGCGGCTCACCCGCGACGCAAACCTGCTGGCAGCGGAAACGGCAGCCACCCCGTGACGACAGCATCGCCAAGTGAATTGCAGGAGCGAAACAGTCATTGTGCAGCGCACTACAAAATAAGCGCCTGCTCACAGTCCCCTTCCCCGCATCCCCACCACGTACCTCGTCGCCACCCCGCCCCAGATCAGGATTCACCCCACATGGCGTTCCCACCCCATATCGCCAATAATGATCTCACTGCCATTGCCGGACGAGGGCGACCATGCTTTATAGTCCCGATGCAATTCGTACCGTCGCCCTGCTGGGGCACGCGGGGTGCGGCAAGACCTCCCTGGTCGAGGCGCTGCTGCACAAGGGAGGTGCGCTGCACATGCCCGGCAGCGTGGAGCGCGGCACCACGGTCTGCGACTTTGATCCGCTGGAGCGCAAGTACCACCACTCGCTCACCACCGCGGTGGCCCACCTCCACTATCGCGACACCCGCATCTACCTGCTGGACACACCCGGCTATCCCGATTTCTCCGGGCTGTCGATGAGCGCCCTGGCGGCGGTGGAGACGGCCGCCATCGTCATCAACGCGCAGACCGGCATCGAGATGACGACCCGGCGCATGATGGCGTGGGCGCAGGCGCGCAAGCTGTGCCGGATGATCGTGGTCAACGGCATCGACAAGGAGAAGGTGGATCTGCCCAAGCTGCTGGCCGATATCCAGGAGGCGTTCGGCAAGGAGTGCTTGCCGATCAACCTGCCGGCGGGGCGAGGCGGCGAGGTGGTGGATTGCTTCTTTAACCCGGCTGGCGAGGCGGATTTTCTGTCGGTGGCGTCGGCGCACGAGGCGCTGGTCGATCAGGTGGTGGAGATCGATCCGCAGCTGATGGAGCTGTATCTGGAGCAGGGCGAGCAAATTGCGCCGGAGCAGTTGCATGCGCCGTTCGAGCGGGCGCTGCGCGAGGGCCACCTGGTGCCGATCTGCTTTACCTCGGCGGCCAGCGGGGCTGGTGTCGCGGAGCTGCTCGATGTGCTTGTGCGCTTGCTGCCCAACCCGGCGGAGGGCAATCCGCCGTTGTTTAACCGTGATGCGGGCGAGCGCCAGGTAGCGATTCGCGCCGAGCCGGTGCCGGACAAGCATGTGCTGGCGCATGTCTTCAAGATCACCATGGACCCGTATCTGGGCAAAATGGCTGTGTTCCGCATCCACCAGGGCACGGTCACGCGCGACAGCCTGCTGTTTATCGGCGATGCGCGCCAGCCGTTCAAGGTGGCGCATCTGCTGATGCTGCAGGGCAAGGAGCGCGTTGAAGTGTCGCAGGCTGGGCCGGGCGATATCTGCGCCGTGGCCAAGATCGACGAGATTGCCTTTGATGCTGTGCTGCATGATGCCAGCGAGGACGGCAACATCCACCTGGCCCCGCTGGACTTTCCTACCCCGATCTACGGCCTGGCGATCGAGCCGTCGCGCCGCGGCAACGAGCAGCGCTTGTCGGAGGTCCTGCAGAAGCTTGGCGCGGAAGACCCTTGCCTGCGCATCGAGCATCCGGCGGGCACCAATGAAACGGTGATCCTTGGCCTGGGTGAGCTCCAGCTGCGTTGCGCGCTGGAGCGCCTGACCGGCCAGTACAAGCTGGAGGTGGTGACGCGCCCGCCGAAGATCGCTTATCGCGAAACCATCGGCGGCAAGGCCGAGGGGCATCATCGCCACAAGAAGCAGACGGGCGGTGCCGGCCAGTTCGGCGAGGTGCAGCTGCGCGTGGAGCCGCTGCCGCGCGGCACGGGCTTCGAGTTTGTCGATGCGGTCAAGGGGGGGGCGATTCCGGGCCAGTTCATTCCCGCTGTGGAAAAGGGCATCCGCCAGGTGCTTGAGTGCGGGCCGCTGGCGGGCTTTCCGATGCAGGACGTGCGCGTCACCGTGTTCGATGGCAAGAGCCATTCGGTGGATTCGAAGGAGGTGGCGTTCGCGGCTGCAGGCCGCAAGGCCTTTATCGAGGCCGTGCTCAAGGCGCGGCCGAGCGTGCTGGAGCCGATCGTGGATATCGAGGTGACGATGCCCGAGGCGGCGATGGGCGACATCATCAGTGACCTCTCCGCCAAGCGGGGCCAGGTGCGTGGCACGCGCACCGCGGCAGGCAATAGCGTGCTCGTTGCGGGACAAGTGCCGCTGTCGGAGTTGAACGACTACCAATCGCGCCTGAACAGCATCACAGGCGGCCACGGCAACTACACGATCCAGCTCAGTCACTACGAAGCCGTGCCGCCTGCCCAGCAGCAGCTGATGGCGTCGCACCATAAGGCGCATGGCAGCAGCGTGGACTGAGGGGATGCCAGGATACCGCGATGCCCCGATGGGCATGGCGATGAAAACCGTCGGGCTTGCGCTATGGCTCGGCTGTCTTCTGCCGTCCCCTGCCCTTGCGGCGCTGCAAGACCAGTTTCTGTATTTTCCTGCCAAGGCGGCGTTGCCGGAGCTGGTTGCTGGCGGGCTAAGGGCGTGGCCGTCTTCGCAAGATTTCAAGGGCTTGGTGGCCGAGCCCAGCGGGCCAGTGCGTGCCACCGCGATTGTGTTCCATGGCAATGCCGGACATGCCGGTCACCGTAGGGCATACGCCGCAGCGCTGGCACCGCAGGGCGTGCGCGTGATCCTTGCCGAGTACCCGGGCTACGGGCCGCGGCCGGGGCTGTTGAGCGAAGTCAGCCTTGTGGCCGATGCCGAGCAGATCATCGCGCAGGCCTATCGGCAATACGGCGCCCCGCTGCTGGTGATCGGCGAATCGCTGGGGGCCGGCGTTGCTGCCGCGGCCGCAGCGCGCCAGCGGGACAAGACGGCTGGCCTGATGCTGATCACGCCGTGGGACACGCTGCGGCATGTTGCCGGCTACCACTATCCCTGGCTGCCGGTGTCGTGGCTGCTGCGAGATCGCTATGACAGCGCGGCCAACCTGGCGCGGTTCGACCGGCCGGTTGTGGTGGTGGTTGCGCAGCGCGACAGCATCGTCCCGGCGCGCTTTGGCGTGGCGTTGCATGACGGGCTGACAGCGCCCCGGCAGTTGCGTGTGGTGCCTGGTGCCGAGCACAACGATTGGTTTGAGCGGGTGAACGGAGGCTGGTGGCGCGATGCCGTTCGTTTTTTGCTTGGCGGGGCGGATTGAGTTGGCGCTGCCACGACCCACATTGCATGGGCCGGGCACTCACGGCTTATCTAGTCGTCAACGCACGGATGAGGTTGGCAGCGTCGTTCTGCCGCGAACTATCCGAGCCTTCCCCACGACCGCGTCGACTACCGAAGCGTTCTCAGTCAATCGCTAAAGGGCACACAGCCGCGCGCGTCGCCTTGTGGCGCGCACTGCATGTCGAGGCCGCCCCCCTGCCGCATGTGCTGGAAGACCAAATCGGCCTTAAGCTGCTGGCCCCGGACGAGGGCTGGCGCAGCCGCGGGGATATGGACCCGCAGTTCACGCGTCCCTTTCGCGCTTCAATCGTGGCTCATGCTCACTTCATTGAGGATCTGGTCGCGGAGCAGGCCGCCCCCGGGGTTAGTCAGTATGTCATCCTCGGCGCGGGCCTTGACACCTTCGCACAGCGCAGACTACAAGCAGAACCCAGACTTATTGGCCTGAGGCCGAGTGGAGTGCTCATGGACACATTCAAACGTTTTAATTTCAAATTGAGCTTTGATAAACAAAAGATTTCTCGCGTTCCTGAACAAGTACAAATCGACAGAAGTCTTGCCTTTCTCAAAGCAATAGGCCAGATCGACCCCATTCTCAAGAACTGGTTTTTATGTGCAGATGGGAAAGATGAAGGTCTGACGCACAATGTTCTTCTGGACCGGAGCAGCCTCCTGCGTGAGATAGCGTCCTGGAAAGACTCGGATTCCGATGTCAATGACATGAGTTTTGTTCTTTGGAATGGTGTGTCCGATCCGCTCAAAGGCGGACTTTCGATCACCTACCACGCAAGAAGTGGTGGTTCGCTGCCAGCGGGCATCGAATTTTCCGAAGCAGGGACATTGATTCGTTGTTTACAAGATCCTCGACAGGGCATTGTCGAATTGATGGCCACGGCTACCGATCTCTGGCCGGAGATTTACTGGGGCGTGGCCGCCCCCAGTGAATACTTGCGCAAGCAGCGGACCTTTCAGGACCGGCAGACAGTCGGTTGGATCGGCTACTGCCCTCATCCATTGCCAACGGCCGACTTCCCGGACCTTGCTGAGCTACGACCCACGCGATCCCAAGGAACCATCATCGTTTCCTGTGCCGACATCATGGACGAGAAGAACGTCCAGCACGTGAAGGTCGTGGGTGAATCCGATATCAAATTGATGGAACTCGGGCTTTTGCCTGCGCGGTCTTGAGTCGGAATGCCTATCCGAACCACAGTACCGCGCTCAGAGCGCCCATAACCATGCCGGCCAGCGGCCCAGCCCATCACTGACCGGACATACGTAAGTCATTGCGCCGGCAGGCGAGTTCATTGAACGTCTGATCCTGAAGATACCGAACTTCCGCTTTGGGTCGCGAACGGCAGTTTGTCGCGGCTTGCTGAATGGCCGTTCCTCGGCCAAGGCAGCCATCAATTGAAGATGGCTTCTTGGGCCCAGAGACCTAGTCACCGATGCGCAAGCATTTGGCGGCATGGTTGTTGGCCCAATCACCGTTGAGCCGACGGGCAGTCTTGAACTCACTGGCATGTGTTGCTCTTCAGTGCTAGTCCGCGGCACTGCCGTCATCTCCGGAAGAATGCGACCCTATGGGGCGTATGCGATGGACCGTCCTACGCAAGCACGGGCCGTCATAGCACGCGAGAGAGTTCTTCGATCACGATATCGCCGTAGTCCGGATCCTTGATGGAGAACTCTCCTACGCCACCCACCGGGTCCAGGTTCAGGAAGACTTCACCCTCGCCGCCCCGTAGAAACATCTTCGTCGCGATCCAATTTCCAGCAGGCGTACTCGAAAACGTGCCGGCTATCTGGTTACCCGCAGGCTTGCCCGGCGATGCGCCGATGGTCACCTGCACGTTGCCATCCGTCCTGCTTAACCCGGTCCCCAGAATTGCCACGCCGAAAGGAAGCAACTTGACTTTATCAGTCATGGGCTTCGGCTCCCTGGCCATTAGTGCCGCAGAGAGCCGCTGGACCAATACGCGGGAGTCAGAGCCTTCCACGCCAGCGATGCTGCCTTTCGAGAAGGAAAACGGCATATTCGTGTCGCGATTGGGTTGTGTCATCTGTATGGAGATCAGGAACTTGGCAGTGGAACCCCACGACTCATGGGTAGCCATCCAGGTTTTTTCCTGAAGGTCCCCAACCGTTCTGCTGGAGATCTCGGCGATTTTGAACGACACCGTATTCGGGGCGGACTCTGTAGGTAAACAGGCAGACAGGACCAAAGCCATCATTACGGAAAGCAGGCGGATGGCAGATCCAAGATAGGATTTCATGGTGTTGGCGAGTTGCTTGTGAAGTAAATTCCGGATCGCGGAGGCGAATCGCCTATTCGTTAAAGGGACCTGCCTCAAACGTTACCATCCCGTTCGAAAACTCCCGAGTCCAGATATTGCGAGGGTCCTCGCCTACCCCTCGTACGGCAAAGTTCCTGTTCGGCAAGTGAACGGCCAGCGTGGTGAACAGAGCAATAATTGACCAGCTATCCAGATAGAAGAGCGTATTCGCCAGCTAGAACATGCCTGCGGAACACTATCCTATCGGCAGCACCACGCGGGCTTGCACCCCTACTTAGGAGGGGCCGCCCGAATTTCTCCGGTTCTCGGATTGAGTTAGCGCTGCCGCTACAGGGTGAAGGCGAAACCCAGATGTTGCATGTTCGGGCGGGCCGGCTCCTTCAGCCACTAAAGCGTGGCGCGGTCCTGGCTACCCGGCCTTTTCTCGATATCCGGCCAGACCAAGCCTTCAAACTGATCAGGCGGAACCGGCCGGGAATACAAAAAGCCCTGGGCAAAATCACAACCCACGGCGCTGAGAAAATCGCGTTGCTCTGTCGTCTCCACCCCCTCGGCAATGACCTTCAATCCCAGTTTGTGCGCCAGCATGACCATGGCTTCGCAAAGCGCCTGATTGTCGCCGTCAGAGCCGAGGTTCTGCACGAATGAGCGGTCGATCTTGAGGTAGTCGATGTCAAAGCGCTTGAGATAGGCCAGGGACGAGTAGCCGGTGCCGAAGTCGTCGATCGAGATGCCGATTCCCGCGTCACGGAAGGTCAACAGCTTCTCGTTCAATTCGGCATCCAGTAACAGGCCCTCGGTGATTTCAACCACAACGCTCTGCCCCGGCATCCCTTCGCGCATGAGATAGTCGGACCATCGCGTACAAACCTGGCCGTCTAGCCGAATCTGCATCGGCGACATGTTGACGCTGATCTGGAACGACGGATGGAATCGGCCGCGCCATTGGCGGGCCTGGTGCACGGCCTGCTTGAACACCCAATCCCCGATCGGAACGATGAGCCCCGTGTCCTCGGCCAGTGGAATGAAGTCCAGCGGACTGATGGTGCCGCGTTCGGGGTGCAACCAGCGGATCAGTGCCTCGGCTTTGCGGATTTCCCCGGTGGCCAGGTCTACGATGGGCTGGTAGTAGAGCTGGAACTGTCCGCCAGGCAGGGCGGCACGTAGATCGCTGGTGAGACGCAGGCGCTTTTCTGCGACGACGCGCAAGTCGGGCGTGAAGTAGCTGAAGCGGTTGCGCCCGGCGTTCTTGGCCGCATACATGGCCTGGTCGGCATTCTTGAAGAGAATATCCAGTTCGCTGGTGTCGTCGGGGTAAAGCGTGACGCCAACACTGGCGGAGATGAACGCCTCATCCGCGCCGAGCGCGAACGGCTCGGCCAGCTTGCGGATGATGGCCGTTGCGATCCGTTCAACGCTTTCGGTATCGTCCGTGTTGGGCAGAATGACGGTGAACTCGTCGCCGCCAAGGCGAGCGACGATGTCCGATTCGCGCACGCACGAAATGATGCGCCTGGCCGCCTCGATCAGCAGGATGTCTCCTGTGTCGTGCCCCAAGGAGTCATTGACTTCTTTGAAGCGATCCAGGTCAATCAGCATCAAGGCCATATGCTGCCCGGAGCGATGCGCTATGCTGGCTTCGTGCTCCAGACGGCTGTGAAACATCTGGCGGTTCGGGAGATGGGTCAGCGCATCGAAATTGGCCTGTTTCCAGATTGTCGCCTCGAATGCCATCCGGTCCGATAGATCACGGCCCACGGCCAGCACCGAGTTCACCGTGCCGGACCGGTCAATCTCTGGCGTCAGGCGGATATGGGTGCAATGCTCCTGTCCATCCCTGTTGCGCCATCTCAGCTCGAATTGCCCACTTTTCCCGCTTGAAATGGCTTCGCTGATCTTCTCTTCGTAGATCAGCGCATTGGCGCCGCCGGGGACTTCCGAGGGCCGCTTGCCGAGCGCTTCGGCGAGGCTGCAGCCTGCCGAGTTGCAGAAGGCGGGATTGGCGTAAGTGCGGCGAAGGTCTCGATCGTAGCGGGTAATGGTGTCCGGAGAGTTCTCAATCAACGTTCGCGACTCCTGCTCCCTGCTGACGAGTTCCGCGGTTCGCTCGTCGACGGTCTGTTCCAGGGAGGCGTTGATCTCGTTGATCTTCTGGATCTTCTGCTTGATGGCCCCGCTCATTCTTTCAAAACGCTGCGCGAGCCGGCCTAGTTCATCCTTGCCGCGGGCATCGGTGCGCGCCGGCGCCGGCGCCTCGGCGCCCGCATCGTTGCCGGTGTCGTGCATCCTTCGCACCAGCTCTCTGAGTGGTGCGGAAATGCTGTGGGAAATGAAGTAGGCCAGGAAGATCGAAAGCAGGAAACCCGAAATGCCAACCAGTACGATCTGATTGCGCACGGACTGTGCCTCTGCCGTCAGCTTCTTTTCAGGGACTGTGCTGACCACGAGCCATGTCGTGCCGGGAATTCCTGTGTACGCGGCAAGGTAGCGCTCCTCGCGCTTGCCCTCGAAGTCGACGAAGCCACTCGGCTCCCCATTTAGCGCGTTGTTCGCGATGCGTTTGATCAGGTCAGGCTCGGCCGTCCCGTCGGTGTTCGTGGATATGCCGTCGGTGCGGACAACCAGTTTGTTGTTGCTGGCGTCGAGAACGTAGATCTCTGTTCCGCTCCCCAAGGCGACGTCATTGAAGATGGTCGAGAAATGCTCGGGGCGAATGACCAGGACCAGATTGCCGATTCGCCGATTGTTGCTCTTGCCGATGATGGCACGCACCATCCCAAGGTTTTGTTGTCCGACGCCGTTGTCGTAACTGCCCCAGTAGGGCCGGCCATTGCGGTCAGGGGCCTGCTTGACCAGACGCATGACACCGCGCGTTAGTTGCGCGAACGCCTGGGTATCCATGATCCGGTTGTTCTTGTCGAGCAGATACTTCTGGTTGATGAAATCAACCGAGCCGTAATGCTGCAGCAGCAGCCGGGTCATATCCTGGCGCGCCTCGTTCTGCTCTTTTGCACTGCCATTTACCGCGTTGGTCAGCGCATTTTGCACGCGATCAGAAAGGACGAGAAGGCTGCTTTCCGTCTCGACCTGCTCCATGCGCAACGCGATGTTCTTGGATACCTGCTTGACCATCTCTTTCGAGAATATCTCCGCCTTCTCCTTGATGGCGGCGGTGGACTCCACATACGAGATGTAGCCTGAAATCAGTATCGGTATCAGCGACAGCAGGATGAACGCAGTCATCAACCGGTAGCGAATTTCGACACGGCGCAGCAGGTCCAGCGAGAGATAGGCGAAAGCGCTTCGCAGCGAACCTGGGATTGTGCTCATTTGTAGTGCATCTTTGCTTCATTCTTGACAGACGCGTCGAGGAGTTTGGCTGCCTGTGCGGGTGTGATCTTCCTGACCAGCACGTCCTGCATCAATCGATGAAGCTGCTCGATCGAGTTGGAGGGTAGAACCGAATAGTAGGGGCTGGCGGTCACCGGATAGCGGCTGACCATGTTTGTGTAGTCGACCATTCTCTGATCGCTCACCAGCGTCCCCGCGCCTTGTTTGAATGGGGGGATGTTCTGGCGTTTTCTTTGGAGAATAGAGAACCCCTTCCCGGCAATGAATTCGAGAAAACGCGTGGCCGCGGCCTTGTTGGGCGTCTCGCACACCGCAAACCCGGTTTCGCTGCCGATCACAGGCACCACCCGCTCGCCGGGCGCGTTCCAGGGCGGAATAAACACGCCAACCTCGAAGGGATTGCCGTGCAGCAGAAGGCCGGCCGCCCAACTGCCGTGAAAGGTCATCGCGGCCTTGCCTTCCTTGAACAGCCGTATGCCTTCATCGTAATCCGTCGCCATGAAGGCGTCTTGTACGTAACCAAGTTGCGGCATCAGCGCCATCCTGGCAAAAATATCAGCTACCTGCGGCGTGTTCAGATCCAGCGTGCCATCACCGATTTTCTGCTTCCAGGCTGGCTCGCGCGCCACCACATTGTTGGCAAAGCCGAAGCTGAAGGGGCCGTTGCCGAGCATGTTCGGGAAGCCGCCGCTCCACATGATGGGTGTCAAGCCGGCAAGCTTGAGCTGCTTGCCAACCATCAGGAACTCGTGGAAGTTGGTTGGCAGTTCCTTGATCCCAGCCTTTGCGAACAGTGCCTTGTTGTAGTAGATCAGCGTTGTCGCCACGCCGCCGGATATGCCAAAACGCCTGGATTGGCGACTGGTCCAGTCCCCTTTGAGTGCGCTGAGCATGTTGTGCCATGCCGATGTCGCGCTCACGTCTGTCAGGATGCCCTGATCGGCCAGCTCAGCGGCGTAGGCGTTCGGGTTGACACTCACCAGATCCGGCAAGTTGCCAGAGGCAATCCGGGGCTTGATGTTCTCCTCGACCGAGTTGCCAATCATGAACTGCACATTCACGCGGACGTCTGGATTGAGCTTGCTGAATTCCGCGGCAATCTGGAGCATCTCCTCCGGCCAGTCTGGCGCCCATATCAGCGCGGTAATGGAAGTCCTGGCTGGCTCGGCTGCGCCCGACGCAACGTTGTCTCGCTGTTGGCAACCGCACAAGAGCAAGACAATGAGGCCGAGCAGGCCAGCTAGCCGCGAGGAAAACGCAATGCGTCGCGCTTGGTGGTTCACTGTGCGGCTTCCGGATGGATTGGCCGTGCTTCAGCAGGCACTTTCGACGTGCCGGGAAGCGAACCGCTGGCGCTTGCAATCAGCAACGGATTCCCGACCAGACGGGGCTTGCAAACACAGCATGGATGCACGGCCAACCCGCATCAGGAAACGCTTACGACGGCTGCGATGCGTATGTTTAGCCATGACGTCGGGTTAGGCGAATTAAACGGGATGGTGCCCACATTGCATATCGACAACGAGCGCGAATACTGTACCGGGGCAAACCCGAATTTCCCCGCCACGGCGCGTATACCGGTACGACCGGAGCCAGCATGATAGCCGAATGAGCGCGCCTGACCGGGGATTCAACCGGTGGATTGCTGATTGATCAATGCTTGGTCCCACCTGCCCCACCCGCCCCACCTGCCCTACTTGCCACGCCCGCCCCACTTGTCGCATTTGTCGCATTTGTCGCACCAGGGCCAACGATGCGCAGCGTTTGCACCACCAGCGAAAACGCCGGCGAGGGCTGGCGCCTGCTGGGGTAGTACAGGTGGTAGCCCTCGAATTTCGGGCACCAGTCCTCCAGCACGCGCACTAGCCGGCCGGCTTCGATATGCGGCATCAGCTCATCTTCGGGCAGCAGGGTGATGCCCAGCCCGGCCAGCGCCGCGTCCAACTGGGGCTGTGCGGTGTTGAAGATCAACTGACCATCGACGCGCACGTTCACCCGGCGGCCTCGGCGCTCGAAATCCCAAACGTACAACCCGCCTGACGTGGCCATACGCTGATTGATGCAGCAGTGCGCCGTCAGCTCATTTGGCGTCCTGGGGATGGGGTGAGCAGCAAAATATGCCGGCGAGGCCACCACCGCCAGACGCAACGGCGGGCCGATGGGCACGGCAATCATGTCTTTATCGATGGTGCTGCCCAGGCGTACGCCGGCATCGAACCGGTCAGCCACGATGTCACGGAAGCCGTAATTCACGTCGAACTCCAGCTTGATGTCCGGATACTCGCGCAGCAGCGGCGTGAGCTTGGGCAGCAAAATGCTGTGCAGCACGTTGTCACCGCAGGTAATGCGCACGGTGCCGGCGGGCTTCTCGCGCAATTCGGTCAAGGCATCGAGCTCCGCCTCGATCTCGTCGAAGCGATGGCCGATGGCCTGCATCAGCCGTTCGCCCGCTACGGTTGGCGAAACGCTGCGCGTGGTGCGCGTGAGCAGCCGGATCTGCAATCGCTCCTCCAATCCGCGAATGGTCTGGCTCAGGGCCGATTGCGTCACGCCCAGCACAGCGGCGGCACGGGTGAAGCTGCCTTCGCGCGCCACGGTGACGAAAGCCAAGAGATCGTTGAGGTTGCGTCTGCCCACGGCGCAGTCTCCCAAGGCATATTCAGTAGCCTAGCTTATATCCCATTTAAGTATTCATTAGCTAGTCAAGGTGGCTTGGGTTCGCAAAGATACGGGGCGCTGCCGCTGGGGAATGTGGACGCTGGCCAAACTGACTGTTCCCGACCGCGTGAATCTGATCTCGTCGCGAAAGTGCAGCGTTCTTTAACCGTATATCTGGATGACACAGCGCCTTTCATGACAATGGACGTTTGTACTGCCCCTGCGGGCGACACCGCCGCCCGGCGAGAGGCTGGGGAGCAACCGGCATCTTGGAGCGGCGTCTTTGCGATGACGCTGTGCGTCTTTGCGCTAATCGCCTCGGAATTCATGCCCGTCAGCCTGCTGACGCCCATGGCTGCGGATCTCCATGTCACCGAGGGGATGACGGGGCAAGGCATTGCGATCTCCGGCGCATTCGCTGTGGTGACGAGCCTGTTCATTTCCGCGCTTGCCGGCAGCATGAATCGCAAGACATTGCTGCTGGGGCTGACGGGCGTCATGGCCCTGTCAGGCGCGGTCGTCGCGCTGGCTCCGAACTATTTCACCTACATGGCAGGCCGTGCGCTCATTGGCGTGGTCGTGGGCGGATTCTGGTCCATGTCGGCGGCGACAGCCATGCGGCTCGTTCCAGCCAGTCAAGTGCCGCGCGCCTTGGCCATCTTCAATGGCGGCAACGCACTGGCCACGGTGGTGGCCGCGCCGCTTGGTAGCTACCTGGGTTCGGTCATTGGATGGCGTGGCGCCTTCTTTTGCCTGGTGCCGGTGGCATTGATCGCGCTGGCGTGGCAATGGATCAGCCTGCCTTCCATGCGCGTCGAGCAGCGCAGCGCGGGCTGCGGCAACGTCTTCACGCTATTTCGGAATCCGGTAGTGACCTTGGGGATGCTCGGTGCTGGGCTCTTCTTCATGGGGCAGTTCACGTTGTTCACCTACGTGCGGCCGTTCCTGGAAACGGTGACGCAGGTTGGCGTATCCGCGCTCTCGCTCATTCTGCTGCAGATAGGTGTGGCAGGCTTCATCGGTACCGCGCTCATCGGCACGGTACTCAAGCGGCGCTTCTACCAGACGCTGATTGCCATTCCGATCTTGATGGCTGCCATTGCCGTGGCATTGATCGCCTTTGGAGGCTGGACGGCTGCCGTCGTTGCACTCCTGGGTTTTTGGGGGCTGGTTGCCACCGCAGCGCCCGTAGGATGGTGGGGCTGGGTGGCCAGGACATTTCCGCAGAACGCCGAGGCCGGCGGCGGGCTGATGGTGGCCGTTGTCCAGCTTGCCATTGCCATAGGCTCGACCGTGGGGGGCTTGCTGTTCGACAGCAGCGGCTACCAAAGCACCTTCGAAGCGAGCGTAGCCCTGTTGCTGATCGCGGCCTTCCTGATTTATCTGACATCACGCGCGGAGGCGGCGCAGACCACTTGATCGATGCACGGTATCAGCGTTGTCGCTGTGCAAACCCGTAGCGGGCGGGTAAGCCCGCCGGGTGCCTCAGCGAAGCGCACGGCAAAGTTCTGTCCTTTGTCAATGACGTGCCGGACGCATCGCCCGGCCAGGCTGGCAGCATGGCCATCGGCACGTTCTCAGTCACGGCCCAACAGCACGGCGGTGTCGGCATGCAGCGTGTTTATGCACTGATTGCGACTTGCATCATGTTGGTTGCCTGTGTATCGACGGGCGTCTACGTGAAACCGGAGCAATTGTCGAACTTCATTCCCGATTTCTCTACCCTTGACGACGTTACCGCGCAGCTCGGGGCTCCCACATCCAAGACGACGTTGAGAGACGGGTCCACGATACTGATCTATTCCTTTGCGACCTCCAAGCCTCACCCCGAGAGCTTTATTCCATTCATTGGTCCGCTGTTTTCCGGCGGCGAGATCCGATCGTCGACGGTCCTTTTCGAGTTCGACGTGAACGGTGTCCTCAGGAGTCAACGCAGGACGACGTCGAGTGGTGCTTCGGGGTGGAGCGTATTGCCTGCCGGCGCGCCGCCGTAGTCAGAGCCTGTTCGTGCCTGAAGCCACGGTCAAATGGCACCTTCACAACGGATGGCCGCCCTGAACAGCGTGAGCGGCTTGAGCGGCTTGAGCGGCTTGAGCGGCTTGAGCCGTGCCAGCCGTCTCGTTGCGCATCCATTGGCTGAACGCAAGGATGCGAGGGTCCTGGCTGCTGCGCGCCGGATAGACGAGATGATAGGCGTACGCCGGCGCGACGCTCACGCCGATCTCGAATAGCCGCACCAGGCGGCCTTGGGCCAGGTCATTGGCAATCATGGGCAGTTCCACGAGGCCAATGGCAGCGCCGTCGATCACGGCCTGCACGACATGGCTCGAATCGGCAAAGGCAACGCATCGGCTGTCGTCGAAATCGTCGACGCCGGCCGCGGCCATCCACATGCGCCAGTCGGGCCAGGCCATGCCGTCCACCGGGCAGTCGACATAGCACAGCGTGTGGCCAAGCAAGTCCCGCGGCGTTTGCAGCCGGGCACCGGCTTCGCGCAGTTTCGGGCTGCAGATCGGGGCGACAACCGTGTCGAACAGCCGGTCCGAGCGCGTGTCTTCGTAGTGCCCGGCGCCAAAGCGGATCGCGATATCCACGTCGTCCGCGTCGAAGTCCCGTACCTGATCGGAAATATCGAATGTGAGTTCGAGCGTCGGGTTGGCGGCCCTGAACCGCGCAAGCCGGGGCAGCAGCCAGCTGGTGGCGAACATCGCACCTAGCGAGATGCGCAGATGCGCCGGTCCCCGCGCCATTCTCCGCGCCCGGCTGGTGGCCCGCTGCAAGGTGTCGAGCGCGTCGGCAGCCGCCTCGAACAAGACGGCGCCGGCTGGCGTGAGCTGGATGCTGCGGCTGGTGCGCGCGAACAGCGTGATGCCCAACTGGTCCTCGATCTCCTTGATCTGGTAGCTGACGGCAGCCGGCGTCAAGCCCACCTCCTGCGCCGCGCGGGTGAAGTTCAAGTGCCGCCCGGCCGCCTCGAAGGTCCTCAGTGCTCGTGTGCCCGGCAGCATTCGCTTCATCGATCTTCAAGCCGTTCTTAATGATCCGGCAAGAAATACTCGTTTCTCAAAGCGCGGTCAATAGCAGATAGTTGCGGCCAACCCTGCGCATGCAGGTGGGACGCGATGTTCGCCAAGCCCATTGCACACAACTACCGGAGTCTCAGCGACCCATGTCAGCTAGCCAGTCTTCTTTTATCGTTCAACGCAATGGCCTGCCGGCGACCCTCGCCGCGTTGGCCCCCCTCGCCTTTGCGGGTTATGCGCATTTCACCGCGATGCAGGTGCGCGGCGGCCGGGTCCGTGGGCTGGATCTCCATCTCGAGCGGCTCAGGGCGGCCTCGATGGCGTTGTTCGGCCGCGCATTGCCCGACGATCAGGTGCGGTCCTATCTGCGCGCGGCGCTGGCATGCACGCCAGCGGACGTCTCGCTGGTAGCCACCGTGTACTCGCCGGCGGGTGAGTTCACCGTGGCCGGCGCGGATGCCGAGCCTGAAGTGCTGGTGCGTACGGGGCCGCCCGCGTCCGGCCCACAGGGGCCGTTGGCGTTAGCCGCCGTCCCCCACGAGCGGGTGCTCCCAGCCCTGAAGCACGTTGGCGAAGTGGCCAAGACGTATTTCCTGCGCCAGTCCGTGGGCAAAGGCTTTGACGATGCCGCTTTCGTTGACGCTCGGGGGCGGCTCAGCGAGGGGACCATCTGGAACCTGGTCTTTTGGGACGGAGAAGCGGAGACGGTTGTGTGGCCCGAGGCCGAGATGCTGGCAGGCACGACCATGGGCATGGTGCGCCGGCAGCTGGATCGCCTCGGTGTGCGTCAGCGCGTCCAGCCGGTGACGCTTGCCGATCTGCCTGGCCTGGCCGGGGCGGCGGTGATGAACTCCTGGACGCCGGGGGTGGCGGTGAGCCGGATCGGTTCCGCGCCCATGCCTGAGGCGCCGGGCTTGCTGGCGCTGCTTCACCGGGCGTATCTAGTGGAAGAACCCGTCTCGCCGTGAGCCCATGCCAACGATTGCCCATTGTCGCGGATTGCGGTTGAATAGCCCATGACTTCGGGCCAGCGGCTATGCGGGAGGGCGCATCGATGAAACCTGACGGCCAGGTCCAATCTCCGGGGCAAGCTGATCGTCGCCCCGTGCTGGTCTGGGACTTGCCGACGCGGCTGTTCCACTGGCTAGCGGTGGTGCTGGTAGCGGGGGCTTATGCGACCTGGCGGCTGAACTGGATGGACTGGCATGTCCGGATTGGCGAAACCCTGCTCGCGCTGGTGCTGTTCCGCCTGCTTTGGGGCTGCTTTGGCAGCGAAACCGCACGGTTCCGCAGCTTTGTGGCCTCACCCGGCGCCGCGCTGCGCCATCTGCGGCATGGGTTGCGCCGCGAGGCCGACGTGCAAGTCGGCCACAACCCGGCCGGCGGGTGGATGGTGTTGCTGCTGCTTGCGTTGATGCTGGGCGAGACGCTCAGCGGGCTCTACATCAACAACGACATCGCGGACAAAGGGCCGCTCACCGAATGGGTCCCCGCATCGGTCGCCAATGCGATCACGGCGCTGCACACGATCCTGTGGGACGCGCTGCTGGCCGCGGTGGTGTTGCACGTGCTGGCCATCGCGCTGTACGCGGTGGCCAAGGGCCACAACCTGCTGCTTCCCATGCTGACCGGCCGCAAACGCCTGCCGGCGCGCATCGCCACACCGCGCCTGGCGAGCGCGATGCTGGCGCTGCTTCTGCTGGGAGCCGGCGCCGCCGCGGCGGCGCTTCTCTCGGTGTATCTCTGAGCTGCGGCGTGGCTTCAGTAGCTCTTCGGTGGCAGCACCTGGCCGCGTATCTCGCCGTCCGGATGATCCTTTGTGTGCACGTTGATGTACATTTCGCCGGCAAGGAATTCTTGCGCATCGGCCGGGGACAGCGTGGCCTGGCCCTTGAGGGGACTGGCGACCGGAGCGCCCTTAACGGAGATCCAGATTTTCGCGTTCGCGTTCTTGCCGTTTGTGGCAGGCCCGTGGAAATGCGCCATGGTGGCCTCGCTGGGCAGACCGTTGAGCGTGACTGCCCAGGTGACAACCCGCGTGCCGGGGTCGTAGGTGAGGTCGACGGAACCACTGCCCTTGGTCTGGACAGGAGGTACCTCCTGCGCGCCGCTGAGCGGCACGGTAAACGAGAGTGGCGCCGCATGCACCCAGGTCATCGACCCCGCCAAGGCGAGGCCGGAGAGCCACATGAGGTTTCGCCGCGATATTGAAACACGCATTTGATTGTCTCCTGTCCGGTATGGCACCGGTTGAACAGCGGCCGCCTGCAGCCGTTGCGTGGCGGCGGGAGTACCCGATGCCGGCACTTCCGGCGCCGGGTAAAGCTGTCAGCCAACCGGTCGCTGGCACGAGTCCGAGAAAAGGATAGACCCGGCTGTCTGTCAAATCCAGAACCGTGGTTAGCAGCCAGGCCGACATGGCGCCGCGCGTCCCCGCGCTACTCGACTTCCTGCTGGCGCGCTCCCGCCCGCGCCTGCCGGTTGCTCAGCCCGCAGCGGTCTCCAGCGCCGCTTCATATTGCCCCAGGCAGGCCATGCCATTCAGCCGTGAGCGCTGCAGCAGCGCCCGTTGTGCTTGCGCCACGTTAGCGGCCTCGCCGCGCCAGGCCAGCAGGGGCGGCTCCTGCAAGGCGCGCCCGTAGGAGAAGGACAGCCGCCAGGGCAACGGGGCGAGCCGGTTCATGGCATCGAGATTGGCGGTGGCCTCAGTGGGCGTTTGGCCGCCGGACAGGAAGAAGATGCCAGGCACCGCCGCGGGCACCGTGCGCTTGAGCACCTGCACGGTCTCGATGGCAACCTCGGCCGGCGCCGCGTGCCCGGCCTCCTTGCCGGGGAGCACCATGCTGGGCTTCAGCAGCATGTGTTCGAGCACTACCGCATGCCGGTGCAAGGCGTGAAAGACTTCGTGCAGCACGGCCTCGGTGACCTCGGCGCAACGCGCCATGGCGTGCGCGCCATCCATCAGCACCTCGGGCTCGACGATGGGCACCACGCCCGTCTCCTGGCAGATCGCGGCATAGCGTGCCAGCGCTTGCGCATTGGCCTGGATGGCGAGCCGGCCAGGCAGTCTGTCGGACACGTTGTACACCGCGCGCCACTTGGCAAAGCGCGCGCCTTGCTGGCGATAGGCGGCAAGCCGCTTGGCCAGCCCGTCGAGGCCCTCGGTGATCTCGTCGCCGGGAGCGTGGGCGAGCGCGAGCTTGCCCTTGTCCACCTTGATGCCGGGCACGATGCCTTGGCGCGCAGCCAGTTCTGGCAGCGGCGTGCCATCGTCGGCGCGCTGGCCCAGCGTTTCCTCGTACAGGATCACGCCGCTGATGCATTCACCCAGACCCGGTGTCGACAGGAGCAGTTTGCGCCACGCCCGGCGGCTTTCCTCGCTCGATGCCACACCGATGCGCTCGAACCGCTTGGCGATCGTCGGCCCGCTCTCGTCGGCGGCCAGCAGGCCCTTGCCCGCTTGAACCAGGGCATCCACGGTGGCTTGCAGTTCGCTTCGTGTGTCCATGATGCGGCTCCGTGAAGGTGACATGGGAACAAGCATTGACGCATCAGCGCAATCGCGCAAGCGGGCCGGGGGGCGTGGCCGGTGCTGATGGTGGCCGACCGAACACTTCGCGCAGCTTGCCCTTGGCCTGCCCGAGCGTGGCGCGCGGGGCGTAGTCAGGCCCGAGGCATCTGCGCCGCCTTGGACAGCACACAGACGGGCACCGGGTCATCGCGGCCTCGCACGTGTGCGGCAAGCTGCGGCAGGCCCACGGCCGAAACGCCGGCTTGCTGGAAGACCTGCTCCGAGACGATCGCCTCGCAAGCCATCTCTTTGGTCAACTGCTCGAGTCTCGAGGCCACATTCAACGGGTCGCCAATTGCCGTGAACGTAACATGGTCGCGGAAACCAATCTCGCCCATGACGGCCCGGCCGCAATGCAATCCGATGCCAAAGCGGATCGGCGTTTGCAACTGCTGCTTGAGCGCAGCGTTGAGTTCGTCAATATTGGCGGCAACCAGCGGCACTGCGCTGAGCGCCTGGCGACAGGCCTCGGCCGGCTCGCAGCGCAAGCCAAAGATCGCGAGCACCGCGTCTCCCAGGAACTGGTTGGGCAGACCGCCCGCCTGAACCACCGCGGCGCAGACCGCACTGAGGAAGCGGCTGACCATGAACAGGCTGTCGAACGGCAATTGTGCCGCCGCAAGCTTTGTGGAGTCCCGCATATCCACGAACATGAACGCCGCAAATCGCTCTTGCGGCATGACGTCCCGCTGACGCCGCTGCAGGAAGGCCGCCGATGCGGCCGGCGGCACCAGTGGCCACACGCAGAGATCATGGGTCGGCCGCAACTGGCAGGCCAGGCGCACTGTCTGCGAATCCGCGCCCAGCCGCTCCAGAACGCGCCGCTCGGCCTCCCCCGGCGCGGGCAGCGGCACGGCACTGAGCACACGCACCCGGCACAACGTGCATCGGGCGCGGCCGCCGCAGGTGCTGGCATGGGGCACGCCGCCCATGCGGCTAGCCTCCAGCACCGAGAATCCGAGCGGCGCGAATACCTTTCGCCCGTCCGGATACAGAACGCAGAGCCGCCCGGCCCGGCGCTCCCGCGCCGCGCGCACCAGGCGCGCTGCGAGCACCAGCAGCAGCGCACCACCATCGAAGAGCAAAAAGTCGTTGCGCAGTCCGGCGAGCCAGAGGATTTGCAACCCCGTGCCGACGATCGTCGTCCGGGTCGCCGCGGCGCGCCAGACGGGATCCTGCGCAAGCGCGATCACTTCCCGTCCGCCCTGCAAGAAGCCGAGCAGCGCGAGCACCGGGAGCAGCACGGCGGCGCTCAGCAGCACACTCCGCCACGCCCCGAACCATGGTTTCAAGCGCAACCAGAACCAGATGCCGTAACACCCATGCAGCCAGGCGACCACCAATAGCATCAGTTGCACGCGGCCGAAGAACGGTGAATCGATCCAGAACGAGTACAGCAACTGCGCATAGCCCTTGTTCAGGCCGAACTCGGCAAAGGCGACCCGCGTATTCACAACATGGTTGGCCAGCAGCGGCGGTATGCACAAGCCGAGGACGAGTTGCGCTACCTCACCCGGGGTCCAATGCAACGAGCGCCGTTCGTACAGCGCCCACAGACCCAGGAAGAAATGCGTCAACAGCGCGCTGTACAGCAGGGCCGTTCCAAGCCATCCCTGCCAGATGAACTTCTGCACGAGCAGACCACGCTCCAGCCAGGCGAGCGAGATATTCCCCAGCGAGTGGTTCAGCAGGTGCGTACCCACATAGGTAAACAGCACCAGTCCGGTGGACAGCCGGACCGATCGCACACCCGCCGGCCGCCACCTTTGGAGATAGGGAACGTGTGACATGCTCTACTCTACCCCCCCACGCATCGCGATGCGCCAGCACTTGCGACCAGGCGCCTGAGGCGCCTTGGCGATTTCCGTTTAGGCTCATCCAGCTTTCGTGTGAGTCGATTCATCGCTGGGCTATTTCCAGCGCTGCCGTAGCTCCCCTCTCCCATTTCATGGGAGAGGGGAGCAAAACAGCGTTTTTCTCAGCGCTTTGCTCCCCCCGCCACTTGCACCCGCGTGCAGTACCCACACGACTGCCTGAAGAACCTCTATTCAAGCCGCCGGTGGATCTGGCAGCGTCTTAGCTGTGCGCGCCGTCGGTGAACGGATCGCGCCGATCCGTGATTTTTGCCCCGTCGGAATAAACGTCGAACTTGCCCGCTTTCGCGCCATCCGTGTAGGGATCGCGCGGCCCGACGATATGGGTGTTGCTGTCAGAGGTTGAGGGGACGCTGGACGACTGGGCCAGCGCTGCGAACGAAGCCAATGCCGCGACAGCGGCCGCAATCAGGATTTTCATGACGAGCTCCAAATACAGTAGGGATAGCTTCCAAAGCGCATCTCCGTGAAGGCTACGCCTGGGCACGTAACTCGCTTCCGGTTTCCGGGGGTATCGATCAATCCCGAGAACTGGTTCGCCGTGCATTTGTAGAACCGCGCAGCCACCCGCTTTATTCCCGCACAAGCGGTTGATGCGGTCAGCGGCCAAGGGAAATTCCTGTGCCCCGGTTCATGTTCCTTTGTCCCTCTATCGCTGATGCCGTGGATGCGTTCTTTCTGCGAGGGAAATCGGGGGAATAAGCAGACCGGTGCCGCGGTTTACCCACGCAGAGCGTCCAGCTGCGCAGTCGAGTCGACCGCGGGTATCGCTCGCTCGGACTACCAAGGAGTACTGACATGAAATCGAATTCGCTAAATCGGCTTTTCGTGCTGCCCACGCGCGCCTCGCTCATCGTGAGCGCTGCGTTGATGGCAACGTCCGTTGGTGTCTATGCGCAAACGCCACCGGCGCCCGCCACGCATCCAGTCACTCGTGCGCAAGTGCGACATGAACTCGAGGAATTGGAGTCGGTCGGCTACAACCCTTCCCTAGGCGACAATGGCGACTATCCCGCCGACATCCAAGCGGCGGAACAAAAGCTGGAAGCCAAACATCAGGCGGAAAGGAATGCGTTGATGGGTGGAAACCAGGCAGCACAGACCAGTGACAACCAGACCGCACAGACAAAGGCCGCGCCGTGATTCCGGGCGCAGGGCGCACACGGTTTCTCGAAAGAGGATACGGCTGGCAGGGCAACTGAACGACTTTTTGTGGCGTACCAATCCAGATCGGATGGGATCATGAATCGCGACCAGTTCAAGTTCTGGAACGCCGTTGGCATCATTGCCATCGGCCTTCTCTTCTACTACCTCTTGGTCAACTAGTGCCCTGCCCGAGAAGACGACGAATGCAGGCGGCACACCGGTCACATGATCGGCGCTTGCCATGCGGAATAAAACAGATGGCCCGGCGGTTTACCTGACGAACCCAATCGGGAGGTCCGTCGGATGGTCCGGTGATCCACCTCTCGAACTTTCATTGTGAGGGCAATATGTCGTCAGATCTTCCATCCAATCCGTCGCGCCGCGGCGCGCTGAAGTGCCTCGCTTTCAGTGGCGCGGGCACCGTGTTTGTCCTGGCAGGCGGCGTTCTCGCGCCGGTGGAACTGGGCCTTGCCGCCTCCGGGAAAGGCCCGTCATCGGCCGCGGGCATCCCTCTTTTCCTGCAGATCAGCGACACGCATATTGGCTTCAACAAGGAAGCCAATCCCGACGTCGCGGGTACGCTCAAGCAGACCATTGACTTCGTCAATGCCATGCCGGTCAAGCCGGCGCTGACGATTCACACGGGCGACATTACGCATCTTTCCAAGGCGGAAGAGTTCGACCACGCGGCCCAATTGATGTCGGGGCTGAATATCACCGAGTTGCATACCGTGCCCGGCGAGCATGACGTGACCGATGGGCCTGGGACGGAATACTTCAACCGCTTCGGTCAAGCCTCCGGCAACAAGGGCTACTACAGCTTCGACCACAGTGGCGTCCACTTTATCGGCCTGGTCAACGTGATGCATTTCAAGCCAAACGGTTTGGGCAGCCTGGGCGACGACCAGCTCGCCTGGCTGAAAGCCGATCTGAGGGGCCGCTCATCCAGCACGCCGATCGTCGTCTTTGCACACATGCCAATGTGGACGATCTACCAACCATGGGGTTGGGGCACCGGCGACGCCGGCGAGGCCATGAGCTATCTGACGCGCTTCGGTTCGGTCACGGTCTTGAACGGCCATATCCACCAGATCGTGTCGAAGGTGGAAGGCAATATCACCTTCCATACGGCGCGCTCGACGGCCTATCCGCAACCGACCGCCGGCAATGGACCCGGACCCATGCCGCTGACGGTACCGGGCGATCAGCTGCCCAGGATGCTTGGCGTGACCAGCATCAAGATCATGCGCCACCCGCTCGCAGCGACGCTTGCCGACACCACGCTCGCCTGAATTGCCAGGTACCGCTCACCAACCAGGACCCAGATCATGCTAACCACTATGCTTCGCCGCGCCTTCGTCGTCCCCCTTGGGGTCGGGATTCTCATGGCGGCATTGACTTGCGAATTCTCCGTCGCGCAAGCGCAGGAGAACCATGTCGCCGTTGTGAAGAATTTCATGTTCTCGCCGATGTCGCTCACAATCAAAGCTGGCTCGACCGTGACCTGGAAGAATCTCGACGGCGAACCGCACACGGTTGTCAACGACGCCGGCCTGTTCCGCTCCAGCGCGCTCGATCAGAACGACACCTACAAGTTCAAGTTCGACAAACCGGGGGTCTACAAGATCTTCTGCGGCATACACCCGAATATGATGGCGACAATCACCGTCCAGTAGGGGCCGGCGAACCCGCCGGCCAGCCCCCGCTCGCCGAGCAGCCGGCGGGCGGGGGCGGCCATCCAGTTCGCGGTGGGCGATCGTCGCTTCAGCGGCCATCGCGAACGTTGTCCACACGAAACAAATGTAAGCATCTGTTAATGCCACGCGCCGCGGCCCCGCATTGATCACAGAAGCGCCCTTGCGCTTTGGTACGATCGCGCTCTTTCCGCCAGCGCCCCGCCACCGTGAATCGCCGATTTGCATCGTTGTTTTGTGCGCATTGCACACGGTGGCTCGCCCGCGTCCAACCGCTGGCCGCTGCCGGCAGCACGATCACCAGACTCGCTCTCAGTAGCGCGCTGCGCCGCCTGCGCCACCCGACACGACGCGGCGTCGCGCTGACGCTCGCCGCAGTGCCGGCGCTCTTCCTGCTGTACGTGCTTGCGCTCGTGCCGTTTACGCCGGGCATCGGCGACATCCGCAAAGCCCGCGTTGACCGGCCAGCGTTGATCGTGTCGGCCGACGGCAAGCTGCTCGATGCGTTCAAACCGGTCAATCGCGAGTGGGTGTCGCTCAGGCAGGTCTCGCCGCACATGGTGGATGCATTGATCGCGACCGAAGACCGCCGCTTTTACGAGCATCATGGCATCGACTGGAAGCGTACCGCGTCGGCCGCGCTGCATACGTTCTCCGGCGACCGGCAAGGTGGCTCGACGATCACGCAGCAGCTCGCGCGCAACCTGTATCCCGACGAAATCGGCCGCGCGCCGACCCTCACGCGCAAGCTCAGGGAAGCGATCACGGCATTCAAGATCGAAGCCGTGTACAGCAAGGATCAGATCCTGGAGACGTACCTGAACACGGTGCCGTTCCTGTACAACGCTTACGGCGTGGAAATGGCCGCACGCACCTACTTCGGCAAATCGGCCAATCAGCTCGACATTCTTGAAAGCGCCACGCTCGTCGGCATGCTCAAGGCCAACAGCACCTACAACCCTGTGCTCAACCCCGAGCGCGCGTTGCAGCGGCGAAACACGGTGCTCGGGCAGATGAACAAATACGGCAAGCTCAAGCCCGATGCCTACACCGCATTGAAGCGGCAACCGCTCAACGTCGATTTCGAGTTGCAGACCGCGCAGCCGGGCGCCGCGCCGCATTTTTCGGCGCAATTGCGCAAGTGGCTGATCGCATGGGCCGATCGCAACGGCTACAACATCTATGCCGACGGGCTGGTCGTGCGCACGACCATCGATTCGCGTCTGCAGGCCATGGCGACGCAGGCGATGGACTGGCAGACGAACCAGTTGCAATGGATAGCGAACGGCGCATGGAACGAACGCACGGGCTGCTGGCCGGGCAACGACCTGTTCCGGACGTTCATCCGGCAGTCGCCCGACTACCGCGCCGCACGCGATGCGGGTCAATCGGATGAGGCCGCGCTCAGGAAGCTCGCCACGAACCCCGCGTTCGTCCGCGCGCTCTGCCGGAGCAAGACGCAGATCCAGGCGGGTTTTGTCGCAATCGACCCGCGCAACGGAGATGTCAAGGCATGGGTCGGCAGCCGCGACTTCCGTGACGAACCGTTCGATCACGTGCAGCAGGCCCGGCGCCAGCCGGGTTCGACGTTCAAGCCGTTCGTCTACGGCGCGGCCTTCGCGCACGGTGCACGGCCGAGCGATACGATCGTAGACCAGAACGTCGCCATCGCGCTGACCGGGCATGCGATCTGGCGGCCTACCGACGCGGAACCGCCCACCGGCCGGCCGATGACGCTGCGCGACGCGCTAGTGTATTCGCGCAACCGCGTCACCGCCCAGCTCATGCAAAAGGAAGGCCCCGAGAAAGTCGCACGGCTCGCGCAGGCCATGGGGGTGCGCGCGAGTCCGCTCGAAGCGGTGCCGTCGCTCGCGCTCGGCACAAGCCCGGTCACGCTCAAGGAAATGGTCTCGGCGTACAGCACGATCGCGAATCGCGGCGCCTATATCGAACCGCGCATGGTCACGCGCATCGAGGATCACGACGGCAAGGTGCTGGCCGAATTCGCGAGCGCATTGCCGGAACAGGCGCTGCCCGCCGGCGCGGCGCAAACGCTCGTCGACGTGATGCGCGACGTCGTTAGCCGGGGCACCGGCGCGGCCATCCGGACGCGCTTCGGGATTCGCGCCGACGTGGCCGGCAAGACGGGCACGACGCAGGACAACACGGATAGCTGGTTCATCCTGATGCATCCGCAACTGGTCGCGGGCGCGTGGGTGGGTTTCGACGATGGACGTGTGACGCTCGGCAACTATTGGGGCGAGGGCGCGCACAGCGCCCTGCCCATGGTGGGCGCGTTCTACGACATGGCGCTGCGCGCGCGGGTGATCGATCCGGATGCGCGGCTCGGCCCCGAAACCCGGCCCCCTCGCCCGGTCCATGAGCGACGGCATCGACACTTCCTCTTCTGGAGGTTCTGATGTCGCCGCTGGCTCGCACGTCGGCGGACGCCCTACATCATCCGGTGCGCGAAATGCCCGCGCCGAGCTTCGGTCATGAGGGCGGCAAACTGCTCGGTGCTCATGTGCACCAGTTCCTCATGGTCGCCCGCCTCGAAGTAGACGTCGGGATGCGTCAGCAGGCTGTCGTCGAGCCAGGTCAGCGTGCCGTACGCCATACCGACCGGCGGGAGCGCGCCGATGCTGCAGTCCCTGAACACCTCCCGCACGCCATCCCCATGCGCCAGCGACAGCTTGCGGCCGGTTTGTTCGCAGATATCTAACAGCTTCAGCTGGTGGGTGGAAGGGATTACCGCGGCGAGGTAGCCTCGGTCGTCCTCCAGCAGGATAGTTCGGGCGAGCCGGTCTCCGGGGACATACGCAGTCTGCGCAGTTGCCGGGCCGCTTGGGCGACGAACGGTTTCGAACCGGCTCTGCCTCTTGCTCAGGCATCTTGCCAGCGTGGTAGCCATGGCCATGATTGCAACCTCCGAGCGCTGATCGCTGCAGTTGCTTACGTATCGGAACTATAGGTCAAGCACCGGGTGACAATTGGTGACAATCGGTGGGGCTAACCCCGGCACCGTCGCGGGCGGCCGATAGCGACGTGCTATTGAGGCGATTGCAAACTCATATTCTGTTGCCGAACGCTTTCAACTATATTTTGTGTGCGGCAGGCCTGCCAATGCAGGTCCCGAGTGGAAGCATTGACGCGGAAATACTAGAACTCACTAGAACTCACGTTTGGTACGCCTCCGAAGGAGAGAGCATGTCTAACGAAAAGTGCCCCTTCAACCACGCCGCCGGTGACGGCACCACCAATCGGGACTGGTGGCCGAAGCAGTTGCGGCTAGAGTTGCTCAGCCAGCACTCCGACAAGTCCAACCCACTGGACAAGAGCTTTAACTATGCCGAGGCGTTCAAGAGCCTCGACCTCGCTGCAGTCAAGAAGGACCTCGCGGCGCTGATGACCGACTCGCAGGACTGGTGGCCGGCGGACTTCGGCCATTACGGTGGTTTGTTTATCCGTATGGCCTGGCACAGCGCCGGCACGTACCGCATCGGTGACGGCCGTGGCGGTGGCGGGCGGGGCCAGCAGCGTTTCGCACCGCTCAACAGCTGGCCGGACAATGTCAGCCTGGACAAGGCTCGCCGGCTGCTCTGGCCCATCAAGCAGAAGTATGGCCAGAAGATTTCCTGGGGCGACCTGATGATCCTCGCGGGTAACGTTGCCCTCGAAACCATGGGATTCAAGACATTCGGTTTTGGTGGGGGCCGTGAAGACACCTGGGAACCGGACCAGGACGTCTATTGGGGGAATGAAAAGACCTGGCTGGGCGGCGACGTCCGTTACGGCAAGGGCGGCAACGAAGGAGGGATCGTGGCCGACGAGGCATTGCACGGCGGTGAAGTCAGCCGTACCGACCCCGGGCGCAACCTCGAGAATCCCCTGGGTGCCGTGCAGATGGGCCTGATCTACGTGAATCCGGAAGGCCCCGATGGCAATCCGGACCCGCTCGCCGCGGCGTACGACATCCGGGATACGTTCGGCCGCATGGCCATGGACGATGAGGAGACCGTGGCGCTGATTGCCGGCGGCCACACCTTCGGCAAGACACACGGTGCCGGTCCCGCTGATCACGTGGGCCCCGCGCCCGAAGCCGCCGGCCTCGAAAACCAGGGCCTGGGATGGAAGAGCAGCTTTGGCACAGGGAAAGGCGCGGATTCGATTACCAGCGGTCTGGAAGTCACCTGGACGACCGCGCCGACGAAGTGGGACAGTGGCTTCTTCGAAAACCTGTTCGGCTATGAATACGAGCTGACCAAAAGCCCTGCAGGGGCCAACCAGTGGGTGGCCAAGGATGCCGGCGAAACGGTTCCGCACGCTTACGATCCGTCGAAGAAGCTCAAGCCGACAATGCTGACCACGGACCTGTCGCTGCGCTTCGACCCCATCTACGCGAAAATCTCGCGGCGCTTTATGGCGAACCCCGAGGAATTCGCTGACGCATTCGCCCGTGCCTGGTTCAAACTGACCCACCGGGACATGGGACCGCGCGCCCGCTACCTCGGTCCGGAAGTCCCGGCGGAAGAATTGCTCTGGCAGGATCCCATTCCGGCGCTAGACCATCCGCTGGTCAATGACCAGGACGTGGCGGCGCTCAAGCAGAAGATCCTGGCATCGGGGCTGTCGGTCTCGGAACTGGTGAAGACTGCCTGGGCATCGGCATCGACGTTCCGCGGTTCGGACAAGCGCGGCGGCGCCAACGGCGCGCGCATTCGCCTGGCTCCGCAGAAGGACTGGGCGGCCAATGAGCCGGATCAGCTGGCCAAGCTGCTGAAGACCCTGGAAGGTATCCAGAGCGAGTTCAACGGTGCCCAGTCGGGTGGCAAGAAGATCTCGATGGCCGATCTGATCGTGCTGGCGGGCAGCGCCGGCATCGAGAAGGCGGCGGAGAAGGCCGGGCGGAAGCTGACCGTACCATTCTCGCCGGGCCGCATGGATGCTTCGCAGGAAAAGACCGACGTGAAATCGGTTGGCGCCCTCGAGCCGACGGCCGATGCCTTCCGCAATTACCTCAACCCGAGAGCGCGTGTTCCGGCGGAAGCAATGATGCTTGACAAGGCGCAGCTGCTGACTCTGACCCCGCCCGAAATGACGGTGCTGATCGGCGGCCTGCGCGTGCTGAATGTCCACACGGGGAACGATGCGCACGGCGTCTTCACCGACCGCCCGGAAACGCTAACCAACGACTTCTTCCGTAACCTGCTCGACATGGGCGTGGAATGGAAGGCGCTCTCCCAGGATGTGTTCGAGGGACGTGACCGCAAGACGGGGCAGGTCAAGTGGACCGGATCGCGGGTGGATCTGGTGTTCGGCTCGCATTCTCAGCTCCGGGCCCTGTGCGAGGTGTACGCAAGCGAGGACGGCGCGGATAAGTTCGCCAAGGACTTCGTCGCGGCCTGGGTCAAGGTGATGAACCTCGATCGCTTCGATCTGCGTAACCGAGCGTGAAGTAAGGGGCAAATCAGGGCGCCGGACCACGTTCCGGCGCCCGTCCGGGCCGATTGATCGTGGTAGAGTCGATCACATCATCCTCTACCGCGTAGCCTTATGTCGCCACCCATTGAACGTGGATCCGTCGATTCATCAGACCATCGACAGGGCATGGAAAGCGCCGCTGATGCGCACAGTGTGACCATGCGGATTCAGCCAATTGTTGCAGCGCAAACCGCTCTGGTGGTCATGCATTATCAGACCGACATCCTGGCGTTATTTCCATCGGTCGCGCCCACTTTGCTCTCCAATACGCGCAAGCTGTGCGATGCCGCGCGGGCCAAGGGCGTCAGCGTCTATTTCGCCAAGATTCACTTTCGTCCAGGCTATCCGGAAGTCAGCCCGTTGAACAGGAACGGGCAGGGAATCAAGCAACTTGGTCTTTTCGTCGACGACCAGATCTCGCCGGAACTCGGCCAACAGGCCACTGAACCGCTCATCATCGCGCATCGCGCTAGCGTGTTCTTTGGCACCGACCTGCAGGTGCGGCTTTCCGCGCAGGGCATCGATACCCTGCTCATGGTGGGCATTGCGTCGACCGGTGTGGTGCTGTCATCGGTGGCGTACGCGAGCGATGCGGACTTCCGTTTGTTCACGGTCAAGGATTGCTGCTACGACCCAGATCAGGTCGTGCACGATCATCTTTTTTCAACGGCGTTCGATTCGCGCACAACGGTGCTCTCGCTCGCTGATGCCTTGCGGTTGCTTGCCTAGCCTTTGCTGGGATTTCTGTCGCTACGACTTGAAGACCGCGTTTCCGATATCAGAAGCCAGGCAGGCATTGGCTCGCAGACGGCTCTCATCGTTCTTTGGCAAGACTTTCGGCCTGTCGCCGAACCCGGGCAAGCATGCGCCGCCGGATTAGCCCGCTGACAGGACGGATGATGTACCAGTAGGGAGCAAATCGGCGACGAACTGCCGCGGTTGGACAAAACACCCGGGTCTCCGTGCTCAGCACCGATGCGCCGGACGCATTGGCATCTACGTTGAAGCTCATGACGAGCTGGCAGACGTCCATTCTGACGGTCGCCTTGAAGGCTTCGGGGGACCCAATGTCCAGCAAACCATAATCTGCCCGCCAGAAAGCGCCGGTCAGTCCGAACGCCAGCCCGGCATCCCCTTCGCGACCAAGAAATGTGAAATCGTCGAGATCAAGCGGGCGTCTGCTCGACCGGTTCATCAATCGCGACGGCAGTTCGCGCAGGCCAATGGCCAGTCGTACCAGCGGATCGTCTTGCGCTCGTTGGCGCATAACGCAATCCAGAATAATGTTCGCTGGAGCGTGTACGAGCGCAGCGTGGCGCTCGCGGAAATCATAATGAGGTAGAAAATCGTCAATCAGGGTCATTTATATTTCTCCCGCCGCACGCGAGATTTGCATCCTATGGTCAGCAGTTCGCTCCACGAAGAGAATTCGTCCGCCATCCACACGTCGATTGTCGATGATCCAGGCTTCCGTATCGACCAACCGATACTGGCCGGCAGGCGACTTCCATCAATCCGTTCAAATCTGTTACGTAACAGATTCTTCGCTATTGTATATAGTCCGAAGCTGGCCGGGATGTCACGATGAAAGCTCTTTCACTGAGACTGCCATGAAATGAAAGCAGAGAATTTTACGTTGCAACACTACTTCGACCGGATCGGTTTTGAACGGCCCGCGGTGGCAGATATTGCCACCATTGCTGAAATGATGCGGCGGCAGCTCTTCACTGTTCCATTCGAAAATCTGGACGTGCAGGCAAAAAAAGGCGTTTCCCTCGTTCCCGAGAGAATTGCCGAAAAGATCCTTCATCGGAACCGAGGCGGGTACTGCTATGAGGTGAACGGAATGTTCGCGATGGCCCTGCAAGAGCTTGGGGTACCTTACCAGTTTGTCGCGGCGAGACCGATGTTCTACGCGGTCGAAAGACCCAAGACCCATATGGCACTCGTGCTGACCGTGGCCGGTGAACGCTGGCTATGCGATCTCGGCTTCGGAAGTTATGGAATCAGAGCTCCGATGCGACTCGACTTGATTGACGTCGAAGTCAAACAGGATGCCGATACGTTTATGCTGACCAGGACAAGCGATGGAGAGTACTTGCTGAAGGCGCTTGTCGATGGGCAATGGGCGAACCAATACGCCTTCGACCTGTCTCCACAGAAATGGATTGATTTTTCCCCCGCCAACTATCTGAATTCGACACACCCCGACGCGATTTTTGTGCAAAAAATGTTGATCGTCCTGCACAACGAGACTGGTCGAAAAATCCTGTTTGGCGACGCACTGAAGATCATCGCAAACGGACAAGCAGAGCAATACACGATCTCGCCAGACGACCGCGCATCTGTTCTGTTTCGCGAATTTGGCCTAACCACCCCGGGCAATTAAAGGTAGTGCATTCGTGTTCGAGATTACTGTCTAGCGCCGCTATGCGACCAATGCATCATCGATGTGCGTAGCGGATCTCCATCGAATGACCGGACTCGGCGGCACTCCGGTCGCACCACGGACGTTGATGTCCGTATAAACACGGTTAGGCTGCGGACGCCCTCCCCCGCACATGTGCCCAACCATTCAGGATAGTGACATGGCCGAATGCGTTCTAACATTTTCCAGTCAGACCGAATGGGAAAGTTGGCTAGGGCAAAACGGCAGCACTTCGACGGGAGCATGGCTGCGTCTAGCGAAAAAAGGCACCGAGCAGCGAACCGTAACCTACGAACAGGCGTTGGAAAGCGCGCTCTGTTATGGCTGGATTGATGGTCAAAAGAAGGCTGAGAGCGAGAAATACTGGTTACAACGCTTCACCCCACGCTCCGCAAAAAGCATCTGGTCCAAACTTAACAAAGACAGGGCTGAAGCGCTGATCGCCGCAGGCAGGATGCGCCCGCCCGGCATGTGCGAAATCGAGAAAGCCAGGAAGGACGGCCGCTGGAAGGCTGCTTATACGTCCGCCAGTAACTCGAGAGTGCCGGACGACCTGCAGGTGGCTTTGGACGCAAATCCGGAAGCCAAGAAGTTTTTTGCAACACTGAACAGCCGTAACCGCTACGCCATCCTGTTTCGGGTACAGAATGCCAAAAAACCAGAAACAAGGGCGCGTAAAATCGAGGAATTCGTCAACATGCTGAACCGTGGCGAAACCTTCTATCCATAGGCTGCCCCCGGCCGGCAAGCGACGACCGCAATCGCCGGGCGACCTGTCGTACCGGGTATGAAGATCAGGGGGTAGTCCACCCCCCCAAAGAAGACAGGGGGCAAAGTTTGATGCATTCTCGGCCTGCCCAGACGCGGAAGAGGCTGATCAGTATGCTGTAAAACTCCATGACTTGTTGATCGCCACATCATTTCGCGAGCCGACGAAAGTCGCTGTGTATGTGCCGGCAGCGATGGGCTGCGTGGGGAGCAGGAACACTACCCCTCGAAACAAGCTCGCGTCCTCGACAGCCGAAGCAACCGAGCCAGCCTTGGATTCGGCCGGCACCAGGATGCGAGCCGGTACGCGACTGCCGCCAGGCCCCGTCAGGATGAAGTTCGAGACCGTCAGCACGTCAGATGGCTTTTCAACGTTGACGCGGAACATGATCGGGGGACCGGCTCTGGCCAGATCGGGCGCTGGATTCGGGATCTCGTGGCCAGGAATGAACAAGCCGTGGACGTTGGCATTGTCGGCTGGGTAGTGGGCGCCAGTGCCGGGAGGCAGTTGTTGGCCGCCCCATTGGGCGAGGCCGTAGCCGCCGGTTCCGGCTGCGGTCACCACACCAAAGTTCGTCACGCAGTAATTGTCATGCATGGCGAGGCCGATGGTCTCCTGATTGCTGGTAATCCCCTGCAAGTGGTAAACCGAGTTCGCCATCGAGGCAAGGCAGCGACCAATCTCGCCGTTGTAAGCATTCTGTCCAACCCATTGCTTGTGCCATCCGCCCACGGTGAGTACTTGCTGGTACGGATCGGGACTGGTAAAACCAGGATTCCCGGGGATCTCCGTGTGGCTCATCACCGCGTTGAGCTTCATATACTCCAGGTGGTTCTCGGCCGCGGCGTCCAGGGCGGCGTCTTGCCGCAACGCGCCTACACCCATTGCGATGCGCAGGGAGTTGAGCGCATTGAAGAATTCGAGGCGCGGGTCGGTTCTGGAGTAAGTGGATGTGAGCGCGATCGCAATCGAAGCAGAAGAAGGCGGTTCCTTCCTGATGCTCGGTGTGCGTGGCAGGTTTGAAGCAATCGTTGGAGGGGTGGCGCCAGCGCTACCAATGCTGGCGCAGACCGCGACGAAGGTAGACATCGCGGCAATTGCGAAGAGGCTCTGTTTCACGTCTTTCCGGTTATTTTAGGTCTGTACAAGCGGGGCTGAGGATCAGCGGGTGACCCTGGCGAATCCGCCTCCAGAGGCTTAACGCAAGATGGGGAAGATTCGTGCACAGGAGCATGCGCGCGTGGTGCGGCAAGCTGGGGCAGTAGGTAGGGCGCGCCGTCGGCGCCCATGCAGATGCAGGAACCTAGAGACGGTCCAGGTGCCCACGGAGAGGGATCTGAGTAGTAGTGCCTGACCCTGCGATTGGGTGGGCGGCACAGGAAAAACCGCTTATCGCACAACCTGCGGGGAGAACGAAGGTCGCAGATCGACCCACTTCAGCCCGTCGACCCGGCGCGACCTCTACGGCGGCTTCCAAGGTACAACGGCCGTTGCTTGGGCACTGCCAACATGCCAACCAACAGGATTGCCTTCGTCTCCAAAAGGACTCTCTATTTGCGCGTGGGTTGCCCATCACTGCGGGCAAGTACACCTGACATTCATAACCCTTTCAACGCGCGGTCGTTTGCCCGTGGTAAACGACGACTGTTCGGCCGGCTATAGGGCCGCCCTTTCACGAACCAGCACCTCAATTTCATCGATCGAGTCTATAAGATTGACGTCAAAGTCAACGGTGGCGAAATCAATATCGAATTCCGCCTCCAAATGAGCGACGAGCATCAGCATCGAGAGCGAATCAAGTCGGCCGCTGATAAAAAGCGATTCATGATCGGCAAGTTCGCCGTTGTCATTGCGATTGCGCAGTGCGTCAACGACGAACGCACGAATCTGTACTTTATGTTGATTATCCATCAATCGACTCCGATAAGACTAGCCATGAACGTGATGCGCTGTTCGAGGGTATAGAAACGCGTTTCGTTGCCAAACGGATGAAGGCATATGACGAACAGCCAAATCCCAACGAATGCGGCCAGGGGGGCCGCCCGTGTGCGTGGCACTCGTGGACCGGCAAGTGAACGGACTTGCGAAATGCCGATGCCCAGCGCCAGTACCACGCAATAAAAGACATAGCTCGTAAATGTCTCGCACGTGGCCTTGAACCCGATCACCGCGACAAGTCCGATATCTCGAACGAAGTGGTATATTGCATTGCCGACGCCCGCCGCCATGAATGTCGCGAAGAAAATCCGCAAGCGCGGATGTTGGCGGAAGGCCCTAAGAAAAGTCGGCAGGAAAAAAAAATCAACCAGTAGTTCCTTGAAATAGTAGTAGTACCGGTTCCAGAAATCCGCGAGCGAGCGCGACTCGAGCGGGCGCCACGTATTGCGCGGCAGACGATAGCCGGCAAGGCGCGCCACCGCGATCGCCTGATGCCCCGCAGCGGCGAGCGTCAATGCCGAGAACACGACATCCAGCACGAGCGCTGTCCAGCCGATCGCAATCGGATATGGCCGATGCTGAAAATACGCGGCCTGCACACCTTCGAGGGTAGGAATTCGCAGAACCGACGCGCCCATCCAGTGCGCCGCTGTGTTGATGTCCGCCAGAACGCACGACCAGAGTAGCAGCTTGACCGCTTTGAGTTGTGTCACCGCGATTTCGCGCCGCGTCGTCGACTGGACCTTGCGCAGGAATGCTGCTCCTTTACCCCACGGCGTTGAGGTCGAACCCCAGAACGGGTGAAAGAGACCTAGCTGGTACAGCATCGGCCCCCGTGCGCGGGAACGCTGATCGACGAGCGCATAGGCGAAAAACCAGATGTTCGGCGTCGCGATCGCCAGAAACGCCCATACGCCGACTCTTAGCCATCCGTGGACGAACGGCATGCACGTGAGGCCGCACAGCACCGCTTCGGTGGCGAGCAGCGTCGATACCGGTCGGCGCGCTACGAACAGCGCGTCGTTGTGTCGAGCCGCGCTCAGCGTGAGCCACGCGACCAGCATGAAGGCGATCAGCGCCATGTACGCCAGCACAACCGCCGACACGCCCGTGACCCGTTCATGCGCCATCGCCGCGGCGATAATGTCGAACGAAAACCATAGGCCCGAAGCCGGCAGCAACGATAAGGTGGCAACAAACGTGGCGATGCCGCGAAAGCGCGGCGCATATGCCGACAACGCAGCGGCCCCGCCGGCGATCAACATTGGCCAGCCATTCACTCGTATCAGCACGAGGGTAAACAACGTGACGATCAGCAGCCGGCCGCGCGCGGTCTCTGAAAATGCGACGATCGGTTCGCGTCTGTCGATCGAGATGATTTCGCGGAGCGACCGTCTGGGCGTCCTTGCAACGGTCTGCGGATTCTCGATGGCCGGGTCGATTATCAGGTCGCGCCGCTGGCTCACTTTCAGCTCCCCCGTTCGAGCAGATCCAGCAAGGCATGGCGGTCTACTTTTCCGTTTCGATTGAGCGGCATGCCGGGCAACGCGATAACCCGTGAAGGCACCATGTACGCAGGTAGACGCCGCGCGAGATCGCGCCGCACCTTTGCAGTGTCGACCGCGTCGCCGGCGACGAACGCTACGATGCCGCGTGTTGCGTCGACATCGCTTGGCCAGCCTACGGCCCCCACCAGGTCGGCACCAGCGACGATCCTCAAATGGGCCTCGACTTCTTCGAGTTCAACGCGATGACCGAGCACTTTCACCTGGTTATCCACCCGGCCCAGGTAATGCAATGTTCCGGACGCATTGCGCACAACGCGATCGCCGGTTAGATACCACCGCGCGCCCGCGCGAGTCGGAAAGCGCTGTGCCGTGAGCTCCGGCGCATCCAGGTAGCCGATGGCGAGCTGCGGACCGCCAATTCCCAACTCGCCGGATTCGCCGTCGGCGAGCATCGCCCCCGTCTCGCTGAACACGGCTGCGAGATTTCCGGRCAATGGCCGCCCGATCGCCACCACATCGCGCCCAGGCGTCAGAGGCGTCGGCTTGCCGACAACCTCATTCAGACAGTACACGGTAGTCTCGGTGGGACCGTAAAGGTTGTGGATCGTGCTGTTGGGCGCTGCAACTCGCCACGCATCGACGATTCCAGCCGACAACTGTTCACCGCCAAAAGCAGCAATGCGAATATCGGGCAGCACGCCAGGACGCAACGATTTTAGCTGACGCAGCATCCCAACCAGCGACGGCACGGAGTTCCACACGGTGAGCCGCGCTTCGACTGCGCGCTTGACCGCATTCATTGCCTGGTGCTTCGGAAGGACATATAGCGATGCTCCGGCTTCCCATGTCGAAAACATGTTATGCACCGATGCGTCGAAAGACAGTTCAGCGGTTTCAAGCACCCGGTCATCGGAGGTCAATCCTAGTATCGCGGAGATCGAGTCGATATAGTGGTGTACAGCGCCCGCCGGGATGACGACGCCCTTTGGTGTGCCGGTCGTGCCTGACGTGAAGATGATGTAGGCCGGGTGTCCCGCGCCGACATGCTTCGGTTCCGACACCCGCGCGGACGGCAGCGCATCGGTCGAGACCACCTTGACGGCACCACCACTCAATGCACTCAACGCCTGTGGATCAGGCGCGACGACAAGTGGTGGGCAAACATGAAGGAGCTCCCGGGCGAGTAACGCCGCACCTTGTGTGTCCACCACGATCGCGGCGAGGCAACAGCGCGCCAGGATTTCGGCGATCCGCTCGGGCGGGGCACTTATGCTGATCGGCACATAGGTGCCCCCCGCCCAGCACGTGCCGAGCAGTGCGACATACGCCTCGATGCTTTGCGGCGCGAGAACGCCAATGCGCGGCGGATGCCCACCGTTTATGCCCCACTCAGGGCTTTCACGTAGGAAGTGAGCCAGCCGCGCGGCACGTTGTGCGAGGTCGGCATAGGTCAGGGAACGGCCGTCACAGCAAATGGCGATTGCCTCGGGCGTCTCGATACTGTGATGGTAAAGCGTCAAAGCCAGATTATGGTTGTCCATAAATTGCTCGACTGCGATCGATTTTCGTTACACTGATCCGGCAAACCGGCCGGCAATATCGATGCGATGCTCTCCGTGGGCATCGTTCTCGTGCACGTGATTCTAATGTGAAAAAAAAAGCGCGAGGAGCTTTTTTGTAATGTGGGGCGGGTCCGGCGGCAGCAACTGGCCGCCAGGACACGGCTGGAGGGAACAGGGGGGGCGATAACAAGCTGGCCTATCGGGGAGCCAGAGTTTCTGCCTTCAGTGCGTTGATGTTTCAGGGAAGCATATGGGTATCCCCGGCAGCCTGCGGCGGCAACTTGATTGCCAGCGCCTTGAAATCGCCGCTGGTTGCGATCGAACCCGCGTGCGCGACACCCTTTGGAATGATAATCAGGTCGCCCGGGCCGACCTCGCGCTGTTCACTGCCCAGCCAGAATGTGCCCTTTCCTGAAATGACATACTGGATCTCGTCGGCGCTGGTGTGGTAGTGCTTCGGAACGTTGCCCGATT
>NZ_JBFRDD010000052.1:0-57012 GCF_052113425.1 Cupriavidus sp. YAF13
GGTCATGGGACCCTTAACGAAATGGGCGATCAGGTCTTCGGGAATGGCCGGCAGTTCACGGTCTGCGGCTTGGCTGGTCTTCGTCTTGCGTGGCATACATGCTCCTTGGCGACATGTTATGCCCTAAACACAAAATTTCTGACAGGCCCTGCGGTTTCGATGTCCTTCGGGCCGGTAGRATMCGCCAGCCAAYACTCCGGGCCGTACGACGCAACCACCGAGGCCCAAACAGCCTGATTGCTCKGCTCCCGGCAGGGCGGCTTTCTTTTCGTTAGTTTTCTTTGCCGGTCAAAGAAAAGTGACCGGCAGCCCCCGCAGGGGGATGTCGTATGGCACTTGGGTCCAAAGGCCAACGCCGATGAAATAAACACCGACCAACCCCCCAGAGCGATGTCGTAAGGCCCTTGGGTACAAAAACCAACGCCGCCTAAAGAAACAGCAAAAGCCCCCCAAAAGCCCTACCCCCTCCGCCCCCTTACGCCCCCAACTTCCTCTTCAACAACTCATTCACCTGAGCAGGATTCCCCTTACCCTTGGTGGCCTTCATCGCCTGCCCCACCAGCGCATTGAACGCCTTCTCCTTGCCGGCGCGGAATTCCTCCACCGACTTCGCATTGGCAGCCAGCACGTCGTCGATGATCTTTTCCAGCTCGCCCGAGTCGGACATCTGCTTGAGGCCCTTGGCCGCGATGATGGCGTCGGCGTCGGCACCTTCCTCGCCCGCCCACATGGCTGGGAAGACATCCTTCTTGGCGGTGTTGTTGGACACCGTGCCGTCGGCRATGCGCRCCAGCAGCYTGGCCAGCTGGGCCGGCTTGACCGGGGCGGCTTCCAGCGCGATGCCTTCGCGGTTGAGCAGCGACGACACGTCGCCCATCAGCCAGTTGGCAGCCGGCTTGGCATTGGCCGCGCCAGCTTCAGCGACCACCGCCTCGAAATAGTTCGCGAGCGACTTGGAGGCGGTCAGCACGCTGGCGTCGTAGGCGGACAAGCCGTATTGCGACACCAGGCGCGCTTGCATGGCCACCGGCAGCTCCGGCAGCTGGGACTTCACGCGCGCGATCCAGGCGGCGTCGATCTCCAGCGGCAGCAGGTCGGGGTCGGGGAAGTAGCGGTAATCGTGCGCGTCTTCCTTGGTGCGCATGGCGCGCGTCTCGCCGGTGTCCGGGTCGAACAGCACGGTGGCCTGCTGGATTTCGCGGCCGTCCTCGATCTCGGCGATCTGCCATTGCACTTCGTAATCGATGGCCTGTTGCAGGAAGCGGAACGAGTTCAGGTTCTTGATCTCGCGGCGCGTGCCCAGCTTGGGGCTGCCGTAGGGGCGCACCGACACGTTGGCGTCGCAGCGGAAGCTGCCTTCCTGCATGTTGCCATCGCAAATGCCCAGCCACATCACCAGCGCGTGCAGGGCCTTGGCGTAGGCCACGGCCTCGGCCGAGCTGCGCATGTCGGGCTCGGTGACGATCTCCAGCAGCGGCGTGCCGGCGCGGTTCAGGTCGATGCCGGTCATGCCCGCGAAATCTTCGTGCAGCGACTTGCCGGCGTCTTCCTCGAGGTGGGCGCGCGTGAGTTGCACGGTCTTTTCGTAGGTTTCGCCCTTCTTGCCTTCGACCTGGATGCTGATGCTGCCGCCCTGCACCACCGGCAGCTCGTACTGGCTGATCTGGTAACCCTTGGGCAGGTCGGGGTAGAAGTAATTCTTGCGCGCGAAGATGCTGCGCGGCGCGATGGTGGCGCCGATCGCCAGGCCGAACTGGATGGCGCACTCGACCGCGCCGCGGTTAAGCACCGGCAACACGCCGGGCAGCGCCAGATCAACCGGCGAGGCTTGCGTGTTCGGCGCCGCGCCGAAGGCGGTGGAGGTACCGGAAAAAATCTTGGAGGCCGTCGACAACTGCGTGTGCGTCTCGAGGCCGATCACCACTTCCCATTGCATGGCGGTATTCCTGTTCGTGTGCTGTATATGTTGCTACTTGTTTGCTACGTGTGGCTATAGATAGCGATGGATGGCTACGTGTTCTTTCATGGATTCGGGCTGGCCAGCCATGAATCCAGTTGCGCCAGCGCCGCATCGCGCGAGATCGGGTCGCCGCCCACGGTCACGCCCTGGCCGTAACGCGAGCCATTAGGCACATCGCGCCGCACCCGCAGYGGCTCGGTGCCGTCAAAGCCGTGATACGCGCCGGGGTAGATCTCCAGGCGAAAACGCGCATCCGGCTGGCGCGCCGCGACCGCCTCGCGCAGCATGGCGCAGCGGGTGGCGGGGGTCCAGTCGTCGGCGCCGCCGGTCAGCAGCAGCAGGGGCGTGCGCAGGCGGTACTCATGCCGCTGCACCGCGCTCTTGCAGCCCGGGTAAAAAGCCACGGCGCGCTCGATCGCCGGTGCGCCCGCCGGCCAGTCGCGGCTGGCGTCGATGGCGCTGAGCACTGCCTGCGCGCCATTAGACCAGCCCAGCAGCACGATATGCTCGGTGTCCACGCCGGGCTGCCGCGCGAGCCACTGCAGCGCCGCCAGCACATCGCCGCGCCGCGTGGCGTCGTCGATGTCGCGGCTGTCCAGGCGTTCGGTGCAGATGCCGTCCGGTTTGCCGCGCGGGCCGAAACTGTCGGGCAGCAGCACCGCGTAGCCGCGCGCGGTCAGCCACTGCACGTATTCGCGGTAACGGCTCTGGAGCGCTGCCGCATCCGCGCCGCCACTGCGGTGCAGGCCGCCGCAGCCGTGCAGCGCAATCACCACGCGTACGGCCGGAACCGAGGCCGCGGCGCTGCGCTGCGGCACGAACCAGTAGCCGCTGAGCGGCTGGCCGCCGTCGGCGCCCGGGAAACGCACCGTCTGCGCCGCCGGCATGGCGCGCTCTCCGGCCGCCGGCGTGGAAGCCTGCGCCAGCACGGCGTGGCTTGCCAGCAGCAAGGCGCACGCGCCCAGGCTGAAGGCCTTCAGGCGAGCGGCGATGCAACCGTGGGCGGCTTGGGACATGGCGTCGAGCGGGTTCATCGGGTCTGCGCGCAGCCGCCACCGCCAGGCTCGAACATCACCGGCCAGGCTTCTTCATAGATGCCCGGCGAGCAACGCGCTTCGCAATTGGCGTGCGCGAGCGTGACCCGGCGCGGATCCTGCCAGATCATCAGCTTGCAGGCGCTGCCGTCGTTGGCGCGCAGCTCGATATGCGGCTTCTTCTGGGTCTGGCGGAATTCGGCCAGGTTGAAGCTGCACGAGCCGCGCTTGCCCACCCACAGCTTCCATGACAGCTGCTGCACGGTGTTGGCCGCCACGCGCACTTGCGCATCCTCGCGAAAGCCGTCTTCCTCGGTGCGGCGGCAATCGCCGGCGAGGTCGATGTCGCGGCTGGCAATCGGCGGGGGCTTGCCGCCAAAGCGCGGCAGCGGGATGCAGGCCGCCAGTGCGGCGGCCAGCCCGATGCCGAGCACGATGCGGGACAGCCAGCGCGCTGCGTTCATGCCTGCGCGGGCCGGCGCAGATGCCAGTCCGTTGCCTGCTGGAAGGCGTGCGCCGTTTGCAGCAGCTCGGCCTCGCCAAAGTAGTTGCCGATCAGCTGCAGGCCAACCGGCATGCCGCCCTCGCCCAGCCCGCAGGGCACACTCATGCCGGGCAGGCCGGCCAGGCTGGTCGACAGCGTGAAGATGTCGGCCAGGTACATCTGCACCGGGTCCGCGCTCTTCTCGCCGAGCTTCCACGCCACCGTGGGCGCCACCGGGCCCATGATCACGTCGCATTGGGTGAAGGCGCGCTGGAAATCGTCAGCGATGATGCGGCGGATCTTTTGTGCCTGCAGGTAATAGGCGTCGTAGTAGCCGTGCGACAGCACATAGGCGCCCACCATGATGCGGCGCTTGACCTCGGGGCCGAAGCCTTCGGCGCGGGTCTTCTTGTACATGTCCATCAGGTCGCGGTATTCGGCGGCGCGATGGCCAAAGCGCACGCCGTCAAAGCGCGACAGGTTGGACGATGCCTCGGCCGGCGCGATCACGTAGTACACGGGGATCGACAGCTCGGTCTTGGGCAGCGACACCTCGACCAGCGTGGCGCCCAGCTTTTCGTACTCGGCAAGCGCCGCGCGCACGGCTTGCTCCACGTCCGCTGCCAGGCCCTTGCCGAAATACTCCTTGGGCAGGCCGATGCGCAGCCCTGACAGCGGCTTGCTGGCGCTGGCGCCGACCCGCGCCTGGCCCAGCAGGCGGGTGTAGTCCTCGTCGACGCCGCCCAGGGCGGGCGCGACGCTGGTGGAGTCGCGCTCGTCGAAGCCGGCCATGCCGCCCAGCAGCATGGCGCAATCCTCGGCGGTGTGCGCCATCGGGCCGCCCTGGTCGAGCGAGGAGGCGAAGGCGATCATGCCGTAGCGCGACACGCGGCCATAGGTAGGCTTGATGCCGGTGATGCCGGAGAACGAGGCCGGCTGGCGGATCGAGCCGCCGGTGTCGGTGCCGGTGGCGGCAGGCGCCAGGCCGGCGGCCACGGCGGCGGCCGAGCCGCCCGAGGAGCCGCCCGGCACGCGGCTGGCGTCCCAGGGGTTCCTGACCGGGCCGAAGTGCGAGTTCTCGTTGGACGAGCCCATCGCAAACTCGTCCATATTGGTCTTGCCCAGCGTGACCATGCCGGCGGCGGCGAGGCGCTCGACCACGGCCGCGTCGAACGGGCTTTCGTAGTTGGCCAGCATGCGCGAGCCCGCCGTGGCGCGCCAGCCACGGGTGACGAATACGTCCTTGTGGGCGATCGGCACGCCGGTCAGCGGGCCGGCTTCGCCGCGCGCGCGGCGCGCGTCGGCGGCGCGGGCCTGCGCCAGGGTGAGTTCGGGGTTGACGTCGACAAAGGCGTTGAGCGCGCCGGCCTGCTCGATGCGGGCCAGGTAATCACGCGCCAGTTCTTCGGCGGAGACGGAGCGTGCCGCCAGCGCGTCGGAAAGCTCGCGCAGGGAGGTCACGGAAGTTGCGGAAAAGGGCATGTCGGTCGGTTTGGCTTGGCAGGTGATGGCTGCCGGCGCGGCCTGGAGGCGGCGCGGCGCAGCCGCTGGGTCGAGGGCCGGGGTGCGTCTGACCTTTATTCGATGACCTTGGGCACCAGGTAGAGGCCGCCTTCGGTGGCCGGGGCGGGACGCTGGTAGTCCTCGCGGCGGCTGGGCTCGGTGACCACGTCGTCGCGCAGCCGCTGCGACATCTCGCGCACCGCGGACAGCGGGTGGGCCAGCGGCACGATGCCGGTGGTGTCGACCGCCTGCATCTGTTCGACCAGGGAGAAGAATTGATTAAGCTGCACAAGCGTCTGCCCAGCCTCGGCATCGTTGATTTCGATGCGGGCAAGGTGGGCGATGCGCTTGACGTCGGATAGGTCGAGAGCCATGGCTTGGGGTCGGTGCGAAAGGCGATGCGGGCGCGGCCGGGGCGGGCCGGGCAAGTGCTGCCGGGAGCGCCCGGGAATCGTCAAAGTTACAGGTTTTTTCGAGGAAGAAGCCCCCGAAACAGGGGGAATTATAAGGTATCATTGCGCGTTGCCATCCTTTGGCCGCGCCTTCGTCACATTGGTGCAAAACCGCCTCCTCCGGAGCATTTCGGTACACACCGGCGGTACACACCGGCGGGACACACCGGCGGGACGCCCGGCGGCGTACTCCGGCACCCGGGCCAGCCTGCACTGGCCGCGTGGCCCGCGCCGGCGCAGGCTTGAAGGCCCCCAAGGGATGACAGACAGGTTCCTCCGATTAGGCCGCCCCCGCCAGCAATTAATTTGTAATTGCGGCGCCGTTCCACCGAACTTTCGCGCGTGGTCTAATCAAAGGTTCCCGTAGAGGCTGCTTTCGCCACCTGGCAAAGCGGCCTTGGCTGGCGGCCCTGGCCCTGGCAGTTCGCAGCGGATGACAACGCGGACTGGCAACGGCGCCGGCCCCACCGGACGGCCGGGGGCCTTAATACTACCCGTCGCTATGAATATCGTGGCTGGCCCCGCAGCGGCGCCGGCCACTTCGCATACTCGCGAACCACCAGAAAACAGGATTCCTGATGTTCGGATTTCTCCGCAGCTACTTCTCCAACGATCTCGCGATCGACCTCGGCACCGCCAACACCCTGATCTATATGCGTGACAAGGGCATCGTCCTTGACGAGCCGTCCGTGGTCGCCATCCGCCAGGAAGGCGGACCCAACGCCAAGAAGACGATCCAGGCGGTGGGCAAGGAAGCCAAGCAGATGCTGGGCAAGGTGCCGGGCAACATCGAAGCGATCCGCCCGATGAAAGACGGCGTGATCGCCGACTTCACGGTCACCGAGCAGATGCTCAAGCAGTTCATCAAGATGGTGCACGACACCAAGCTGCTGCGCCCCTCGCCGCGCATCATCATCTGCGTGCCCTGCGGCTCGACCCAGGTCGAGCGCCGCGCCATCCGCGAATCGGCGCTGGGCGCCGGCGCCAGCCAGGTGTACCTGATCGAGGAGCCGATGTCGGCCGCGATCGGCGCCGGCCTGCCCGTGTCGGAGCCGTCGGGCTCGATGGTGGTGGATATCGGCGGCGGCACCACCGAGGTGGGCATCATCTCGCTGGGCGGCATGGTCTACAAGGGCTCGGTGCGCGTGGGCGGCGACAAGTTCGACGAAGCCATCGTCAACTACATCCGCCGCAACTACGGCATGCTGATCGGCGAGCAGACCGCCGAAGCCATCAAGAAGGCCATCGGTTCGGCTTTCCCCGGCTCCGAAGTCCGCGAAATGGAAGTCAAGGGCCGCAACCTGTCTGAAGGCATTCCGCGTGCCTTCACGGTGTCGTCCAACGAAATCCTGGAAGCCCTGACCGATCCGCTCAACCAGATCGTGTCGGCCGTCAAGATCGCGCTGGAACAGACCCCGCCGGAGCTCGGCGCGGACATCGCCGAGCGCGGCATGATGCTGACCGGCGGCGGCGCGCTGCTGCGCGACCTGGATCGCCTGCTGGCCGAGGAAACCGGCCTGCCGGTGCTGGTCGCCGAAGACCCGCTGACCTGCGTGGTGCGCGGCTCCGGCATGGCGCTCGAGCGCATGGACAAGCTCGGCAGCATCTTTTCTTACGAATAAAGCGTAAGCAGAGGATTCGCACGTGGCGCGACGCGGCCTGCCGGACTACCTGGTCGGGGCAGCGCCTTGCCGCGCTACCCTCCCGACCCCGCCAGTCCCCGTGCACCACACCGCGCCGCGACGCCCCAGCCACTCCGGCTGGCGTGCCGCGGCGCGGTCGTGCCTGTGGCACCGGGGGACCTTTCTGCCAGCGCACGGGTAAATGGATTACACTCCGCCGCCGCTCTTCAAGCAGGGCACTTCCGCCGTTGCGCGCCTCGTCTTCTATGTGACGATCGCGCTGGCGCTGCTCATCGTTGATGCGCGCTTTGACGCCCTGCGCGTGGTCCGCCAGGTTGCCGCCACCGTGCTGATGCCGGTGGAACGCACGGTGCTGGTGCCGCGCGACGCGCTGCGCGCCACCTTCGACTACGCCCAGTCATCCGCCACCCTCGCCAGCGAGAACCGCGACCTCAAGCGCCGCATGGTGACCGAGGCCGAGGGTTCGGTGCGCCAGTCCCAGCTCGAAGCCGAGAACAACCAGCTGCGCAAGCTGCTTGGCCTGGTGCAGCAGTCGGCCACGCCGGTGACGGCGGCCGAGATCCTGTACGACGCCCGCGACCCCTACAGCCAGCGCATCGTGATCGACCGCGGCAGCCAGCATGGCCTGCGCGCGGGCTACCCCGTGATCGACGAACGCGGCGTGATCGGCCAGATCACGCGGGTTTCGCCGTTCCAGTCGGAAGTCACGCTGCTGACCGACAAGGAGCAGGCCATTCCCGTGCAGGTAGTGCGCAACGGCTTGCGCAGCGTGGCCTTTGGCGGCGCCCGCGCCGGCCTGCTCGACCTGCGCTTCATGGCCGCCTCGGCCGACCTGCAGCAGGGCGACCTGCTGGTGACCTCCGGCCTGGACGGCACCTACCCGCCAGGCCTGCCCGTGGCCAAGATCGTCCAGATCGAGCGCAAGGCCGATACCGCCTTTTCGCGCGTGTACTGCGAACCGGTGGCCGGCGTGCGTTCGCACCGCCAGTTGCTGGTGATCCGCTACGAAGCGCAGTTGCCGTCGCGCGAGTCCATCGACGGCCCACGCGACGCCAAGGAAGCGCGAAGCGTCAGGGCGAACCGCCCGGGTGTCCGGGATGCCGAACGCTCAGGAGAGCGGTCGGCCGAGAAGCCCGCCGACAAACCTGCCGCAAAGCCTGCTGACAAGCCGGCGGAAAAGCCCGCCGACAAGCCCGCCCCTGCCAAGGAGCCCAAGCGTTGACCAATCCCCAATACCTGCTGCGCCCGGTCAACCCCGTGTTTATCGCGCTGAGTTTCGTGCTGGCCTTCCTGTTCAACCTGATGCCCTGGGGCACCACGCTGTGGGTGCCCGACATGGTGGCGCTGGTGCTGGTGTTCTGGAACATCCACCAGCCGCGCAAGGTCGGCATGGGTGTGGCCTTCGCGCTCGGCCTGCTGATGGACGTGCATGACGCGCGCCTGCTGGGCGAGCACGCCATGGCCTACTCGCTGCTGGCGTACTTCGCCATCACCATCCATCGCCGCGTGCTGTGGTTCACGGTCTATACCCAGGCGCTGCACGTGCTGCCGCTCCTGTTTATCGCCCACGCGGTGCCGGTGCTGATCCGCCTGGCCATGGGCGCGCCGCTGCCCGGCTGGCAATTGCTGCTGGCGCCCGGCATCGAAGCGTTGTTGTGGCCGCTGGCCACCGGCATGCTGCTCGCGCCGCAGCGCCGCAGTGCCGACGTGGACGAAACCCGGCCAATCTGACGCTTTACCCCAACCGAAGTCCCGCCGCGCCCCCTGGGGGGCGCGGCAAACCGCAAGGCTGACGCAGTACCATGACCGAAATACGCAATGTCGAACAGGAGCTCGGCCGCTTCCGCATCCGCGTAGCGGCGGCGGGCCTGTTTGCCGTGATCTGCTTCGGCCTGCTGTTCAGCCGTTTCCTGTGGCTGCAGTGGTACAAGCATGACCAGTACTCGGCCAAGGCCGAGGACAACCGCATCTCGGTGGCGCCGATCGAGCCCAACCGCGGCATCATCATGGACCGCAACGGCGTGGTGCTGGCGCGCAACTACTCCGCCTACACGCTGGAAATCACCCCGTCCAAGCTGTCCGACACGCTCGACAACACCATCGAGGAACTGGCCCAGCTGATCGACATCCAGCCGCGCGACCGCCGCCGCTTCAAGCGCCTGATGGAAGAGTCGCGCAGCTTCGAAAGCCTGCCGATCCGCAGCCAGCTCACCGACGAGGAAGTGGCGCGCTTCTCCGCCCAGCGCTTCCGCTTTCCTGGCGTCGACGTGCGCGCCCGGCTGTTCCGCCAGTACCCGATGGGCGAGTCCGCCTCGCACGTGATCGGCTACCTGGGCCGCATCTCGCAGCGCGACCAGGAACGCATCGAGGCCATGGACGAGGCCAACAGCGCCGAGGGCGCCAAATACGATCCGCGCAAGGACGCCGACAACTACAAGGGCTCCAACTACATCGGCAAGATCGGCATCGAGCAAAGCTACGAGACCGAGCTGCACGGCCTGACCGGTTTCGAGGAAGTGGAAGTAAGCGCGGGCGGACGCCCCATCCGCACGCTGTCCACCTCCCCCGCCACGCCCGGCAACAACCTGATCCTGTCGCTCGACATCCGCCTGCAGCAACTGGCCGAGGCGCTTTTTGGCGACAAGCGCGGCGCGCTGGTGGCGATCGAGCCGGCCACGGGCGACATCTTGGCCTTTGTCTCCAAGCCGACCTACGACCCCAACCTGTTCGTCGAAGGCATCGACACCAATACCTGGAATGAGCTCAACGGCTCGCCCGACAAGCCGCTGCTGAACCGCCCGCTGCGCGGCACCTACCCGCCCGGCTCCACCTACAAGCCGTTCATGGCGCTGGCGGCACTCACCACCGGCAAGCGCACGGCGGCCTGGGGCTTCCACGATCCGGGCTCGTTCACGCTGGGCAACCATACCTTCCGCGACGACAAGCCAGGCGGCCACGGCTGGGTGGACATGAACGCCTCCATCGTGCAGTCGTGCGACACCTATTACTACATGCTGGCGCGCGACATGGGCGTCAACGGCATCCACGACTTCATGAAGCCGCTGGGCTTTGGCCAGATCACCGGCATCGACATCGAAGGCGAGAGCCGCGGGATCCTGCCCTCCACCGACTGGAAGCGCCGCGCCTACCGCAAGCCCGAGCAGCAGAAATGGTATGACGGCGAGACCATCTCGCTGGGGATCGGCCAGGGCTACAACAGCTTCACCATCCTGCAGCTGGCCAACGCCACCTCCATCCTGGTCAACAACGGCATCGCCATGAAGCCCCACCTGGTCAAAGCGGTGGAGGATTCGGTCAGCCGCGAGCGCGAGCTCACCGTGCCCAAGGAAAGCTACCGCCTGCCGCTCAAGCAGTCGGATATCGACGTGATCAAGCGCGCCATGGTCGGCGTGACGCACTCGGGCACCGCCGCCCGCGCGTTTGCCGGCGCCGCCTATGAGTCCGCCGGCAAGACCGGGACGGCGCAGACCTTCACCATGGGCAAGAACGAGAAGTACAACCACCACGCGCTGGACGAGCGCAAGCGCGACCACGCGCTCTATACCGCGTTCGCTCCCGCCGACAACCCGAAGATCGCGCTGGCGATGATCGTGGAAAACGCCGGCTTCGGCGGCGCCGTGGCCGCGCCGATCGCACGCAAGGTGATGGATTACTATTTGACGGGCAAGTGGCCGGAAGAACTGGCGAACATCGCCCCGCCCGCGTCCGAACGCGCCGGCGGCAAGCCGCCCGTGGATACGCCCAGCGTGTTTACCACCGGCCACACCGCCAGCATCGCCAGCGCCACCGTCATGGGCGCGAGCGAAGCCGCCGCCACCAGCGAAGGCGCCAGCGTGCCGGCAGCGCGGGTGGCAGCCCGCGCCGGCGCTTCCGCCACGGGCGCCTCTGCCGTGGTGGCGCCGGTGATCGACCCCGCCGCCATCCCGCCCGCCTCGGCAGTGCAGACGCTGGACCAGCGCATGGCGCAGGCCCTCGGCCACAGCCGCCCGGCACCGCCCCCCGCTCCGGCCACGTCGCCCGTCATGGCGCCCGCCAGTTCGAAACCCCGCGCCAAACCGGCAACCGCGCCCGCCGCGGCCGGCGGCAACGCTTCACGCTGAAGGAGACGCGCCATGGATCGCCGCCGCGTCCTATCGTTCATCAAGACGGCCCTGACCGGCTTCGACAAGCCACTCGCGCTCATCGTCTTCCTGCTGTTCGCCACCGGCATCGTGGCGCTCTACTCCGCCGCCATCGACATGCCCGGCCGGGTCGAGGACCAGTTGCGCAACATCCTGCTGTCCTACCTGGTGATGTGGGTCATCGCTTACCTGCCAACCCAGACGCTGATGCGGGTGGCAGTGCCGCTCTATACGGTCGGCGTGGCCCTGCTGGTGGCGGTGGCCATGTTCGGCCTGATCCGCAAGGGCGCGCGGCGCTGGCTCTACGTCGGCATGGTGATCCAGCCCTCCGAGATCATGAAGATCGCCATGCCGCTGATGCTGGCGTGGTACTTCCAGAAGCGGGAGGGCTCGATCAGGTGGTTCGACTTTGTGCTGGCGCTGGTGCTGCTCGGCGTGCCCGTGGGCCTGATCGCCAAGCAGCCCGACCTAGGCACCGGCCTGCTGGTGATGGCAGCCGGCCTCTACGTGATCTATTTCGCCGGCCTGTCGTGGAAAATCATCCTGCCGCTGCTTGCCATCGTGGTGGTCGCCATCACCGCGCTGGTCAGCTTCGAGCACGATATCTGCGCTCCCGGCGTGAACTGGCCGATCCTGCACGACTACCAGCAACACCGCATCTGCACGCTGCTGGACCCCACCACCGACCCGCTCGGCAAGGGCTTCCACACCATCCAGTCCATCATCGCCATCGGCTCCGGCGGCGTGTTCGGCAAAGGCTGGCTCAAGGGCACGCAGACGCACCTCGAGTTCATCCCCGAGAAGCACACCGACTTCATCTTCGCGGTGTTCTCCGAAGAGTTCGGACTGATCGGCAACGCCGTGCTGCTGGTGCTCTACCTGCTGCTGATCTTCCGCGGGCTGTACATCGCGGCCAACGCGCCGACGCTGTTCTCGCGGCTGCTGGCGGGGTCGATCACGCTGATCTTCTTCACCTACGCCTTTGTGAACATGGGCATGGTGAGCGGCATCCTGCCCGTGGTGGGCGTGCCGTTGCCGCTGCTGAGCTACGGGGGAACGGCGCTGGTGACGCTAGGCATGGGCATCGGGATCCTGATGAGTATCTCGCGGCAAAAGCGGCTGATACAAACATAGCCTGGCGTACGACATGGCCGCTGAAATGACACCTTGCTGAGGTATCCTCTCTCCTTTGGAACGTTCACCTCCAAGGGCTCAAATGCGGCGCGTCGTATTCAATCAGAAAGGCGGAGTCGGTAAGTCGACCATCGTCTGCAACCTGGCGGCCATCAGTGCCAGCGAAGGCCTGCGCACCCTGGTCATCGACCTCGATGCGCAAGGCAACTCCAGCCAGTACCTGCTCGGCGCGCACGCCGCCGAGGCCACCCCGACGGTGGCCAACTTCTTCGAGACCGCGCTCACATACAGCTTCAAGCCGCTGGATGTCACCGCGTTCATCCACGCCACGCCGTTCGAAAACCTCGATGTGATGCCCGCCCATCCCGAGCTCGATATGCTGCACGGCAAGCTCGAATCCCGCTACAAGATCTACAAGCTGCGCGACGCGCTGATCGAGCTGGAAGAGGCGTACGACGCCATCTACATCGACACCCCGCCCGCGCTGAACTTCTACACCCGCTCCGCGCTGATTGCCGTCCAGCGCTGCCTGATTCCATTCGACTGCGACGACTTTTCCCGCCGCGCACTCTACACGCTGCTCGACAACGTGAAAGAGATCCAGCACGACCACAACGCGGACCTGCAAGTCGAAGGGATCGTGATCAACCAGTTCCAGCCGCGCGCCACCTTGCCGTTGCAACTGGTGGAGGAACTGGTCAGCGAAGGGTTGCCGGTGTTGAATTCACGGTTGTCGTCGTCCGTGAAGATCCGGGAGTCGCATCAGCATGCGATGCCGATGATTCATCTGGATCCTAGGCATAAGTTGGCGTTGGAGTATTTGGCGTTGCATCAGGAGTTGGTGGGGTAGGGATAGCGGCCCTAAGGGGTTGGTCGCTGTTTCTTTGGGCGGCGGTGGCTTTTTGCACCCAAGGGCCATCGCCGATCAAAGAAACAGCAAAAGCCCCCCAAAAGCCCTACCCCCTATCCCCCTACCCCCTTCATCAAAAAATCCCGACTAACCCCACCCCCAAGCTCATGGATCCTGCGAAGAAAATCGCTAAGCCACCCATGAATCCCAACAGAAAAAATATCCTCGATCCGAGTGAATTTAAGCTCGGCATGCAGTTTCCCCGCCCGCCGCTCCGTCTCCACTGACTGCGCATTGCGCACCTGCGCCAGCAACGAAACCACCTCCCGCAAACTGGCCGCCAGCGACCGCGGCATATCCGGATGCACGATCAGCAACTCGGCCACGCGCTCCGGCGTGACCACCGAGCGATAGACCTTGCGATACATCTCCAGYCCCGACACCGAGCGCAATACCGCAGCCCACTGGTAGAAGTCGTCCTGCTGCAGCCCGAGGTCGGTGGCCTGGAACTTGACGTCAAGAATGCGGGCGGTGTTGTCGGCGCGCTCCAGGAAAGTGCCCAGCCGCATGAAGCAGTAGGCTTCGTCCTTGAGCATGGTGCCGGCTTCCACACCACGCGTGAGATGAGAGCGGAACTTGACCCACTCGAAGAACTGCGCCGGATCGTGGCGCAGGATGCCGTCGGCAACCATCTGCTGGACATCGAGCCAGGTGGTGTTGATGGTCTCCCACAGCGGCGTGGTGAGTGCGCCGCGCACGGCGCGGGCATTTTCGCGGGCGGCGCGCAGGCAGGACATGATCGACGCCGGGTGGCTCAGGTCGCGCACCATGAAGTCGATCACTTCCTCGTGCACGACCGCGCCGTGGTGCTCGGCGAATACCGGCGTGAGCTCCGTCACGTCGAGCATTGCCAGCCAGCCTTGCTGCGCCACCTCGGGCGATTGCGGCAGCATCGAGGCCTGGTAGTTGACGTCGAGCATGCGGGCGGTGTTTTCCGCGCGCTCGGTGTAGCGGGCCATCCAGAACAGGTGGTCGGCGGTGCGGCTTAGCATGATGATTCCCCCATTTCTCGGCAAACCCAGGCTACTGACAAGCAATTGGCTTGCCAGCCGCTGACCGCGGCGCGGTGCCTACTCGACCGGCAGCACGCTGACCTCCACTTCCACATCGTGCGCGCCGCCGCCCACGATGACGCCGCGCAGCAGCGAGACGTCGCTATAGTCGCGCCCGAACGCCAGCGTGACGTGGCTGGTGTCGGCCAGCACGTCGTTGGTGGGATCGAGATCGACCCAGCCGGCCAGCGGGCAGTACACCGACAGCCAGGCATGGGAGGCGTCGGCGCCGATCAGCCTGGGCTGGCCGGGTGGCGGCTCGGTGCACAGGTAGCCGCTGACGTAGCGCGCCGCGAGGCCGAGCGAGCGCAGGCAGCCGATCATGACTTGGGCGAAATCCTGGCACACGCCGCTGCGCAGGCCGAAGGCTTGCAGCGCCGGGGTATCGACCTCGGTGGCGGTGGTCTGGTATTCGAAGTCGGCGTGCACGCGATGCATCAGGTCGATGGCGCCGGCCACCACGGGCACGCCGGGCGCGAAGCTGGCGAGCGCGTAGGCCTTGAGATCAGGATGCAGCGCCACGTTGGGCGAGGCGAAGCAGAACTCGCTTTCCGGCAGGAAGGGCTGCCCGGCGCGAAAGCGTAGCGCGGCGGCCGCCGTCTCCCACGGCATGCTGGCGGCGGGGTCGAGCGACGTCCAGCGCGGCGTGAGGCTGACCGTGCTCTCGCAGGCGAGCTGCATATAGTCGTGCGGCACGTCGATGGTGAAGTACAGCACGTTGTTGCCGAAGGCGTCGATGTCCGCATGCTCGTGCGACGGCGGCGGCTCGATCTGCGTGCTGTGCGCGTGCACCGCCTGCCACGGGCAGGTCACCGGAAACACCACGGCGCGCTGCTGGGCGTTCTCCACCGGCGCGGAGTAATCGTAGATGGTTTTGTGATGAATCGTCAGCACGGAGGCCACGCGTCCTGGCGCGGGCTCGGCCACGTCTTGCGCCTGGCTCATCGTCGCATTCATGGTTGCGCTCATGGTTACGCCCCGACGCGGGTGCCGGCCATGCCAGCATGGCTGAAGTAGCGCGCACTGATTTCGTCTGAGAGACGCACCATCATGTCAGTCAGTTGCTCGCATAGTTGCACCAGATTGGTGTATTTCCCGTCGGGGCCGCGCTGGCATAGTGCTTCCCAGCCGGGCAGCGTCTCCACGGTGGGCAGCCATTGCGGCAGTGGCACGCGCCCGGTGCCGGCCGGGCTGGCCGGCGGCGAGATCTGGCCGAGCTTGACGCGCAGCCGCGCCAGCAAGCCGTAGAGCCCGCGCGGGTTGGTCGGCTCGATCACCAGCTGGTCGACCAGCGCGGGCACATCGGAGCGGCCCGGGTACAGCGCGCGGAAGGTCAGCGTGCTGTCGAACAGATGCAGCAGCAGATCGAAGCAGGTCCGGTGCAGCAGCGCGCCGTTGTGCGCAAACACCCGCAGGAAGGTCGAGAGCGTGGCCACGCGCTCGATATGGCGGCCGATAAACAGCAGGCGCCAGGCTTCGTCGCGGGTCATGCGGTCGCCCTGCGCGCCGCTGATGGCGGCTAGCTGCATGGACAGGCGATCCAGCGCCGCCAGCACGCGCGGGCGGTCATAGTTGCCCGTGTCGCCACCGGGGATACCGGAGCTGCTGGGGCTCCCAACGGACGCCGCCTCCATGGCATCGCCAAAATCGTTGCGCGCGGCCAGGATGGTGCGCCAGTGATCGTTGGACAGCCGGTTGCGGATTTCGGTGGCGGCGTGCACGTGGCTGGCCAGGTTCTGGCCCACGCTGGTCCAGCCGGCGCTTTCCGCCAGCGCGGACACCAGGCTGCGCTCGAACACGCGCAGCGAGGCGCGCGGCTGCGGCGCGCCGGTCGGCAGCAGGCCGCAGGCGAGCACCAGTTCGCCGATCACGTCGAGCGCGCTGTCGTCGCGGTCGTCGCTGCTTTCGATCGAGCCCAGCACCAGCCGGCACAGGCGTACGTTGTTTTCCGCGCGCTCGGCATAGCGGCCGGCCCAGAACAGGTTCTCGGCGGCGCGGCTGGATACCGCCAGCGGCTTGGCCGCCGGCCCGGGCGCCGCGCCGGCCATGGGGAACTGCAGCGGCGTGCCGCCCGGCTGCGCCGGCTGGCTCGACAGCACCCAGGTGTCGACGCTGGAGCCGCCGAGCTGCATCGATACCGCCGGCTGCCCCTCGCCCGCGAGCCGGGTGAAACCGCCCGGCATCACCTGCCAGCCACCCCGTCCGTCGGCAATGGCGTAGACCCGCAGCATGGCGGCGCGCGAGCCGATATGCGGCCCTTCCCAGCGCGGCGCGTGCGACAGCGGCAGGTCGGCCTGGATGGTGAACAGATCCGGCACCTGCTCGATGCGCTCGCGCCAGTCCGCCAGGCGCTGCAGGCCGCGCTCCATGCCCAGGCGCGGGCCTTCCCACGGCTGCGCCATGCCGCGCGGGTAGGTTGGCATCAGGAAGGCTTCGGTGAATTCCCCGAGCGCCTCCTCGCGCGCCGTGGCCTCGCCACACCACCAGCTGGGCACACCCGGCAGCAGCAGTTCCTCACCCAGCAGCGCGCGGGAAATGGCCGGCAGGAAGCCGTGGATGGCCGGCGTCTCCAGGAAGCCCGAGCCGGGCGCATTGGACACCAGCACGTTGCCCGCGCGCATCGCCTGCAGCAGCCCGGGCACGCCGAGCGTGGAATCCTGGCGCAGCTCGACCGGATCGCAAAAGGCGTCGTCCAGGCGGCGCAGCACCACGTCGACGCGCTCCAGCCCGGCCAGCGTCTTCAGGTAGACCACGTCGTTGCGCACCGTCAGGTCCTTGCCCTCGACCAGCGTGATGCCGAGGTAGCGGGCCAGGAAGGTGTGCTCGAAATAGGTTTCGTTGTAGGGCCCCGGGGTGAGCAGCACGATGTGCTTGCTGACCGAGGCGGCGGCGTTGCCCGCGGATTCCGGCGCGGGTGGCTGCGCCGCGGGCTGCTGCGCCAGCGTGGCCACCAGTTGCGAGAACGCGGCGGGCAGGCGCCGCACCCGCAGCTCGCGAAAGGCATCGGCGAACAGGCTGGAGATGATGAGGCGGTTCTCCAGCGCGTAGCCCATGCCGGAAGGCGTCTCCGTGCGGTGGGCCATCACCGTCCAGCCACCCTCCAAGGTATGCGCGAGGTCCACCGCGACGATATGCAGGAAGTTGCCGCCCGGCGGCTGGTAACCCTTGAGCGGGCGCAGGTAGCCGGGATGGCCAAAGACCAGGCCGGCCGGCAGCAACCCCTTGGACAGCAAAGACTGCGGCCCGTAGATGTCGGCCACCATGGCATTGGCCAGCTCAGCGCGCTGCGCCACGCCGCGCTCGATCCGCTGCCAGTCCTCCTCGGTCACCAGGAAGGGCAGCAGGTCCAGCGCCCAGGCGCGCGCGCCTGCCTTGTCCGTGTAGTCGGCGTAGACGTTGTAGGTCACGCCGTTGTCGCGGATCTGGCGCGCCATGGCGGCGGCCTGCTGGTCGAGGCCGTCGATGCCCTCCTCGCCCAGTATCTGGAAAAAGCGTGCCCAGGGCTCGCGCAGCCCGTCCCCGCATGCCCCCAGTTCATCGAGGTGCCCGGGCGGCACCGGCCGCGCGCGGTGCATCACCGCGTCGACGGCAGGGGCGGTTTCATCAAAAGGCAGGGACGGCTGAAGAGACACGGGGCGCGGCTTTGGGGGCTGCCGGATCAGCGTTGTCGCAAATCCAGCGTGAACGGAAACTCGAGGCTGCGCCGGGGCGGTTCCACGCGCATCACGCCCGGCGTGTGGCCAAGCGTGAAGAAGCGTGTCAGGCGCCGGCTCTCAGCCTCGTACGCATTGACCGGGAAGGTCTCATAGCTACGCCCGCCCGGATGCGAAACATGATACTGGCATCCACCGATGCTGCGCCCCATCCAGGTGTCGACAACGTCGAAAGTCAGCGGCGCATGCGAGGCGATGGTGGGGTGAAGCGCAGACGGCGGCGCCCAGGCGCGGTAGCGCACCCCGGCCACGAACTCGCCGACGCGCCCGGTGGGCTGCAGCGGTACCGCGCGGCCATTGACGGTGACCACATGGCGGCTGTCGTTCATGCCCAGCACGCGCACCTCGATGCGCTCGAGCGACGAATCCACGTAGCGCACGGTGCCGCCGGCACTGCCCTCCTCGCCCATCACATGCCAGGGTTCGAGCGCGGTGCGCAGCGTCAGCGACAGGCCGCCGGCCGCGAGCTCGCCCACGCGCGGGAAGCGGAACTCGAAGTGCGGCGCGAACCAGGCGTTGTCGAATGCGAAGCCGGCTTCGCGCATCTCGGTGAGCACGTCCTCGAAATCCATCTGCACGAAGGTGCCGAGCAGGAAACGGTCGTGCAGCTCCGTGCCCCAGCGCGTGAGCCGCCCGCGATAGGGCTCGCGCCAGAAGCGGGCCACCAGCGCGCGCAGCAGCAACTGCTGCACCAGGCTCATGCGCGCATGCGGCGGCATCTCGAACGCGCGCAGCTCCAGCAGGCCGAGGCGGCCGGTGGGGCCGTCGGGCGAGTAGAGCTTGTCGATGCAGAACTCGCTGCGGTGGGTGTTGCCGGTGACGTCGATCAGGATATTGCGCAGCGCACGGTCGACCAGCCACGGCGGCATGTGCGCGCCGACCCCGCCCTCGGCGCCCGAGAGCCGGTCGAGCTGGTGCTGCAGTTCGGCAAAGGCGATCTCGAGCTCGTAGAGCTGGTCGTTGCGCGCCTCGTCCACGCGCGGCGCCTGGCTGGTCGGGCCGATGAACATGCCCGAGAATAGGTAGGACAGCGAGGGATGGTTGTGCCAGTACGCAATCAGGCTGGACAGCACATCGGGGCGCCGCAGGAAGGGGCTGTCGGCCGGCGTGGCRCCGCCCAGCACGAAGTGATTGCCGCCGCCGGTGCCGGTGTGCCGCCCGTCGAGCATGAACTTCTCGGTGCTGAGGTAGGTCTCGTGGGCAGCCTGGTAGAGGAATTCCGTATGGTCGACCAGTTCGTCCCAGTTGGCGGCCGGATKGATGTTGACCTCGATCACGCCGGGGTCTGGCGTGACCTGCAGGAGCTTGAGGCGCACGTCGCGCGGCGGCGGGTAGCCTTCGAGCACGATCTTCACGCCCAGCCCGGCGGCGGTGGCTTCCACCGCCGCCAGCAGCTCCAGGTAGTCCTCCAGCACGGTCAGCGGCGGCATGAAGACGTAGAGCATGCCGCGCTTGTCGCCCGCGGCCGCTTTTTCGGCCTTGGGGCCGGCGGCGCGGCTGGGATGGCGCACTTCCACGCACAGCGCCGTGCGGGTGATCCAGCCCGCGGATTCGCCGCGCTCGGGCACGCGCGCCAGGTCCGCCGCCAGGGCAGCGGGCGCGGCCGTGCCGCCGATCATGCCCGCCCCTGGCCTGGCCCCGGCACGCGTTGCCGCTACCGAGCCGGGTGCGGGGTAGGCCGCGGTGCTGGCGCGGAACGCCGCAGCCTGGCCAGGCTCGGCGCCTTGGCCGGCAAGCCCCGGCAACTGCGCGCGCAGCTGCGCCCCGGAGGGCAGCGGCGAGCGCGCCGCGAACGGGTCCTGGTCGAACTGCCACGGGTAGTCGGCCTCGCTGACCCAGGGCAGGGCATCCAGCGGCAGGCGGTAGCCCATCGGCGAATCGCCGGGCAGCAGGTACATGCGGTCGTCGCGGAAGAACCACGGCCCGCTGATCCAGCGGTGGGCGGCCAGCGCCGGGCCATCTTCCAGGCCGGTGCGGCGCAGCGGCAGCACATAGCCGGTGGGCCGCGCCAGGCCGCCATCGAACACGCGGCGCAGGCGCATGCGCTCCATCTCATCGTCGAGCCGCGCCTCCAGCGGGTCGACGTTGACCGGCAGGCGGCGCTCGCGCCAGAGGTAGTACCAGGTGTCCTCATAGCCGGGCTGCACAAAACCGGGGTCGATCCCGAGGCGGGTGGCCAGGCTATCGAGGAAGCGGCGCGCGTCGGCCTCGGTATAGTCGGCCGGCTCGCGCTCATCGGCGAACAGCGACGGGTCCTGCCAGCAGGGCTGGCCGTCGGCGCGCCAGCAGATCGACAAGGCCCAGCGCGGCAATTGCTCGCCCGGGTACCACTTGCCCTGGCCGAAGTGCAGGAAGCCGCCCCTGCCATAGCGCGCGCGCAGTTTATGCACCAGTTCGGTGGCATAGGCGCGCTTGGTGGTGCCGAGCGCATCGGTGTTCCATTCCGCGCCATCGCGATCCTTGACCGCGACAAAGGTCGGCTCGCCGCCCATGGTCAGGCGCACATCTTGCGCGTTGAGCTGGATATCGACCTCGGCGCCCACGGCCGCCACCGCCTGCCACTGCGCCTCGGTATAGGGCTTGGTCACGCGCGGCGATTCATAGATGCGGGTGATCGACATCTCGTGGTGGAAGGTCACCTCGCTCTCGTCGACCGCGCCGCTGACCGGCGCCGCGCTGCCCGGCTCGGGCGTGCATGCCACCGGGATATGGCCCTCGCCGGCGAGCAGGCCGGAGGTGGGGTCGAGCCCGATCCAGCCCGCGCCCGGCAGGTAGACCTCGCACCATGCGTGCAGGTCGGTGAAGTCCACGTCGGTGCCGCTGGGGCCGTCGATGGATTTCACGTCGGGCGCCAGCTGCAGCAGGTAGCCGGACACGAAGCGCGCGGCCAGCCCCAGGTGGCGCAGCGTCTGCACCAGCAGCCAGCCGGAATCCCGGCACGACCCCGAGCCGGTCTCCAGCGTCTGCTCCGGCGTCTGCACGCCGGGCTCCATGCGAATCAGGTAGCGGATGTCCTCTTGCAGGCGCTGGTTCAGGGCCACCAGGAAATCGCTCGTGGTCTGCTTGTTGCGCGGAATGCTCTCCACGAAGGCGGCAAAGCGCGGCGTCAGTTCGCCCTTGACCATATAGGGCGCCAGCTCGTAAGCCAGGCCAGGCTCATAGGTGAAAGGAAAATTCTCGGCGTAGGGCTCGAGGAAGAAGTCAAACGGGTTGTAGACCGCCATCTCGACCACCAGGTCGACGGTGATCTTGAACTCGGTGGTCGGCTCGGGGATCACCAGCCGGGCGAGGTAGTTGGCGAACGGGTCCTGCTGCCAGTTCACGAAATGCTGCTCGGGCTCGATGCGCAGCGAATACGAAAGGATCGGCGTGCGGCAGTGCGGGGCAGGACGGAGCCTGACCACCTGCGGCGAAAGCTTCACGGGCCGGTCGTACCGGTAGTGGGTGACATGGTTCAGTGCGACGTGTGTTGCCACTAGTGCCTCCCATTGGCGCAGGTTTCGTGTTGTTGTCTCAAGCAAGAGTTGTACCGCCCCCGGCGGCGCACCTCGGATTGCAGCCCTCGGCGGCCGCCCGTGCATGGCAACATGCCCAGACTACCGCAGCATTACATCGCGCCAGCCTGTTTTGCCTTCAGTCCCTGCTCGATCAGCGAGCGCAGCTTGGCCAGCGCCCCGGGGTCGCCGTGCGCGGCAGCGCGGGCGTACCAGATCTTGGCCTGCTCGATGTCCTTCTCGACCACGCCGGGCTCGCCACGCTCGTAATAGCTGGCGACAATGTACTGGGCACCGCCGTCGCCCGCCGTGGCGGCGCGCGTGTACCACTCGAAGGCCTTGCCGTAGTCCCGCGCCAGGCCCCGTCCGGTGAAGTAATTGGTCGCCAGTTCCACCTGGGCCTGCACATGGCCGCCTTCGGCCGCGCGGCGGTACCACTGGTTGGCGGACTCCAGCGAGCGCGGCACCAGCTCGCCGTGCTCGTACATCTCGCCAAAGGTGAACTGGGCCTGCGTCATGTCGTTCTCGGCCGCGCGGTGCAGCCAGATCAGCGCCTCCTCCTGGCGCACCGGCGTGCCCTCGCCGCGCAGCAGCATCATGGCGTAGTTGTACTGCGCGAGCCGGTTGCCTTGCTGGGCCGCCTTGGCGAAATCCCGCAGGGCCGAATCGAAGGCGCCGGCGTCGTAGGCGGTCACCGCCTGGCGCGTCAGTTCCTGCGCCGGCGCCGGGGGCTGGCGCGCGGCTTGGGCGTGCTGGAAGGCAAACAGGCAGAGGGGAAGCAGCGCGGCAATGGCGGCGGCGCGCAATCGCGAAGGAAAGCGGCCAGGAAAGTGGGCAGTGAAGCGAGCAGTAAGGCGCGCAGTGAAGCGAACAGGAAAGCGACGGACAAGCGGCATGGCAGGCTCCAGGCAGGGCACGCGCTGACTCCAAGTCTACAAGTGTAGGACTCCGAAGTCGCCAGGTGCAGTCGGAAGCGGCCGGCCAGACCTTACGGTTGGCGCCACCAGTTCTGCGCCGGTTCCGCAGGCGCGGGTACGCTGCTGGGCAGTGCTTGCGCCTGCGCCAGCAAGGCCTCGGCCTCCGTGTGCAGCCTGGACAGGCAACGCGCCAGCACCCGCGCCTCCTCCGGATCCAGGCAGGCGGCCAGGCGGGCGTTGAAGGCCTGGGCCTGCGCAAAGGCAAGTTGGTAGACCGCCTCGCCCTGCTCGCTCAGTGCAAACGCCGCCGCCCGCTTGTCCTGGCCGCGCGTGGCGCGCTGCACCAGGCCGCGCGCCATCAGGGCGTGCACGGCGCGGCTGGCCAGCACCTTGTCCAGCCCGGCGCTTTGCGCCAGCTCCGTCAGGCGCGTGCCCGGCTGCTCGCCGAGAAAGGCCAGCATGCGCCACTCGCGCCGGCTCACCCCGGCCGCGGCGCGCAGGTGATGCCCGCTGGCTTGCAGGGCAACGCGGGTCAGGTGATAGAGGCGGTAATTGAGGAAGTCCGCCAGACGGGCGGGATGCTGCAGCGTTTCGCCGGCGTCCCGCTCCCTGCGCTCCTGTGCCTGTGCCTGTGCCTGTGCCTGTGCCTGTGCCTGCTCGCCCGCCTGGCTGCCGTTCATGCCGCACCCGCAAATTTAGTTGATTTTGTCAATTATATGGCTGGGTGTTAGCGTCTGTGCCGCTGCATAAGAACTGGCGGGCCGCGCGCTAAGCGCATCCGCCGGGGTATGGCCGGGCAGGCATGGGTCCAGGAACGAAACGCGCACATCGTTGCGCGAAATCCTTCTTTGGCGCCTGCGGGCCATATCGATAAATTGGCCGGCTTCCCGCCGATGCCGAACCAACAGGAGAACCCGTGAAACCCGCCAAACTGCTGCGCGCGCTAGTCCCCACCCTCGCCACCATGACCGCACTGGCCACCCTGTGCCTGGCCAGCGCGCCGGCCAGCGCCCAGAACGACCGCCCGCTGCGCATCCTGGTGGGCTACCCCGCCGGCGGCACCGCCGACCTGGCCGCCCGCCTCATTGGCGACAAGCTGCGCGAGGAACTCAAGCAAACCGTGGTCATCGAGAACAAGCCAGGCGCTGGCGGCCGCCTGGTCATGGACTATGCGCGCACCCTGCCCGCCGACGGCAACACGCTGGTGGTCGCCAACTCCGCGGTGATGACCATCGCCCCGCTGACCTACCGCAAGCTGAACTACGACATCCAGCGCGATTTCGTGCCGGTGGCGCAAACCGCTAACTTCCAGCTGGCCCTGGCCACCGGCCCCGGCGCGCCGGCCAAGACGCTGAAGGAGTACATCGAGTGGCTCAAGGCCAGCCCGGCCAAGAACAATTCCTACGCCTCGCCGGCGCTAGGCAGCATTCCGCACTTCTTTGGCTTGCTGATCGGCAAGCAGGTGGGCGTGGAGATGTTGCACGTGCCATTCAACGGCTCGGCGCCGCTGATGAATGCGCTGGTGGGCGGGCAGGTGCCGGCCTCGGTCGATACGCTCGCCGATCTCACCGAGATGCATCGTGCGGGCAAGATCCGCGTCCTGGCGAGCTCAGGGACGCATCGCTCGGTGGCATTGCCGGATGTGCCCACGTTTACCGAGCTGGGCTACAAGGACATCGAGGGGCTTGGCCGGTACGGGTTCCTGGCGCCGGCCGGCGTGCCGAAGGCAACGATCGACCGGCTGAATGCGGCGATCGTGCATGCGGTGCAGTCGGCGGATCTGAAGGAGCGGTTCCTGAAGCTGGGGCTGGAGCCGCAAACCGGGAGCGCGGAGCAGTTCGGCAAGGTGCTGGCGGCGGATGCCGGACGGTGGGGGCCGGTGGTCAAGGCCTCTGGCTATACCGGGGATTGAAAACACCACATCATATTCCACCATATTTATTCATTTCATGAATGTTATTTTCTACATGGATTGAATAGACTCAAATTTACATTACGTTATTTATTGAATTGATGCCGATCAGGTCAGGGTCAGCGGCCCGACCGGCATCCACAAAGCCATGGCCACCCGAAACACCCTCTTCATCATGTGCGACCAGCTGCGCCAGGACCACCTGGCGTGCTACGGCCACCCCACCCTGCGCACAAAGCATATCGATGCCCTGGCCGCGCGCGGCGTGCGCTTCACCAAGGCGTTCGTCACCTCCGGCGTTTGCGGCCCGAGCCGCATGAGCTTCTACACCGGGCGCTACCCGAGCAGCCACGGCGCCACCTGGAACCGCGTGCCGCTGTCCGTTGGCGAAGTCACGCTGGGCGAATACCTGAAGGACAGCCACCGTGCGCTGGCGCTGGCCGGCAAGACGCACGTGATGCCCGACAACGCCAACATGAAGCGCCTGCATCTCGACGGCGGCAGCGAGCTGGAAACGCTGCTGCGCAGCGGGCACTTTGTGGAAGTCGACCGCCATGACGGCCACCACGCCGAGCCGCACAGCGCTTATGCCGAGTGGCTGCGCAAGCAAGGCTACGACAGCGCCGACCCGTGGACGGACTACGTGATCAGCGCCGAGAACGCGCAAGGCGAGATCGTGTCGGGCTGGCAGATGCGCAATGCCGGCCTGCCGGCACGCGTGGCGCAAGCGCATTCGGAGACGGCTTATACGGTGGGCCAGGCGATGCAGTACATCGCCGCGCGCGGCGACGACCCCTGGGTGCTGCACCTGTCGCTGGTCAAGCCGCACTGGCCCTACATGGCGCCCGCGCCCTACCACGCGGCTTATTCGCTGGACGACTGCCTGCCGCTCAAGCGCCACGAGGCGGAGCTGGACAACCCGCATCCGGTGCTCGACGCGTACCGCACGCAGGAAGAATGCGCCAACTTCATGCGCAGCGAAGTCTCGGACACGGTGCGTCCCGCCTATCAAGGCCTGGTGCAGCAGATCGACGATCGCCTGGGCGAGTTGTGGGAACAACTGGAGCGTCTGGGCCGCTGGGAAGACACGCTGATCGTGTTCACGGCAGACCACGGCGACTTCCTGGGCGACCACTGGCTCGGCGAGAAGGAGCAGTTCTACGACACCGTGCAGAACATCCCGCTGATTGTCTACGATCCCTCGGCCGAAGCCGACGCCACCCGCGGCAGCGCGGATGCGCGCATGGTCTCGGCCGTGGACGTGGTGCCGACCGTGCTGGACGCGCTGGGCCTGCCGCCGGCCGACCATCGCGTGGAAGGCCGCTCGCTGCTGGATCTCACGCGCGAGCGCGGCAATGGCCAGTGGCGGGATTTCGTGGTGTCGGAGCTGGACTACGCGTATCGCGGCGCGCGGATCGCGCTGGGCCGGCCGCCGGGCGAGTGCCGGGCGTGGATGGTGCGCAATGCGCGCTGGAAGTATGTGCACTGGCAGGGATTTCGCCCGCAGCTGTTCGACCTGGAACGCGACCCGGACGAGTTCTTCGACCTGGGCGAGGATGCCGGCCACGAGGCCATCCGCTCGGCAATGCGGCTGCACCTGCTGGAATGGTTCTGCACCCTCAAGCCGCGCACCACGGTGAGTAACGACGAGGTGGCGGCCAAGACCAATGTGTATAAGCAGGCGGGCGTGTTTTTTGGCGTTTGGTGAGGTGGTTTAGTTTGGTGAGGTGGCTTGGATCGTGGCGCGACGTGCCGGGATACCGCCGGGGAGGGGTAAAGATTCCCGCCGGTCTGGCCGTAATACCGCTTAGGCCACCCTGGGCGCCAGTGCCAGGGCAACGGCCAGGAGGGGGGAGCCTGGGCTGACGCCGTCGAACCTTGTCAGGCAAGCACGGAGATTCCTCGCCACGATCATCGAACGCAACCGCTGCAAGGTTTTGAAATGGGCAATGTAGTCCTGCTCGAGGATGAGGTCGAGCTGCGCGAGGAAATAGCGGCTTTCCTGCAAAAGCGAGGCTGGACGGTCAGCCAGGCCGGCAGCCTGGCGCAATTCCTGCCCCTGGCCGTGCAGGCGGACATCGCCGTCATCGACGTCATGCTCCCCGACGGCACGGGTTTCGATGCGGCCAGCCGCCTGCGCCGCGAGCGCCCCGGCTGCGGCATCGTCATGCTCACGGCCCGCGGCGAAACGCAGGACAAGCTGCACGGCCTGAACGGCGGGGCGGACCACTATCTGGTCAAGCCGATCAAGCTGCTCGAATTCGACGCCATCCTGCGCGCCTTGAGCCGCCGCGTCGTCTCCAACTGGTGGCTCGACCGGCAGGCCAGCACGCTGGTGGCGCCGGCGGGAGCCCGCATGGCCGTGTCGTCCAACGAGAGCAAGCTGCTCGAAATGCTGGCGCGCCATCCCACCCAGCCGGTCGATCGCCGCCAGATCGCCGAAGGCTTCGGCTTTGACTGGCTGAGCTACGACGAGCGCCGGCTGGAGACCATGGTCAGCCGGCTGCGGCAACGCTGGCGCAGCGAATCGGGCAGCGAATTGCCCCTCAAGACCGCCCACCGCAAAGGTTATACGTTCGCCGCGCCCATCGCGCTGGCCTGAGCCTGCAGGCCCGGCAGCGCCGACGGCAAAAAGATCGTGGCGCGGCAGCCCTGCCCGGGCGCGCTGTCCAGGGTCAAGGTGCCGCCCTGCATTTCCACCATGCGCCGGGCCAGCGACAAGCCAAGCCCGGTCCCCGGCTTCTGGCCCGCATTCTGGCCGCGATAAAAGCGCTCGAATACGCGCGGCAGGTCCGCCGCCTCGATGCCGGGGCCATTGTCCTGCACTTCCAGCACCACGCCTTCGGCCACTTCCCGGCCCCTCAAGACCACCCGGCAGCCCGCGGGCGTGTACTTCACCGCGTTGTCGGCCAGCGTGCGCAATGCCAGCCGCAGCAGGCTGGCGTCGCACAGGAAGGCTTCTGGCAAGCGCTCTCCATCCACCTCCAGCCGGTGCCCCTCCGAAAGCAGTTGCGCCGCCGCCGCGGCATCCGCCAGCAAATCCGACAGGCTGGTGGGCGACGGCCGGGAACCATGGCGCAGCAATTCGAAGCCATCTTCATGCAGGGAGTCATTGAGCAGCATGGTCAGGCGTTGCGTGGCGCGCAGGATCTTCTGGTACCGGGCCGAGGTCTGCGGGTCATCATGGGCATCGTCCAGGTCCAGGTTCTGCGCCGTGGCATCGATCACCGCCAGCGGCGTGCGCAGTTCATGCGAGACCGTGGACAGGAACTGCCGCTGCTCCTCCTGCGCGCGCCGCTCCAGCGACAGCGACGCTTCCACCTGCGCCATGGCATCCCTGAGCGCCTGGGTGCGCAAGGCGACCTTGACCTCCAGGTCGCGCTCGGCCTGACGGGCCACGCGCAAGGCTTCGGCCTGGGCGGCCTCCTTTTCGGCACGCATGTCGGTGTAGCGCCAGCTGATGGCCGAATTCATGATAAGCAGGAACGCCATCATGCCCAGGTAGTTGGCGTTATCGACGAACGCGCCGGGATCGATCGCGCCGACATTACGCGCCAGGCGCAGCACGGTGCCGCCAAAAAGCAGAACCAGGACGAACAAAAGCACACGCGCGGCCTTTTGGCCGCGCCAGGTCATCGCCGCGGAAGCGATCAGCAGTATGCCCATGGTGACGAGGCCCCAGAGCAGCGCCAGTGGGCGTATCCACCAGACGTTACCCAGCAGCAAACAGGGGGTCATGACCAGCGCCACGCCCCAGGCCAGCAGCGAAAAGCCGATCGCCCAACGCCGCCACGGCGACTCGTACAGGCCCAGGTAGTGCGCCGTGAACAAGGTGCCAAGCGGCGTCGCGAAAAACCAGCTCACCACGTAGACGGCATCGCTCGTCAGCGGCCATCCAGGCAGGAGGTACTGATACGTGAAGCCCTCGGCGGACAGCGAGGTGAACAGATTGGCCAGCACAGTCAGGCTGAACAGGCCAAAGGAAAGATTGCGCGTTACCCAATAAAACCAGACGCTGGTAATCAGCAAGACCAGGTGCGCTGCGTAGAACAAGCCAAACAGAAGCAGCTCGGTGCCGATAAAGGAAATGAACGCTTCTGGCGACCACGCCACCAGGGGAAAGCTCATCGTGCTGGTACTGCGCACGCGCAGATACAGCGTGACCGGCTTGTCCACCGGCAAGTCGAGCTGAAACACCGGATTGCGGTAATCCACGTCGCGCCCCGCCACCGGCCGCCTGTCGCCGGACACCCGCTGCGCGTATCCACCCGCCGCTAGTGGCTCGAACAGCGTGACGTCGTCCAGCAGCGCCGAGCGCAGCTCCAGCAACCATACCGGCGCGGCTTGCTCGGGGCGCGTCAGGGTGATGCGCAGCCAGACGGCCCCCTTCACGTAGCCAAGGGCGGGAGGGGAATACTGCGGCTGGAAGGCCGCCGCGAACTCCGGCCGCGATAGCTGCTCGATGGTCAGCACATCCTGCGGATCGCGCAGCAGCTCCCAATGCTCGCCCAGAGAAACCTCTCCCGCCTGCGGCAGACGCATGTCTGCCCACGCCGCGGAGTGGCAGAGCCAGCACAAGAGAACGATCCAGAATAGCCGAAGCATTGTCCCTTCAAGTCGCGTTTCGCGGAAAAGGCCACGACTATATCCCAGCAAGGATCGGGCCTTTTCGCTTTCCTTGGCAATGTCAGGATTTGTCAGTTTTGCGGTTGTTCCACTGGATAGGATCGGCGCTGATCAAAGCACTCGACTCCTAATCGCCATGCGTAATCCAGCCCTTCGCACTCACTGCGATATCCAACATGGCGTCACCGATGGGAAGCAGTCCGTAACGATGTCAGTGACGACACCGCAAGACAAAGCGCCGCGGCCCCGCTCCGCCACCCACGGCGCCGTCGCCGCCGTGGGCCTGGCCGCGTTCCTGCTGGCCGCGACCATCGTGCGGACCGACCGGCCCTTCGGCGATAACATGGTGCATTCGGCCCTGTTCATCGTCGGGGTGACGGCAGCGGCCATCTTCCTGCTCGACCTGATCTGGCAGAAGGTGCACTTGCGCGCCGCCACCGGCCTGGATTTCTCCCGGGACAATCCGTCGTGGCACCGCAGCCTGACCAAATTGGCGGGCCTGCTTGGCAGCATGGGCTTTGTCGGCCTGCTGTACTGGCTGTTCCCCGAATACCATGCGGCCTTCTACGCGCGTTACCTCTCCATGCTGGCAATCGTGCTGCCGGGCTGGGCCGCGCTGGCGCTGCCCTATTTCTTCTTCGTCGACCGCAAGATGGCCCGGCCCCTGGACGGCTACTGGCACATGGGCAAGCTGGTCACGTTGCAGTGGGGCAAGGTGGATGGCAAGGTGGCGGGGCAGCATCTGCTAGCCTGGTTGATCAAGGGCTTCTTCCTGCCCCTGATGTTCACCTATATGTGCAATGACCTGGCGCGTTTCATCGCCGCCGACTTTGCGCTGCTGGCGAGCTTCAAGGCCTGGTTCGACCTGCTCTACGGCTTCGTGTACTTCATCGATGTCGGCCTGGTGGTGATGGGTTACCTGATGGCGCTGCGCATCACCGACACGCACGTGCGCTCGGCCGAGCCGTCCATGCTGGGCTGGGCGGTGGCGCTGGTATGTTACCAGCCGTTCTGGTCGCTGGTCGGGCGGCAATACCTGCATTACGAGACCGGCCTGCAGTGGGGCGCGTGGCTTTGGAACACGCCGCTGCTCTATGGCATCTGGGGCAGTGCGATCCTGGTGCTGACGGCGATCTACGTCTGGGCGACGGTGAGCTTCGGCGCGCGGTTCTCGAACCTGACCCACCGGGGCATCATCACCAACGGGCCTTACCGGTGGACCAAGCACCCCGCCTAGGTGGCCAAGAACCTGTCCTGGTGGATGATCTCCATCCCCTTCATGGCCCAGGGCCCGGCGGATGAAACGCTGCGCCACTGCCTGCTCCTGCTGGCCTTGAATGGCATCTATGCGATGCGGGCCATGACGGAAGAGCGGCATTTGTCCCAGGATCCGGACTATGTGGCTTACGCCAGGTGGATCGACCACAACGGCATGTTCCGCTTCCTGCGCAATCTGCCCGTGCTGGGGAATCCGCGCTACAGGGCACCGGTGTCGCTTGAGCCGGCCGCCTGACTACCCATCGGCCGCCATCCTGTTGCCGGCAGAACGCGTTACCCCACGAACCGATATCCCACCCCCACCTCCGTCATCAGGTGCGAGGGCTGCGCCGGATCGGCTTCCAGCTTGTGCCGCAGGTGCCCCATGTACACCCGCAGGTAGTGGCTGCTCTCCGAGTGCGCCGGCCCCCAGACCTCGCGCAGCAGTTCGCGGTGCGTCATGACCTTGCCGCGATGCGCGATCAGTACGGCAAGCAGGCGATACTCGATCGGCGTCAGGTGCACATCCTGCCCGGCGCGGGTGACCACGCGGTTGGCCAGGTCGATCTGCACCTCGCCAAAGCCGATCTGCGGCGTGCCTTGCGGATTGGTCTTGGCGTGGCGGCGCAGCAGCACGCGCACGCGCGCGATCAGCTCGCCCACACCGAAGGGCTTGGTCAGGTAATCGTCCGCGCCGGCGTCCAGCGCGGCGATCTTGTCGTCCTCGCCGGAGCGCGCCGATAGCACCAGCACCGGCACTTCGGTCCAGGTGCGCATCTCGCGGATCAACGTCATGCCGTCGCCATCGGGCAGGCCCAGGTCGAGGATCACCACGTCGGGCTGGCGCGTGCCGGCATCGATCAGGCCGCGCTTGAGCGTCTCGGCCTCATGCACGGCGCAGCCTTCTGCCTGCAGCGCCTCGCGCACGAAGCGCCGGATATGCGGCTCGTCTTCGACCAGCAAGACAGTCGGCGAAAATTCAAATGCCATTTCAGTTGGACTCCTTGTTTGCCGCATCGCGCGCGGCCAGCCCTGCGCCGTTGCCCGGCGTGGCGAGTAGCGCCGGCTCAAGTGCCTCGGGCGGCTCGGGCTCGATCGCAGGCGGATTGCCGCGCGGCAGCGCCACGACAAAGCGTGCGCCAGTGTGGTCCGCGTTCACGCTCTCCACCCAGATGCGCCCGCCGTGCACCTGCACGATGGCCTCGCACACGGCCAGGCCGAGGCCAACGCCCGCGGTCGCGGACTCGCGCTCGCCGCGCGTGAATTTCTGGAAAATCGAGAGCTCTTGCCCGCGCGGCACGCCGGGGCCATCGTCCGCCACCGCAAGCCGCACCTCCGCTTCGACCACTTCGCCGCAGATGCGGATGCCGGTGCCCGGCGGCGTGTACTTGGCAGCATTCTCCAGCAGGTTGCACAGCACCCGCTCCATCAGCACCGCATCGCACTCCACCAGCGGCAGCGCCGATAGATCCGCGACCGACACGCGGTGCCGCGACAGCGCATCGCGCATGCCGGCCAGCGCCGCGCCCACCAGCTCTTCGAGCGACTGCCACTCTTTTTGCATGCGCACATCGCGGCTTTGCAGCCGCGCCATATCGAGCAGGTTGACCACCATGGTGCGCATGCGCAGGGCTTGCTCGCGCATGGCACCGACGGTCTCCGACAGCGACGGCGGCAGCGGCGGCTCGGTGCGCTGCATAGTCTCGGCCATGCCGATCAGGCTGGTCAGCGGCGTGCGCAGATCATGCGAGACGGCGGCCAGCAGCGAGCTGCGCAGCCGCTCCGACTCCATCGACACCAGCGCCTGCTGCGCCACCTCCACATAGTGCAGCCGCTCGATGGCGATGGCGATCAGCGTGGCGAACACGTCGATCTGCCGGCGCCGCTCGGGCCGCGCGAAGGCGCGCCACTCCTGCGGCTCCACCGCCAGCACGCCGCGCGTCTGCATCGGCGCCTTGAGCGGCAGGTAAAGCACCGTGCTGCCCGGCAGCGTGTGGGTGCCGGTGCCGGCGGGCTGGCCGTGATCGAACACCCATTGCGCCAGCACCGGATCGATCGCGTCATTGCCGCGCTGCGTGGGGTCGATCACCGGCGGCATCAGCCGCCCCTTGGGCGAAACGAGGAAGAACGCCGAGCGCGCGCCAAGCGCGGCTTGCAGGAAGCGGCTGCTGATGTCGATGATCTGCTCGGGCATCAAGGCAGCGGACAACTCGCGCGCCAGCTCGTACAAGGTGCGCGCATCGGTCTCGCGCTCCACCGACACCTGGGCCTGCTCGCGCAGCCCGGCGGTAAGCTGGCCGATCACCAGGCCCACCGTCAGCAACACCGCGAACGTGACGAGGTACTGCACGTCGCTCACCGCGAAGGACATGCGCGGCGGCACGAAGAAAAAGTCGAAGGCCGCCACCGACAGCACCGAGGCCAGCGCGGCGGGGCCGCGGCCGTGGCGCAGCGCCACGCCGACCACGGCCGCGAGGAACAACATCGCGATATTGACCAGGTCGAACCACGGCCGCGTCAGCGCCGACATCAAGCTGGCGCCCCCGCACCATGCCACCGCCCACAGGTAGTCGATGCGGTGCGCCACCACGCTGCTGTCGTCGATGCGCGCCGCATCCTCGCGCACGTCGGCGCGCCCGAGCGCCGGTTGCGCGCGGCCGCGCGTATCGGCGCCCATGGCATCGGCGGCCACGCGGATCACGTCGATCTCCGGGCAGCCGAGCGCCAGCGAATCGGCAAAGCTATGGCGCCCGAACAGCCAGGCGCGCGCACCCAGGAACGGCGACAGGCCGAGTGCCAGCAGCGCCCGGCCGCGCGCCAGGAGGCTGCCGCCGCTGCGGCGCCAGTTGCCGGGGGCCCGCCCGACCACCACCTTGGTGAGGTTGTGGCGCCGCACATAACCCGCCACCGCCTGCACGATATCGCTGCCGGCCAGCGTCTCGGTGCGCGCGCCCAGCTCTTCGGCCAGGCGCATCGCCTCCTCGATATTGGCGCGCTCGTGCTCGGCAAGCGGCGCCAGGCGCGGCGTGGCCACCGTGACCACGTGCCAGTCGCAATCGAGCTGCCCGGCCAGCCGGCGCGCGCTCTTGACCACCTGCGCGGCATCGTCGCCAGTGCCAATGCACGCCAGCACCGCCTCGCGCGTGCGCCACACCGGGCGGATGGATTCGGCATGGCGGTATGCGCGCACGTCGTCGTCGACGCGGTCGGCGGTGCGGCGCAGCGCGAGCTCGCGCAACGCGATCAGGTTGCCCTTGCGGAAAAAATTGGTGGCCGCGGTGCGCGCCTGCTCCGGCAGGTAGACCTTGCCGTCGCGCAGGCGCCGCAGCAATTCGTCGGCGGGCAGGTCCACCAGGATGACTTCGTCGGCATCATCGAAGACCGTGTCGGGTACCGTCTCCCACACACGGATGCCGGTGATGCCGCCCACCGCCTCGTTGAGGCTGTCCAGGTGCTGGACATTGACAGTGGTCCACACATCGATGCCGGCCGAGAGCAGTTCCTCGATGTCCTGCCAGCGCTTGGGGTGGCGGCTGCCGGACGCGTTGGAGTGCGCCAGTTCGTCGACCAGGACCAGCGCCGGGCGCCGGGCCAGCGCGCCGTCCAGGTCGAACTCCTGCAGCACGCGGTCGTCCAGCTTGTGATGCGGCATGGCCTTCATCGGCAGCCGCTCCAGTCCCGCGATCAGCACCTCGGTCTCGGCGCGGCCATGGGTCTCCACCACGCCGATCACGACATCGCTGCCTTGCTCGCGCAGCGCCCGGGCGGCGGTCAGCATGGCGAAGGTCTTGCCCACGCCCGCGGACGCGCCGAAATACACCCGCAGCTTGCCGCGCGCGGCGCGCTCCCCCTCCTGCTGCATGCGTTGCAGCAAGGCGTCGGGATCGGGCCGGCCGGGGGCGTCGCGCTGGGCGGTGTCAGGCATGGTGGGGGTCATTGCCCGGGAGGAGGATGGATGAAAACGATTGTGCCACGCTTAGCCGTAGCGAAGGCCGCATCTCCCTGCTGCGCTGCGCGGTAGAGTGAGAGCCCCTTCACCGCTTCCCGCCATCCAGCGCCAGGTTCAACTGGAGCACATTCACCACCGGATCCCCCATCACCGCGAGCAGCGGCTTTTCTGTGTTGGCCGCCACCAGCGCCTCTACGCGCTCCAGCGGCAAGCCACGCAGCCGGGCCACGCGTGCCGCCTGGTACTGCGCCGCAGCCGGGCTGATCTGCGGATCGAGGCCACTGCCGGAAGCCGTGACCAGATCCACCGGCACGGGTGCCTTGTTGCCGGGGTCCGCCTCGTGCAGCGCGTCGATACGGGCGCGCGCGGCATCGGTCAGGGCCGGGTTGCTCGGGCCGAGATTGGAGCCGCCGGAAGCCGCCGCGTTGTACGGCATGGGCGCGGTGGCCGACAAGCGGCCCCAGAAGTACTTGGGATCCGAGAACGGCTGGCCGATCAGTTCCGAGCCGACGACACGGCCATCCTTGACGATCAGCGAGCCGGCCGCTTCATGCGGGAACACGGCGCGCGAGATGCCGGTGATCACGCCGGGGTACAGCAGGCCGGTGACGGCCGACAGCACGACGAAGATCGTCAGCATGGGGCGCAGCAGGCCACCCTGGATGGGCGTGGCGGGCTGGGCGGGTTGGACTTGCGTATTCATGGATGGCTCCGTTTATGTTCAGCGCGTTCGATGCGTGCAATGCGTGCGATGCTGCGCTCAGACCCAGCCGAACAGGGTCAGGATCATGTCGATCACCTTGATGCCGGCAAAGGGCACCAGGATGCCGCCGAGGCCGTACACCAGCAGGTTGCGCCTCAGCAAGATGGCCGCGCCGAGCGGCCGGTACACCACGCCGCGCAGCGCCAGCGGGATCAGCACCACGATGATCAGCGCGTTGAAGATCACCGCCGACAAGATGGCCGAGGCCGGCGTCGACAAGCCCATCACGTTGAGCTGGTTGAGCTGCGGGTACGTGGTGGCGAACGCTGCCGGGATGATGGCGAAGTACTTCGCCACATCATTGGCCACGCTGAAGGTGGTGAGCGAGCCGCGCGTCATCAGCATCTGCTTGCCGATCTCGACGATCTCGATCAGCTTGGTCGGATTGCTGTCGAGGTCGACCATGTTGCCGGCTTCCTTCGCCGCCTGCGTGCCGCTGTTCATCGCCACCGCCACGTCGGCCTGCGCCAGCGCCGGTGCGTCGTTGGTGCCGTCGCCGGTCATCGCCACCAGGCGGCCTTCGGCCTGGTAGTCGCGGATCAGCTTGAGCTTGGCTTCGGGGGTGGCTTCGGCAAGGAAGTCATCGACGCCGGCTTCCGCTGCGATCGACGCGGCGGTGAGGCGGTTGTCGCCGGTGATCATCACCGTCTTGATGCCCATCTTGCGCAGCTCGCCAAAGCGCTCGCGAATGCCGGCCTTGACGATGTCCTTGAGCTCCACCACGCCAAGCACGCGTACGTGCTCGCCATCGGTGCTGGACTCCGCCACCACCAGCGGCGTGCTGCCGGCGCGGGCCACGTCGTCCACAGCCTGCATCACGGCATCGGGGAACTTGCCGGCGCGCTCGGTCACGTACTTGCGCACGGCATCGGCGGCGCCCTTGCGCACGCTGCGCCCGCCGGCGTCCACGCCGCTCATGCGGGTCTGCGCGGTGAACGGCACGAAGATCGGGCGCAGCGCGCTGATATCGGGCGTGGCGGCACCGGCCTGCTGGCGCGCCAGCGTGACGATGCTGCGGCCTTCCGGCGTTTCATCGGCCAGCGACGACAGCCAGGCGGCTTCGGCCAGTTGCTGCGCCGACACGCCGGGCGCGGCGATAAAGCGTGAAGCCTGGCGGTTGCCGTGCGTGATGGTGCCGGTCTTGTCGAGCAGCAGCACGTCCACGTCGCCGGCGGCCTCCACCGCGCGGCCCGAGGTGGCGATCACGTTGGCTTCCATCATGCGGCTCATGCCGGCCACGCCGATGGCCGACAGCAAGCCGCCGATGGTGGTCGGGATCAGGCACACCAGCAGCGCGATCAGCACGGTGATGGTGACGGGCATGCCGGCCTTGGCGACGAACACGCTGTACACCGAGAACGGCTGCAGCGTGGCGGTGGCCAGCAGCAGCACGATGGTCAGGCCCACCAGCAGGATGGTCAGCGCCAGTTCGTTCGGCGTCTTCTGGCGCTTGGCGCCTTCCACCATGGTGATCATGCGGTCGATGAAGCTCTCGCCCGGATTGGTGGTGATGCGCACCACGATCCAGTCGGACAGCACGCGCGTGCCGCCGGTGACCGAAGAGAAGTCGCCACCGGATTCGCGGATCACGGGAGCCGATTCGCCGGTGATGGCGCTCTCGTCCACCGAGGCCACGCCTTCGATCACGTCCCCGTCGCCGGGCACCATGTCGCCCGCCTCGACCAGCACCACGTCGCCGCGGCGCAGCGCGGCAGCGCCGCGCGCCTCGGTGGCGCCGGCGGCGCGGTAGTCGCGCCGGCCTTCCTTGACCAGCTTGGCGGTGACGGTGGTCTTGAGTCCGCGCAGCGCTTCGGCTTGCTGCTTGCTGCGGCCCTCGGCCAGCGCTTCGGCAAAATTCGCGAACAGCACGGTGAACCACAGCCACACCGACACGGCCAGGATAAACCCGGCGCTCTCGCCACCCGCCGTGGCGGGCGAGAACAGCGCGCGGAAGAACACGATCGTGGTCAGGATGCTGCCCGCATAGACCACGAACATCACCGGGTTGCGCAACTGGTCGCGCGGCGAGAGCTTCTTCACCGAATCGAGCAGGGCCGGCTTGACGAGCTCGGGGGCGAACATGCCGCCGCGCGGGCGATGATGGCCGCCGCTCTTTGGCGTGGCCAGGACCGGCGTGACCACGCTGGTGGCCGGGGTAGTGTTTGCCGGTGCCACGCCGGCGTTCTTGCTGCGCGTCACCATGGATTCTTGTTGCATGCGTTTCTCCATTACTTGCTAGCCGCCGAGACCGCCGGCGCCTGCAGCTGCTCCGCCACCGGGCCCAGCGCCAGCGCCGGGATATAGGTGAGCGCGCCCACCATCAGCACCGAGCCAACCAGCAGCACCACGAACAGCGGGCCGTGCGTGGGCATGGTGCCCCCCGTCACCGGCAGCCTGCGCTTGGCCGCCAGCGAGCCCGCCATGGCCAGGATCGGCACGATGATCCAGAAGCGGCCGAACCACATCGCTGCCGCCAGCGCCACGTTGTAGAAGGGCGTGTTGGCGGACAAGCCGCCGAAGGCGCTGCCGTTGTTGTTGGCAGCCGACGAGAACGCATAGAGGATTTCCGAAAAGCCGTGCGTGCCAGGGTTGAACACACCGGCGCGGCCCGGCTCCACCATCACCGCCACCGCCGTGCCCAGGAGCACCAGCAGCGGCGTGACGAGGATCGCCACCGCGGTCATCTTCATCTCAAAGGTCTCGATCTTCTTGCCCAGGTACTCCGGCGTGCGGCCGATCATCAGGCCCGCGATGAACACGGCGAGCACCGCGTACACGAGCATGCCGTACAGGCCCGAGCCCACGCCGCCGAACACCACTTCGCCAAGCTGCATCAGCAGCATCGGCACCAGCCCGCCGATGGCGGTGAAGGAATCGTGCATGGCATTGACCGCGCCGCACGACGCCGCCGTGGTGATGGTGGCGAACAGCGCGGTGGCGGCGATGCCGAAGCGCGTTTCCTTGCCTTCCATATTGCCGCCGGCCTGCAGCGCGCTGGCCGCATGGTCGATCGGCAAACCCGCCAGCGCGGCGTTGGCCTGCTGCTCGGAGGCCGCCGCGACGCATGCCATCACGATGAAGATCACCGCCATCGACGCCAGGATCGCCACGCCCTGGCGGCGGTCCTTGACCATCTCGCCGAAGGTGAAGCACAGCGCCGCCGGGATCAGGAAGATGGCCAGCATCTCGATCAGGTTGGCAAGCTCGGTCGGGTTCTCGAACGGATGCGCCGAGTTGGCGTTGAAGAAGCCGCCGCCGTTGGTGCCAAGCATCTTGATGGCTTCCTGCGAAGCCACCGGGCCCATTGCCAGCGTCTGCTTGTCGGTCTTCATGGCCTCCATCACCGGCGCGCCCTTGGCGTCGAGCACGGGCTGGCCGGCTGCGTCCACCTTGGGCTGGCTGTACTCGACCGGCGTGACCAGGCTGACTTCCTTGTAGCTGTCGAAGTTCTGGATCACGCCCTGGCTGACCAGCGCCAGCGCGATCGCGGCGGAGATCGGCACCAGCACGTAGAGCGTGCAGCGCGTCATGTCGACCCAGAAGTTGCCGATGGTGGCCGCGCTCTGGCGCGCAAAACCGCGGATCAGCGCGAACACCACGGCGATGCCGGTGGCCGCCGAGAAGAAGTTCTGCACCGTGAGCGCTAGCATCTGCGTGAGATAGCTCATGGTGGATTCGCCCGCATAGCCCTGCCAGTTGGTATTGGCGACGAAGCTCACGGCGGTGTTGAAGGCCGAGTCCGGCGACACCGCGCCGAAGCCTTGCGGGTTAAGCGGCAGCCAGGCCTGCATGCGCTGCAGCGCATAAACCACCACCACGCCCAGCATGTTGAAGGCGATGACCGCGATGGCATATTGCTTCCAGCCCATCTCGGCATTGGCGCGCACGCCCGCCACGCGGTACAAAACGCGCTCAAGCGGGCGGCCCCAGGCCGTGGCGAGGTAGCGGTCGTCTTCCATCGCGCGGCGGATATAACGCCCCACGAAGGGCGCGAGCGCCAGCAGGATGGCTAGGTAGAGGACCAGTAGTCCCAGGAATTCGGTGGACATCAGAATTTCTCCGGCCGGAACAGGGCGATCAGGAGGTAGATAAAGACAGCAACGGCGAGCACGCCGCCCAGCAGGTCAGCCCAGTCCATCACAGCCTCCTGTCGGTGGCGCTGTCCTTGCGGCGCGCGTCGGCGGCTTCTCCGCCTGGCCCCTCGGCCGCGCCCAGCGGTTTGCCTGCAAGCGCGGCGCACAAGAGCAGCAGTGCGCCAGTCAGCGCACCAAACAGCAACAAACCAATGAAATAGATCCCGTCCATGGCAACACACCGTGAGTGATTCACAGATGGCAGATTAGGGATCGAGCGGTAAAAACGGGGTAGAGAGGGAAGGCGGGGGTGTAAAGAAGATATAAAAATCGCGTAAAAACGGTGCGAAAGCGCGTGGCGGCCGCCAGGCATCGGCGCCAGCTTTTAAAAAAAAAGCCCCGCAGGCTGTTGGCCTTGCGGGGCTATGCAGGTCGCCGAAGCCGGCTGTGGCGCCGGCCGCGTCAGGAGCGCCTGATCCGTTGCATCGGTTATGTGGTCATTAGTACGATCAGTGATATGGCCAGTGATAGGGTCAGTTGTAAGTAAAGACCGCCGACTTGTTGCTGTTGTCCAACATGCGGTACCCGAACAGCAGCCCGCGGTTGGTGGTGGCCGTGAAGGCCGGCACCGCCGCGTTGACCACGATCGAGGTCGCGCCCCTGGGCGCCGGCGTGGATGTACTCCAGGTGCCGTTGTTGTCGACCGTGGCGGCAACGCTGCCGATCTGCTGGGCGGAGACGTTCTGCACCCAGTCCGCCGTCAGCGACGTCTGCGCACCGGCCAGGCTGGCGTTGGACGGGTCCAGCGCGGCCAGCGACTTGCTGCCCAGCGTGTTCCACGGCAGGTTCACCCCTTGGGTGGCCGGCACAAGGTCGCTCAACAGGGTCTTGTTGTAGCTGTAGGTCGGCGTGGTGTTGGTGCCATGGAACAGCTCGATGCGGTACTTCGCGCCCTTGACCACCTTGGAGGCATCGGCGTTGTCCGCCGCCTGCGCCCACACCAGGCTGACAGGATTGCCCGCCAGGGTGCTGGCCGCGCTACCGCTGAGGCCCGCGGTCCGCGAGAACCAGAAGTTCGGGCAGTTGTACGACGGCGAGGGCGGACTGAACTCGTTGCCGCACTGGGCGGTGACGGGCACCGTGCCGGTCTTGTTGCTCACGTCCATGTAAGTCTGGCCCACCTCGGCCGGGACCGGCGCGATATAGACGATGCCATTGCTCGGCAAGCCGGGCCCGGTCACGCGCGCATAGCTCAGGGGGGCGTTGTTGACGACGCTGCCCGGGCCCTTGGCGTTGATCAGGAACTGGATGCCGCTCTGGAAGTGGCTGTAGTTGTTGTTGCTCTTGTTGAAGCCCGGGTTCATCTGCTCGACGCGCCGGATCTGGAGCTTGAGCGTGACGTCGACCGGCTGCTGGTTGCCGACCAGCCACCAGGTCGACGGATGCGCGCTGGACGCGCCGCCCCCGATATCGCGGGCCGTGGTGATGATGTTGCCGGGGTTGCCGCTGGCGTCAAGGTACCGGATGTTGAAGATGGCTTCGTCACGCCCCGAGGCCGTCGATGCGGCGGGATAGAACGCCATGATTTCCGGCACGCTGAACTGCGCGCCCGTCATGGTATCGCTGGTCAGGATGCCGTAGAGCAATTGCCCGAAGTAGTAGCCGTTGTGCAGGAAATCGACACCGGCCGCATTGCTGACGTCGGCAGCGATGTTCTGGCATGCGGACGCCACCCCATTGACCTCCGGGCCGCCTTGCGACGCGCTCAGGCTGGCATTGGAGGACGTCACGCGCTGCGCGACGGGCAGTGCGAAGCAGGCTGAGAGCCCCTTGGCGACCGCTTGCGCTGCCTGCGGCAGGGCCGCGACGCCGGCGGGCGGCGCTTTGAGCGTGCCGCCCGTGCTGGTGGCGGTGGCGATAGCCACGGGCGTCGGGTTGTCGACGGTGGCCAGCGCCAGCTTGCCGGTGGCCGGATCCGTGACCACCTTGACGATATCGAGCACCTGGTCGGCGGTATTGCCCACGCCGGCGGACGTGGCGGCGGTGATGGCGGTCGAGAACGGATCGTAGCTGGCGGGCGCGCCGATGGCGGCGAGCACGCTGGCGAGCTGCGCGACCACATTGGCGGTGACCTTTTGCAAGGCAGCGGTGTCCACCGTCTTGCCACTGACGAACGTCAGCGGATTGCCGTCGGCAGCGAGTTGCGCCACGATGGCCGTGGTCAGCGGCGTGGCGTTGATGGTGAGCTTGGCGCCGGCAGCCGGCGTGACGGTGCTCACGCTGACCAGCGGCGCGGTGTTGCCCGTGGGGTCGGTGACGACCACGAAGAACGGCGCCACCTCGCCCGTCTTCAGGGTACAGGTGTAGGTGCCCAGCGCGCTGGTGGTGATCGCGGCTTCCTGGCAGGGGGACGCGCCCGCGCTGTCGGTAATGGCCACATTGGCATTGGCCAGCGCCGCGCCGGTGGCGGCCGTGCCGGTCACTGCGGCCGCGGCCAGGACCGGCTTGTCGCCGGTGGAGCCGCTGCTTGTGCTATCGCTGCCGCCGCCACCGCAGGCGGCCAGCGCCAGCAGTGCCGCGCCGCTCAGCGCGACCCCGAATGTCTGAAGTTGGAGCTTCATTGGATTTCCCCCCTGAGAATGGATTCCGGTGTTTCTTCTGCTTTTTTTGCCAGCGCCGTGCCGGCAACATGATTTACGGCAGGACCCTGTAATTCGTTAGCCGGCCGATGGCAGCGGTCTTGCGGCCCCCGGCACGGGCAAGACTAAGCAGCCGGCCAGCAGGTGGGAATCCCATAAACATGGCATGGCGCCCCGCCCCGGACTGCGCAGGGAGGATCGGTGGGGATTAACGGGGGCTTCGTGGGGGCGGCAGGCGTGGCAACCGGGTTGCGGCGCCGCGCAGGTCAGATCCAGCCGGACTTATGCAGCTTGCGCCAGAGCCCGCCGCAGGCCAACGCGGTCACCCCGATCACGGTCGGATACGCATAGTGGAATTTCAGCTCCGGCATGAAGTTGAAGTTCATGCCGTACAAGCTGAACACCACGGTGGGAATCGCCAGGATGGCGCCCCAGCCGGCCAGGCGCTTGACCACTTCGTTCTGGCCCACCGTGACCAGCGCCAGGTTCACCTGCACCGCGGTGGTCAGCATCTCGCGCACCACGTCCAGGCTGCGCACCAGGCGGCTGGCATGGTCCTCGATGTCGCGGAAGTACGCGCGCAGCTCCTTGGGGACCAGGTCCTCGTGCAACCGGATCAGTTGTCCGCAGATCTCCTCGATCGGGTAGACCGCATTGCGCAGGCGCAGCACCTGGCGCTTGATGTGGTACAGGTGCTCGATCGCGGCGCGGTCGAACTCGTCGCGGAAGATGCCTTGCTCGAGCTGCTCGAAGCCGTCCTCGAGCCGGGTGACGATGGGCATGTAGTGGTCCACCACGAAATCCATCAGCGCGTAGAGCACGTAGCCCGGGCCGTTGGCCAGCGCGCGCGCGTCGCTCTCGCAGCGCTCGCGCACCGGCGCGTAGCTGCTGCTCACGCCGTGACGGACCGACACCACATAGTTGGGGCCGACGAACAGGTGGGTCTCGCCCACCACCACTTCCTCGTCCACCAGTTGTGCGGTGTTCAGCACGATGAAGATGGAGTCGCCGTAGGTCTCCAGCTTGGGGCGCTGGTGGGCATCAAGGGCATCCTCCACCGCCAGGTCGTGCAGGCCAAACTCCTGCTGCACCTTGCGCAGCAGCGGCAGGTCCGGTTCGTGCAAGCCCAGCCAGACAAAGGTGCCCGGGACCGAGATTGCCTCGCTGATCTGGTCCAGGGCGACATCACCCACGCGCTTGCCGCTGCGGTAGGCCACACTATTGACGATCGCGCCCATGGCTGCTCCATTGTTCAGATGGCGCAATCGTAACAAGGGCGCCGTCAACGCGCCGCATCCGGCACTGGCCTCGGGTCATCCGGCATTTGTTACAGTTCTGCACCCAGACGAAGTTAGAATGTCCCATTTCCACGGTCACCGACTATGTCCCAGAAGAAATCGCCACGCTTCGAGCTGCGCAGTGGCAATGTCGACGCCCTCCTCCTCGCTCTCAAGACCACCGACATCGCGGCGCTGCGTGACGATCTCCTGTCCCGCTTCGAATCGACTCCCGATTTCTTCTCCAATGATGTGGTGGCCCTGGACCTGCGCCGGCTGGAAGGCGACGACCAGGTAGCCCTGGACACGGTGATCGAGACCCTGGCCCTGCTCAAGGCCCGCGCTATCGGCGTGGTGGCCCGCGAGGCGCAGCGGGGCTGGGCCGAGTCGTTTGGCCTGCCGCTGCTCGACAGCCAGAGCCGGCGCGGCGGCCGGGACGAAACCCCGCCGGCCGAGCCGGCAGGCCCCTCCCCGGCCGAAGCCCTGGCCGACGCCCAGGCTGCGGCCCAGGCCGAGGCAAAGGCTGCGGCCGCCGAAGTGGAAGCCGCCGCCGCGGCCGCCATTGCCGAAGCCGCGTCGCGCAGCGTGCCCACCATGCTGATCGACAAGCCGCTGCGCTCCGGCCAGCAGATCTACGCCGCCGGCGACGTGGTGATCCTCGACCTGGTCAGCTACGGCGCCGAGGTCATCGCCGAAGGCAACATCCATATTTATGCCCCGCTGCGCGGCCGCGCGCTGGCGGGGGTCAAGGGCTACGCGCAGGCGCGCATCTTCTGCACCTGCCTGGAACCCGAACTGCTCTCCATCGCCGGCATCTACCGCACCGCCGAACTGCCGCTGCCCGCCGATGTGCTGGGCAAATCGGCCCAGGTGCGGCTGTCGGGGGAGAAACTGATTCTCGAACCGCTCCGGATGAAGTAACACCCGCCGCAGAGCCCAAACCACAGCAGCGCAAGCTTCAACCATTACTGGATCCAAGAGCCATGGCAAAAATCATCGTTGTGACCTCCGGCAAGGGAGGCGTAGGCAAGACCACCACCAGCGCCAGCTTTTCCGCCGGCCTGGCCCTGCGTGGCCATAAGACTGCCGTGATCGACTTCGACGTCGGCCTGCGCAACCTCGACCTGATCATGGGTTGCGAGCGCCGCGTGGTGTACGACCTGGTCAACGTGGTACAGGGCGAAGCCAACCTGAACCAGGCGCTGATCAAGGACAAGAAGTGCGAAAACCTGTTCATCCTGCCGGCCTCGCAAACGCGCGATAAAGACGCGCTCACCAAGGAAGGCGTGGAGAAGGTCATCAATGGCCTGGTCGACATGGGCTTCGAGTACATCGTCTGCGACTCGCCCGCGGGCATCGAGTCCGGCGCCCTGCTGGCCATGTACTTCGCCGACGAGGCCCTGGTCGTGACCAACCCCGAGGTGTCCTCGGTGCGCGACTCGGACCGCATCCTGGGCATCCTGTCGTCCAAGACCAAGCGCGCGGCCGAAGGCGGCGACCCGATCAAGGAACACCTGCTGATCACGCGCTACAACCCGAAGCGCGTGCACGGCGGCGAAATGCTGTCGCTCACCGACATCCAGGAAATCCTGCGCATCAAGCTGATCGGCGTGGTGCCGGAATCCGAAGCCGTGCTGCATGCGTCCAACCAGGGCACGCCGGCCATCCACCTGGAAGGCTCCGACGTGGCCGACGCCTATGGCGACCTGGTGGACCGCTTCCTCGGCAAGGACAAGCCGATGCGTTTCACCGACTACCAGAAGCCGGGGCTGCTTTCGCGCATCTTCGGCAATAAGTAAGGGGGGTCTACCATCATGTCGATTCTGTCCTTCCTGCTCGGCGAGAAGAAGAAGTCCGCCTCGGTTGCCAAGGAGCGGCTGCAGATCATCCTCGCCCATGAACGCACCGGCCATTCCGCGCCGGCCGATTACCTTCCTGCCTTGCAGCGCGAGCTGGTCGCGGTGATTTCCAAATACGTAAAGATCAGCGACCAGGATCTGCGCGTGAGCCTGGAACGCCAGGACAATCTCGAGGTGCTCGAGGTCAAGATCGAGATCCCACAGGGATAACCCTGAGCCGGGCCAGCACGCTCCGGCCCGCACTCAAGCGGCGGCGCTTCACCGTGAAACGCCCGCCTAGCCTGCCTCGGTGGCCGGAGCGCGCTCGCGCTGCCGGCACCATCCCCCACACCGTGGGGTGCGCGAGTCACGCTGGATTCATCTCGCGATGCACCATTGTGTAAATTTGTCGCGGCGTCGCAACGTTTTTGCACCAATTGCCAGCTTAGAGGCGGCCAACGGCGTGCATTAGTGTCTAAATCTTTTCTGTTTTGTTAAATTTTCGCGGGCGTTTACACGAAACGTAAACTCGTCAGCCATCGCGATCCGACCGCTGACACTACAGAATAGAAAAGGAGCCACATGAAGAAATCAGCCCTGACCCTCGCACTTGGTACGCTGCTGGCCGGCAGCGCCTACGCACAAACGTCCGTGACCCTGTACGGTATCGTTGATCAGAGCATTCGCTACAGCAATAACTCGAATGGCAACAACGATAGCCTGTATCAGCTGACCAACGGCGCCATCACCAACAGCCGCTGGGGCATCAAGGGCAGCGAAGCCTTGGGCAACAACCTGAAGGCAATCTTCCAGCTGGAAAACGGCTTCGATCCGGATACCGGCAGGGCCAACCAAGCTAGCGCAGCCAATCCGGGCGGCCGTCTCTTCGGCCGTCAGGCTTATGTGGGCCTGGCCGGCGACTTCGGCACCATCAAGCTGGGCCGCCAGTACACCGAAGGCTTTAACTTCTTCGGCGACTACGATCCGCTGACCATCGGCAACTACACCGCGAACGCCTGGCCGTTCTTCCTGACGAACTTCCGTAATGACAACGTAGTCAGCTACGGCGGCAAGTTCGGCGGCCTGGACGTAGGCGCCAGCTACGGCTTTGGCGAGAAGGCTGGTTCCATCACCTCGTCGCAATACTGGGGCACCCGCGCTGCGTACACCGTTGGCCCGTTCGGCTTTGGTGGCGTGTACCAAGAGGTCCGCGACGCCAACGGCAACAAGCAGCAAATGTGGGGCGCGGCCGGTAAGTACAGCATCGGCCCGGCCAAGATCTTCCTGGGTTACGTGGGTGGCAAGGACCGCACCGGTAACGTTGATGCCAGCCTGAATGGTGACGCGCTGGCCGCTGGCACCGCCAACGCAGTACCGGCGGGCAACTTCACGTCGAACCCGCGCAAGGACACCATCGGTTACCTGGGCGTGACCTACCAGGCAACCCCGGCACTGGCTCTGACTGGCGTGTTCTACGGCGATCACGTCAAGAACGCGAACGGCGTTTCTAACAACCAAGGCAACCGTTACACCGGCGTGCTGCTGGCTGAGTACTCGCTGTCCAAGCGTACCCAGGTCTACGGCACCGTGGACTACAACAAGGTGACCGGTGGCACGAAGACCGAACTGCCGGGCAAGAACAACCAGACTGGTGCGGCACTCGGTATTCGCCACATTTTCTGATTGCCCTTGTCGGCATGCCCCGCGCTCGCGCGGGGTAACGCCTGATTGCAAGAAAGCACCTTCGGGTGCTTTTTTGTTGTTCAGAGCATTTTTCAGAGCGACATGGGCAGGTGCAGATGCCAGGTGACCCTGCCATCGGCTTCAGTTCCGTCTTCAGTTCCGTCTTCAGTTCCGTCTTCAGTCCTGGCTTTGGCATCCGCGGCGCGATCCGCATCGAGCGCGCCGCCATGGCGCAACAGCACGCGGCGGCAAAACTGCATCGCCGGCGTCCCGGCACGCGCGTCCTGCCACGCATCAACATCGGCATCGGCATCGGCATCAGGCACGAAGGCGATCGAAATCCGGCAGAGGCGGCCGTCGAGCCGCTGGCACACCCGCGGCGGCTTGCCCCCGGCGGCGGACATCATGGCCAGCGCCATCAGCACGCGCAGGGCTTCGGGCAGCATGGCGGTATCGCCCCGTATCCAGGCCTTGTGGCCAGCCAGCTCGAGTTCGGGCGCGGGCGCGGCATGCAGGCAGAGCGTGTCGGCGGACTCGCGCAGCAGCGCTGTCAGGTCCAGTATCTCCATGCGGTAACCGTGGGCGAGCTCGCGCAACAGCCGCGCGATGTCGTCGGTGAGCCGCAGCGACACCTGCGCATAGCCCGCCGTCTGCGCCACAAATGCCGCGTGCGCGCGTGCGGACGGCACGTCCTGGTGCAATTGCACCAGCGCCAGGATGGCACTCTGCGGCGAGCGCAAATCGTGCGACAACGCCCGCATGGCGGTTTGCCAGGATGCCAGCGCCGCGCTGTCGCAGGCCGCCGCATCGATGGCGCCGCCGGCAGGCAGCATGGCGCGGATGGCGGCCATGCCAACGGGCTTGTCGCGCGCGCCCTCCTCCGTGCCTGCCCCCATCCTGTGAGCGAGACGCTCCAGGTGCCGCGCGGCCGCGCGCAGGCCGGCCACCCAGCGCAGGATTTCACAACGCAGCCACGCCGTCATGGCGCCGTGCTGGTGAGTTCGAGACGGTAGCCATGCGTGTAGACCGGCAGCAGGCGCAGCCCGTGTTCCGGGTGCAGGGCAAGCTTGCTGCGCACACGCGACATATGCGTATCGATGGTGCGCGACAGCGGCGAGATCTCGCGCCCCCAGACCGCCGCCACGATATGGTCGCGCGACACGATGCGGCCTTCGTTGCGAAACAGCAGCACGGCCAGGTCGAACTCCTTGGGCGTCAGCCTGAGCGGCTGGGCGCGATGCGCCACCGTGCGCGCGGCGCAGTCGATGACATAGTCGGCCAGCGCCACCTGCGCGCCGCCGCTGCCCGGGTCCGGATAGGCGCGGCGCAGCAGCGAATGGATGCGCGCCAGCAGTTCGCCGCGGCGCACCGGCTTGAGCATGTAGTCGTCGGCGCCGGTGGCGAAGCCATCGACGATGTCTTCTTCTTCCACGCGGCAGGTCAGGAACATCGCGGGCACGCGCCGGTCCAGGTTGGCGCGCACCCAGGTCAGCACCTCCTTGCCGGAAAGATCCGGCATCTGCCAGTCGAGCAGCAGCAGGTCGAAGTTTTCCTCGCGCAGTTGCCGCAGCAGGTCGCGGCTGCGCGTGAAGGTGGTGCAGGCATGCCCGGCCTCGCCGAGAATCTGCCGGATCAGGGCCGCCTCTGCGGGTTCATCTTCCAGTGATGCGATCTTCATACCCATGCAATTTGGCCGGAAAGGCTTGGACGCCTGCCGGTCTCGCGGTAATTGGCGCCGCCGGCGCCAGGGAGTGACCCGACGATGCGGGGCTATCCGTCATTAGAAGCCGCGAGAGAAATCTTTCGTATGAGAAATTTCGCAATCTGCGGCGGCAGCCTCGATTAACGATCCGCCACGCAGGCCGCGACGCTAAGATGCCCTGGCAATGCCGCGCACGAGGAGAGAGTTCATGCGAGTCGCAGTACTGGAGGACAACCCGGCGCGAGCCGTCCTGCTGGAGCAGACGCTCAGGCTCAGCGGCCATGAGGCGGTGCGCTTTCGCGAAGGGGGCGCGCTGATGCAGGCGCTGCGCAACGAGCCATACGCGCTGCTGCTGATGGCCTGGGAGGTTCCCGGCATCCCGGCGCGCGACGTCTTGCTGTGGATACGCCGTACCCTAGGCGATGCGCTGCCGGTGATGCTGCTGAGCCAGCACAACGACGACGACCATATCGCCCGGTGCTTCGCCCATGGCGCGGATGCCTTCCTGCCGCCGCCGGTGCGCCACGCCGAGCTGGCCGCGCGCGTCGACGCGCTGCTGCGGCGCATGGCGCCGGTAGCGCAGGCCTGCGGCGACCTCGAGCTGGGTGCGTACCGCTTTGTGCTGGCCGAGCGGCGCGCTTTCGTCAACGGCCGCCTGGTCAAGCTAGCGCCCAAGGAGTACGAGCTGGCGGTCTTGCTGTTTCGCCATGCCGGCCAGTTGTTGCTGCGCCAGACCATCGAGGAATCGGTCTGGCGCCGCAGCATGCCGCCGGCATCGCGCACGGTGGACAGCCACCTGTCGCGCGTGCGCACCAAGCTGGCGCTGGAGCCGCGCAACGGCGTGCGCCTGTCGTCGGTGTATGCCACCGGCTGCCGGCTGGACCTGATCGAGCAGCCGTGATGCGGCTGCTCGATCACCCGTGCTGTCGCCCGCCCTGCCCCGTCAGTCCGCCTTGATGCCCGCTTCCTTCACGATGCGGGCGTTGTCGTCGTATTCCGCATGGATGGCCTTGGCGAATTGCGCGGCGGTACCGCCGGTGGGGACTTCGCCGCCCTTGAGCAGGCGCTCGCGCACCTCGGGCTCTTGCAGGGCCTTGTTCAGTTCGGCATTCAGCCTGGTGATGATGGCCACGGGCGTGTGCGCGGGCGCGAAGATGCCGAAGGTGGAAGTGAGGTTGGCCTTAGGGTAGCCCAGCTCGGCAAAGGTCGGCACATTGGGCAGCGACTCGATGCGCTTGGGTGCGCCCACCGCCAGCGCGCGCAGCCGGCCGGCTTGCATGTGCTGGGTCAGCATGGGGCTGGCGTTGGTGCTCATCACCTCGAACTGGCCGCCGAGGGCGTCGTTCATCTGCTGGCCCGCGCCCTTGTAAGGGATCAGGGTCAGGTCGGCCTTGGCCTTCGACTTGACCTGTTCCAGCATGACATGGCCCACCGTGCCCAGGCCCGACGTGGCCCAGCGTACCGAACCGGGCTTGGCCTTGGCTTGCGCCAGCAGATCCTGGAACGACTTGCCGCCGAAGCTCGACGTGGCGATCACCAGCACCGGCGAGTACATCACGCTCATGACCGGCGCGATGTCGCGCTGCGGATCGTAGTTGACGCGGCCTACGTGCGGGTTGAGCGTGAGCGGGCTGGTCGAGGCAAAGCCCAGCGTGTAGCCGTCCGGCGCGGCCTTGGCCACGGCGTCGATGCCGATGCTGCCACCCGCGCCCGCCTTGTTTTCCACCACCACCGAGGCGCCCATCTGGGCCGACAGGCGCTCGCCGAGCGCGCGCGCCACGGTATCGCTGATGCCGCCGGTGGGATAGGCCACGATCAGCCGGATCGGGCGCGCGGGATACGCACCAGCCGTGCCAGCGGCGTCAGCAGCGCTGGCGAGCGGGCACGTCAGGGCCGCAAACACGGAAGCAGCAGCCAGCAGGGGAATTCGGTGGGAAGCGGACATGGCGGGGGACGACGAGGACAACGGTTGGAAGACGGAACAACGGAACAACGAAACTGGCCGTGCTGGCGCCGCCGGGCGGCCCGGAACCGGGCGCTGGACCGACAGCACGCAGGCAGGAAACAGGCGCTATTTTATCCGATCGGCGCCGCGGCCCAGCGCACGGTCCGGCACCCACGAGACAAAGAGCTCGTTGGCGCGGTCATAGAGCCGCCATACGGTGCCGCACTCGCGGCACGTGAACGTGAGCATGCTGAACGGCACGCCAGCAGCGCTCTGGCTGACCAGCGGCGCGGTGTGCTTGAGCACAAGCCGCTCATGTGGCTCGCGCCGGCGGGAATCCGCCGCTAGCGCCAGACAGTGATCGCAAGCGGGCCGGGTGGGGGTGGGGGAAGGTACGGCGGACGTCATGCCCGCCATGATGCCGCAAAAACGGCGCGCCATTCACCCTGGTCGTTCACCCTTGCGTTCACCCTTGCCGCGGCGCCAACGGCGGATGCGCCTTACCTGATGCCCCAGAGCCTCCGGCAGCGGCCTGCGCCGCCTTCGGCGCGCGCTGCCCGAGCCACACGCTGGCCAGCACCAGCAGTGCGCCGGCCATCTGCGCCGGGCTCAGGATCTGGCCGAGCACCAGGAAGCCCAGCACGGTTGCGCTAACGGGGCTGAGCAAGCCCAGCGCGGACACCGCCGCGGTCGGCAAGCGGCCGATGCCACGGAACCAGAACGCATAGCTCACGCCGGCACCGGCCACGCACAGCCACAGGTAGCCAAGCACGTTGGGCAGCGTCAGCCGCGCCGGCAGCGTCTCGAAGGCCAGCGCGAAGGGCAGCAGGAACAAGGCGCCCGCGGTGAGCTGCCACGCGGTGAGCACCAGCGGCGAGACTGGCGCTCGCCAGCGTTTGGCGAGCACCGTGCCCAGCGCCATGGACACCGCGCCGGCCGCCGCGGCCGCCACGCCCACGGCGTCCAGCCGCGCGGCGGGCCCCAGCACCAGCAAGGCCACGCCACCGATGCCGCCCAGCCCGGCCAGCCACGTAGCCAGATGCGGCCGCGCGCCCAGCAGCAGCCACGCCAGCAGCACCACCAGCAACGGCTGGATTGCGCCCACGGTGGCCGCGACGCCGCCTGGCAGCCGGTAGGCGGCGATAAACAGCATGGCCTGGAACAGGCCAATATTGAGCACGCCCAGCACCGCCGCCTTCCACCACCAACCGCCACGCGGCAGTTGCCGGCCCCACGCCAGCATCGCCAGGCCGGCCGGCAGCGCGCGGATCACGCCGGACAGCAGCGGCTGTCCCGGCGGCAGCCACTGGCTGGTGACCAGGTAGGTGCTGCCCCAGATCAGGGGTGCCGAAGCGGTCAGCAGGACATCCGCCGTGCGTACCTGAACCTGCGGGGCAGGCGTGGAAGACGGCGAGGATGGGCGCGCTGCGAGCAGCGTTGGCGAGGCGGGCTGGGGATCGGGCTTCATGTCGTCATGGCTCCATTTTCTTCAAGCCAATATTCTTGATATCAAGATATAAAAATCCACTTTACGAACTGAAAGCCTTGATGTCAAGATTCTCGTCAACCAGGATCAACAGCAGCCCACCATGGCCACCCGCGGCAAACCCAAGGCAAGCAGCGCGACGGCGCCCTCCCCGAAAGCCGGCAACGACGAGGCACACGAAGGCGGGGACGGGGGCGATCGCGTCGACCATATCCTGGCCCAGTGGGCGCGCGAACGCCCGGACCTGGACGCCGCGCCGATGGGCATCATCGGCCGGGTCTGGCGCCTGGCGCGCCACACCGATCGCGCGGTGGAGTCCGCGCTGGCGCCGACCGGCCTGAATACCTGGGAGTTCGACGTGCTGGCCACGCTGCGCCGCTCCGGCCCGCCTTATGCGCTGTCGCCGGGCGCGCTGATCGATTCGCTGATGATCACCTCGGGCACCATGACCAACCGGATCGACCATCTGGAGCGCGCCGGGCTGGTGCGCCGCAGCCCCAACCCGGATGACCGGCGCGGGCTGCTGATCGAGCTGACCCAGCCGGGCCGCGTGCGCATCGACCACGCGCTGGAAGTGCACGTGGCCAATGAGCATCGCTTGCTGGAGCGGCTCTCGGCCGCCGAGCGCAAGCAGCTGGCAAGCCTGTTGCGGCGCTGGCTGCAGGGCTTCGAGGCCGCCGGCGAATGACGCGGCAGACAGGCGCATCGCAGCAACGCACGCGCCACGCCTGGCACGAACCCTGCGATCCGTCCTGCCTTTTATCTGTTTCCCCCCCACTGCCTTTTTCCTCACTGCATCACGGAGCCCCCCACATGCGCTTGAACCTTAGCCCGCGCGCCAGCGCGCTTGCCCACCGCCGCCGTGCGTCCTTGAAGGCGGCGGCCGCGCTCGTCGCCCTGCTCTGCGCCGCTGCCGCGCAAGCGGCGCCGGTGGAGCCCGCCTACCAGCTGTCTCAGCAAGAAAAGCCGGCGCTGATCGCCACCCTCAAGGACCTGGTCTCGATCGAGTCCGGCAGCAAGGACATCGAAGGGCTGGACCGCATCGCCACGCTGATCCGCGACCGCCTGGCCGCGATGGGCGGCGACGCGCAGCTGATCGAGCCCACCGAGGTCTACCGCATGGAAGACACGCCCAAGCAAGTGGGCAAGATGGTGATGGCGCAGTTCAAGGGCACGGGCAAGCGCAACATCATGCTGATCGGCCATATGGATACGGTCTACCTGCGCGGCATGCTGGCGCAGCAGCCGTTCCGCATCGACGGCGAGCGCGCCTACGGCCTGGGCATCGCCGACGACAAGAACGGCGTGGCGGTGATCCTGCATACGGTGGCCATCCTGCAGAAGATGGGCTTCAAGGACTACGGCACGCTGACCGTGCTGATCAACGGCGATGAGGAAATCAGCTCGCCGGGCGCGCGCGCCATGCTGACCAAGATGGGCAGCCAGCAAGACGCGGTGTTCTCCTGCGAAGCCACGCGCGTGACCGGCGACCGCCTGTCGCTAGCCACCAGCGGCATCGGCGCCATCTCGCTGACCGTGCATGGCAAGGCCTCGCACGCCGGCAGCTCGCCCGAGAACGGCCGCAACGCGCTGTATGAACTATCGCACCAGATCCTGCAGATGCGCGACCTGTCCAACCACGAGACCGGACTCAAGGTGAACTGGACGATCTCCTCGGCCGGCACCAACCGCAACGTGATCCCGGCCACCGCCACGGCCCAGGCCGACGTGCGCGTGCTGCGCACCGCCGACTACGACAACCTGGAGCGCACGCTGCAAGAGCGCGTGAAGAAGCAACTGATTCCCGATACCAAAGTCGAGGTCAAATTCGAACGTCGCCGGCCGCCGCTGGAAGTCACCGACGCCGCGCGCAAGCTGGCCGCGCATGCGCAAGGCGTGTATGCGGAGATCGGCGAGAAGCTGGCCGTGTACGACACAGCCGAAGGCGGCGGCACCGATGCGGCCTTCGCCGCGGCCGCCACCAAGGCGCCCGTGATCGAGCGCTTCGGCCTGCGCGGCTTTGGCGCGCACTCCAACGACGCGGAATACGTCGACCTCAACTCGGTCACGCCGCGCCTGTACCTGCTCACACGCATGATCATGGACGTGTCGCAGGACAAGACCGGGCGCTGATAGGGCAGCCCCGCAGGTACGCCAGGCACCGCGTGGGGTTGCTGCAATGTGCGCGTGAGCACCGCGACGGTGCATGGCATTGAACACCGATATCGTCGCGAGCCGCTGCGCGCAGGCTCAGGGCAGCTTTTTTCGCCCGCCCAGGTCCGGCAGGAAAATAGCCAGCAGCCCCAGCAACGGCAAGAACGCGCACAGCTGGTAGACCGATTGGATGCCGTGCGCATCGGCCAGCTTGCCCAGCACCGCGGCGCCGATGCCGCCCATGCCGAACGCAAAGCCGAAGAACAAGCCCGACACCATGCCCACCTTGCCCGGAATCAGCTCCTGCGCGAACACCAGGATGGCCGAGAACGCCGAGGCCAGGATAAAGCCGATGATGAACGACAGCACGCCAGTCCAGAACAGGTTGGCATGCGGCAGCATCAGCGTGAACGGCGCCACGCCCAGGATCGACGCCCAGATCACGCGCTTGCGGCCGATGCGGTCGCCGATCGGGCCACCCAGGATGGTGCCGGCCGCCACCGCGAACAGGAACACGAACAGGTAGAGCTGTGAGCTCTCCCGCGACAGGCCAAAGCGCTCCATCAGGTAGAAGGTGTAATACGTGTTCAAGCTCGCCATGTAGAAATACTTGGAGAACACCAGCGCCATCAGCACCACCATGGCCCGCACCACGGTGCTGCGCGGCAGCGGCGCGGCGGCAGCGACAGCCTTGCGCTTGCGCGTGGTGTGCGCCAGTTCACGGCCATACCAGCCGCCGATCTGCCACAGCACGGCAATCGCCAGCAGCGCCGCCAGCGAGAACCACGCCACGCTGCTCTGCTGATGCACGATCCACGCCGCCAGCAACGGCCCGGTCGCGCTGCCCGCGTTGCCGCCAACCTGGAAGATCGACTGCGCCAGCCCGTGCTGCCCGCCCGACGCCATGCGCGCCACGCGCGACGACTCCGGATGGAAGATCGACGATCCGGTGCCCACCAGCGCGGCGGCCACCAGCAGCACGCCATAGGTAGGCGCCACCGACAGCATGAGCAAGCCGCACAACGTGAACCCCATGCCGATCGACAGCGACTGCGGCTTGGGATGCTTGTCGGTGTACAGGCCCACCACCGGCTGCAGCAGCGAAGCGGTGATCTGGTACGTCAGGGTCAGCAGCCCGATCTGGGTAAAGCTGAGGTTGAAGCCGCCCTTGAGCATCGGATAGATGGCCAGGATCAGCGACTGGATCATGTCGTTGAGGAAGTGCGAAAAACTGATCGCCCCCAGCACCCGGAAGCCGGTCCGCTCGGTGGCCTGCGCGGTCGTGGGAGTCTGGGCCAAGCCTTGTGGCGAGGCATTCGCGCCGCCGGGCGCGGTTTCGATACGGCTGCTCATGATGGAAACGGGGGCTGAAAAGGCAATGGGGGAATCCTGGCGCTCATCCTAAATGGCACGATCCCGCCTGTCCTGCGAGAATAGGGCCAGAACCTTGGAGAAAAGGACATGCCCCGCCTCCCCAGCCCGATCGCACAGCGAAGCGCCGAAAACACCGCGCCCACAACACGCTCCTCCCCGCCCGCCATCCACCGCGCCGACAGCTACTCCAAGTCGCCCGCCTACCTGCAGTACGACCGCAGCGCCATGCCGGTCACGGCCATGGCCGCCGACTATGTGCCCGGCCACGTTACCAAGCCGCACCAGCATCCCAATGCGCAACTGGTGCACGCGGTGCATGGCGTGATGGTGGTCGCCACCGCCGAAGGGCAATGGATCGTGCCCCCGACGCGCGGCATGTGGATGCCTGGGGGCATGGTGCACTGGATCCGCATGGTCGGGCACGTGCGCATGCGCACCGCCTACATCCGGCCGGACGCCGCCGACAACCTGCCCACCCGCTGCACCGTGCTGGGCATCACGCCACTGCTGCGCGAACTGATCCTCGCCGCGATCGATATCCCTTCGCCCTACGCGGAGGAGTCCCGGGACGGGCGGCTGATGCGGTTATTGCTGGATGAAGTCATGCTGGTGCCGACCTTGCCGTTGCACTTGCCGCGTCCTGCCGATGCCGGATTGCGGGAGATCTGCGATGCGATTGTGGGGGCGCCCGATACAGCGCTGACTTTGGCGCAATGGGGGGAGCGGCTGGGAGTGGATCCCAAGACCATTCAGCGGCGCTTTGCTCGGGAGACCGGGATGACGTTTGGGCAGTGGCGGCAGCAGGCTCGGTTGCTGTCGGCGTTGGAGGGGCTGGCCGCCGGGGCTAAGGTGGTGGATGTGGCGTTGGATCTGGGATATGAGAGTCCTAGTGCGTTTTCTACTATGTTTAGGAGGCAGTTTGGGGTGCCGCCGAGTGGGTTTTTTCGGTGATTTTTGGGGGGCGGGCTGGGGCTTTTTAGGCGTTGGGCGCTTTTGGCTTTTGGGATCGATGATGGTTTTTGGACCCAAGGGCAGAACCGTTGGCTCTTGTTTTGTGGTTGGGCTTTGATTTTTTCGGTGTTGGTTTTTGGACCCAAGGGCCATACGACATCCCCCTGCGGGGGCTGCCGGTCACTTTTCTTTGACCGGCAAAGAAAACTAACGAAAAGAAAGCCGCCCTGCCGGGGGCAGAGCAATAAGGCTATCTGGGCCTCGGTGGTTGCGTCGTACGGCCCGGAGTGTTGGCTGGCGAATCCTACCGACCCARAGGACATYGCWWCTGCATGACCCAATGGTTACGTGGTGCAGCCCCTGGCCTCGCATGCGGTGACCGTTCCCACATCTGCCGTTCGCGGCGCGAGGGGCTGCGCCGTTTCGGGTGTGGCTGGTTTCGTGGTTTTGTCTCGGAGGRCRAGCGCKGTGWGGTGCGAGCRCGGCCCCGCGAACCGGGCCACGGTGCCCACCACGAARCCAGGGGAGTTGGTAGCAAGSTGCCGCTCGCGCCGGTACGGCAGGGCATCAAATGGCKGGGCGGCCACCGTCAGAGACAAAACCACGAAACCACCAAGGCAGGCAGGATCGCGGCGCCGCGCACCGCGAACGGCAGATGCCCGAACGCTCACCGAGCAAAGCGATGAGGGGCACCACCACGTGACCATTGGGTCATGTAGTAGCGATGCCCTTCGGGCCGGTTGGACACGCCAGCCAACACTCGGGGCCGTACGACGCAACCACCGAGGCCCAGATAGGGGCCTGTCAGAAATTTTGTGTTTAGGGCATAACATGTCGCCAAGGAGCATGTATGCCACGCAAGACGAAGACCAGCCAAGCCGCAGACCGTGAACTGCCGGCCATTCCCGAAGACCTGATCGCCCATTTCGTTAAGGGTCCCATGAC
>NZ_JBFRDD010000053.1:0-56692 GCF_052113425.1 Cupriavidus sp. YAF13
CCGCTGGCGCCACCATCCCGCTGGCGCCACCATCGCGGCGCCGTCCGCGCCCGCGCGGCGCGCTGGCCGGTACCAGCGCGGCGGCGCGCGCCGCCGGGTCCACGGTTTCCACCGTCATGCCTTCCTTGAGCCGGTCGGCGCCGTCGATCACCACGCGCTGGCCGGGCTGCAGGCCCTTGGTCACCACGGTGCGCTCGCCGTCGCTCGGGCCGAGCGCGATAACCTGGACCTTGACCTTGCTGCCGTCGTCGACCACATAGACAAAAGTGCCTTGCTGGCCGCGCTGGATCGCCGCCACCGGTACCACGGTGGCGTCCTCGATCGTGTCCACCTTGGTGCGCATGTTGACGAACTGGTTCGGGAACAGCAGGCCGTCCTGGTTCTGGAAGATCGCCTTGAGCTTGACCGTGCCGGTGGTGGTGTCGATCTGGTTGTCGGTGGTCAGCAGCGTGCCATCAGCCAGGCGGTTGCGGGCCTGGCGGTCCCAGGCCTGCACGGGAATGGTCTCGCCCGCGTGCAGACGCTTGAGCACCGACGGCAGGTTGTCTTCAGGGATGGTGTAGAGCACCGCGATCGGCTGGATCTGGGTGATCAGGGCGATGCCGCTGGTGTCGCTGGTGCTGATGATATTGCCCGGGTCGACCTGGCGCAGGCCGATGCGGCCGGAGGCCGGCGCCATGATGCGGGTGTAGCCCAGTTGCAGGCGGGCGCTGTCCACATTGGCCTGGTCGGTCTTGACCACGCCTTCATACTGGCGCACCAGGGCGTCCTGGGTGTCTACCTGCTGGCTGGAGATGGAATCCTGGCCGAGCAGCGTGCGGTAGCGCTTCTGGTCCAGGCGGGCGTTTTCCAGCAAGGCACGGTCGCGCGCCAGCGTGCCCACGGCCTGGTCCAGCGTGGCCTGGAACGGGCGTGGGTCGATCTCGGCAAGCACGTCGCCGGCCTTGACCATCTGGCCCTCCTTGAACAGGACCTTGAGCAGAGGGCCCGACACCTGGGCCCGCACGGTCACATTGGCCACGGGCGTGACATTGCCCAGGCCGTTGAGGATGACGTCCATATTACGCTTGGCCACGGTGCTGACCACCACCGGCGAGCGCTGGCCGCCGGGACCCCCAGGGCCACTGGGGCCGCCAGGGCCGCCAGGGCCACCACGGCTGCCGTTAGTGCCGCCGGGCGCGCCCGCGGCACCGGCGGCGGGCGTACGATGCTTGTACCAATACCAGCCTCCGCCGGCCAGCAGCAGGATCAGCGCGGCGGCAATCAGTTTGCGGCGGTGCGAGGCAGCCTTGGGCGGCGGTGGCAGCTTAGCCGGTTGATGTTCTTCGGGGTTGGCCATGACCGGATCCTGGGAGCGACGCGTCAACAAAAACGCGTTTGAACGATGTTCGGGGTTTGAGAGGCAGAAGTATGCCGCAACGCCGTCGGCACGTGCCGCTCGCAGCACGCGGCTTCATGCGCGACTACGCGCTGGCCGGGCGGCGTCGGGCGGGGCCGTCCTGACCGGCGACCGCCGGCAACGGCAACATAAGCGAAGGATAATGCGCCTTGGCGGCACCCATGTTTCAGCGCGGGCGGCCAATCTTACAGATCATTACCAGCAGCCCGGGTGTAATGCCTTGAAACAATTCGCCCGGATTGCCGCGCCCAGCCTAGCTATCATCTGCCTATGCGAGCCAATCAGCCTACCCAAATCCTCGTCGTGGACGACGATCCCGAACTCCGCGACCTGCTGCGCGAATACCTCACCCAGCAGGGCTTTGCCGTGTCCGTGCTGCACGATGGCGAAGGCTTGCAGGGACGCCTGGAGCGCGAGCGCCCCGCCCTGATCGTGCTCGACCTGATGATGCCCAAGGTGGATGGGCTGACCGCATTGCGCAACCTGCGTGCCAAGAACGACGACATTCCCGTGATCCTGCTGACCGCGCGCAGCGACGAGATCGACCGCATCGTGGGGCTGGAGATCGGCGCGGACGATTATCTCGGCAAGCCATTCTCGCCGCGCGAGCTGCTGGCGCGGATCAATGCCGTGCTGCGCCGCAAGCTGGCCCGCCCCGCGGCTGCGCCGGAAGACCGCGAGGGCATGGCCTTCGGGCCGTTCCGCGTCAACTTCCGCCAGCGCTCGCTGGCGCGCAGCGGCGACCCGGTGGCGATCAGCGATACCGAGTTCGCGCTGCTCAAGCTGCTGTTGATGCACCCGCTTGAGGTGCTGTCGCGCGAGCGCATCGTGGAGCTGATGTACGGCACCGCGAGCGGCATCAGCGACCGCGGCATCGATGTCCAGATCTGGCGCCTGCGCCGCTTGCTCGACGAAGACGCCCAGCGTCCCCGCTACATCCAGACGGTACGGGGGCGCGGTTATACCTTCGTGCCCGACGAAGCCGAAGACATCGCCCAATGAAGCTGCGCATCGATACGCTGTTCGGACGCATCGCGCTGCTGATCGCAGCGGTGCTGGTGCTGAGCCATTTCTCCTGGCTTGCGATCCTGCGCATGGATCGCCGCCAGCAGCAGGTGGATTACTCCGTCGAGCAGATGATGTTCCAGTTCGACAGCATCCAGCGCGCGCTTGCCGCCCAGCCGCCCATCAAGCTGCCAAGCCTGGTGGAAGTGGCCAGCGAGGCCAGCGCGGCCGAGCACACCGTGGCGGCCAAGGGCCGGGCGCGACGGCTGGTCGAGCAGTTCTCTCAGCGCATGCCGCCTGGGACCCAGGTACGGCTCGAGGAAGACCAGACCACGCGCATCTGGGTCAAGCTGCCACACCGGCAGGACTGGATTGCCATGCCTGCGCTATGGGTGGTCAACCCGCCGCCCGACAACCGCCTGCTGCCTGGCGTGATCCTGGTGGTCGGCGTAGCCATGGCGGTGGCCTTGCTGATTGCCTGGCAGATCCAGCGCCCGGTGCGCGACATGGCCGCCGCGGCCGAGCAGCTGTCGCGCCAGCACAGCGTCAAGCCGCTGCGTGAGCGCGGCCCGCACGAGCTGCGCCAGTTGATCGTGCGCTTCAACCGCATGATGGCTGACCTGACCCGCATCGACCAGGAGCGCAATACGATGCTTGCCGGCATCGCCCACGATCTCAAGACGCCGCTGGCGCGGTTGCGGTTGCGCGCCGAGATGCTGGCCGACCCGAAGGCCGCGGCCGGCGTCACGCGCGATGTCGAGTCCATGTCCGCCATCGTCGAGCAGTTCCTGACCTTTGCCCAAAGCGGCGAGCCCGCGGCGCGGCCGGTGCCGGTCGATCGCCGCATCGGCGAGCTGGCCGCCTCGCTGGCCGAGCAGGACAAGTCGGTGGAGGTCTCGCTGATGGCGGGCGAGGGCTTCCGCATGATCGCCACCCAGCTCGACCGTATCGTCGGCAACCTGGTCGACAACGCCTATGCCTACGGGGCAGCGCCGGTGCTGCTCAGCACCTCGCGCCAGGCCGATGGCTGGCACATGGTGGTGGAAGACCATGGCGAAGGCATTCCGCCAGATGCCATGGAAAAGGTCACCCTGCCGTTCGTGCGGCTGGACCCGGCGCGCGGCGGCAATGCGCACTCGGGCCTGGGCCTGGCCATCGTCGACCGGCTGGTGCGCCAGGCGGGCGGCCGCCTGGCGCTGGCAAACCGGGACGAGGGCGGCCTGCGGGTGGAAATGGTGTTTCCGTTCGCGGCGCTGGCACAAGCGGCCTGAGCACCGGCCGCCGGACGGCGGCGTCCCGGCTCGTATCAGATCTGGAACACATTCAGGCGGTTTTCCCCTGCGCGGGGGCTGCCTGCTGACGCCATGCCCACGCCGGCCATATGCTGGCTGGCGTGGTACGCAGCTTGCTGCGAGTAGTTGCTCTATGCGCTTTGGCAACGCGTAGCGCGAATCCACTTGATCAGGAGACGCATCATGGCAACTTTCGTCACGCTTCTAAACTTCACCGACCAAGGAATCCGTACCGTCAAGGACACAACCAAGCGCGCCGCGGCCGTTCGCGAAATGGCGAAGGCAAGCGGCATCGAAATGAAAGATATCTTCTGGACGCTCGGTCAATATGCCACCATGACCGCATTCGGCCTTGCCCTGGGCATGGCGGGCAACGTCCGCAGCCAGACGCTGCGTGCCTTCTCCGCTGACGAGATGAGCGGCATCCTCAGCAAGCTGCCGTAGCCACTTGCCAGCCGGCATGAAAAAGCCCGCATCACTGTGCGGGCTTTTTACTGTCTGACCCGGCGTTCAGGCGCCGGGCGCCTTTTTCTTCTCGCCGATGCGGCTTTCCTTGCCGGCCAGCAGCTTTTCGATGTTAGCGCGATGCCGCACCACCAGCAGCACGCTGATCGCGAATACCGCGCCGGCGATCACGTCCACCCCCGACATCAGGACGTAGAAGAAGGGCGCAAAGATCGCCGACACCAGCGCCGCCAGCGACGAGTAGCGGAAGAAGAAGGCCACGATCAGCCAGGTTGCCATCGTGCCCGCGCCCAGCAGCGGGTCGACGGCAAACAGGATGCCGGCCGCGGTGGCCACGCCCTTGCCGCCCGCAAAGCGGAAGAACACCGGGAACAGGTGGCCCAGGAACACCGCTGCCGCCACCAGCGCGATGCCCGTGTCGTCGACGCCGTACGCCGGGCCGAAGCGCTGCGCCAGCCAGACCGCCAGCCAGCCCTTCAAGGCATCGCCGATCAACGTCAGGATGGCGGCCTTCTTGTTGCCGCTGCGCAGCACGTTGGTAGCGCCGGGGTTGCCGGAGCCATAGGTGTGCGGATCGGGCAGGCGCATGGCCTTGCTGACCACGACGGCAAAGGAAATGGAGCCGATCAGGTAGGCGGCTAGTGCGAAGATCAGATTGGCCATGTGGGGATTGGGGGTTTGAGGCTGGCGGGATTGTAGCGTGGAAGGGGATTGGGAGGGGTGGGGGGATGGGTTGGTCGCTGTTTCTTTGGGCGGCGATGGTTTTTGGACCCAAGAGCCATACGACATCCCCCTGCGGGGGCTGCCGGTCACTTTTCTTTGACCGGCAAAGAAAACTAACGAAAAGAAAGCCGCCCTGCCGGGAGCAGAGCAATAAGGCTGTTTTTGCCTCGGTGATTGCGTCGTACGGCCCGGAGTGTTGGCTGGCGTGTCCAACCGGCCCAAAGGACATCGCAACTGCATGAYCCATGGGTTACGTCGTGCGGCCCCTGACCTCGTGTGCGGTGACCATTCCCACATCTGCCGTTCGCGGCGCGAGGGGCTGCGCCGTTTCGGGTGTGGCTGGTTTCGTGGTTTTGTCTCGGAGGACGAGCGCCGTGAGGTACGAGCACGGCCCCGCGAACCGGGCCACGGTGCCCACCACGAAACCAGAGGGGGGTGATAGCAAGGTGCCGCTCGCGCCGGTACGGCAGGGCATCAAATGGCCGGGCAGCCACCGCCAGAGACAAAACCACGAAACCACCAAGTCAGGCAGGATCGTGGCGCTCCGCACCGCGAACGGCAGATGCCCGAACACTCACCGAGCAAAGCGATGAGGGGCACCACCACGTGACCATTGGGTCATGATATAGCGATGCCCTTCGGGTCGGCAGGATACGCCAGCCAACACTCGGGGCCGTACGACGCAACCACTGCCCAACATAAGCCTGATTGCTCTGCTCCCGGCAGGGCGGCTTTCTTTTCGTTAGTTTTCTTTGCCGGTCAAAGAAAAGTGACCGGCAGCCCCCGCAGGGGGATGTCGTATGGCTCTTGGGTCCAAAAACCAACGCCGACGAAATAAACAGCGACCAACCCAGCAGAGCGATGTCGTATGGCACCTTGGGTGCAAAAACCAACACCGCCAGCAAACACCCCAATACCCCCCCTACACCCCCCTTCCCCCTACACCCCCTTCCCCCTACACCCCCCTCCCCCCTATATCCCCCTCAACATCCACATCCCGAAACGCCCCCTCATCCTCAGTAAGAATCCTCATCACCGGCTGCGTCTTCAACAACTCCCGCGCGCCTTCATCCCCGTCAAGCTTCAGCAGGGCATCCCGCCACGCGGATCCGAATCCAACCGGATGCCCGCGCCGTCCGTCGCGCCACGGTGCGGCAATCGCGTCACGCGTCGTGATCGTCAACGCCACCGCGCGCACCAGCTCGGCCGGCAGCCACGGCATGTCGGCCAGCGCCACTACCCAGCCGCTGGCGCCGGGCGTGGCGGCCACCGCCGCGGCCAGCGCGGCGCCCATGCCGGCCTCGGCTGCTGCGGTCTCCAGTACCCGGCAGCCGGCAGCTTGCAATTCGGCGGCTAGCGCGGCATTGCCCGGGCGGATCACGGCTAGCGTGCCGGGCAGCACGGAGACCAGCGTGCGGGCGCTGTGGGCGGCTACGGTGTGGCCGTCGGGCAGCGTGGCCAGGAGCTTGTTGCGCTGGCCGGCGGGGTCGAAGCGGCGGCCGTAGCCGGCTGCCAGCAAGATGCCGGTGGGGGGCTCGGCGGTGTGGATGGCGCCGTTGATGGGGCCCGTCAGCGGGCTGGTCACGGGGCGGGGCTGCAGGTGCTGCCTTCGTTGGCGGCCAGTTCGCGCGCGGCCTTGGCGCCTTCTACCTGGAGGATGTCGGGCAGCGAGACGTGGTTCTTGGCGGCGACGACTTCGGCCAGGATCGAGATGGCGATCTCGGGCGGCGTGCGGCTGCCGATGTAGATGCCGACCGGGCCGTGCAGCCGCGCGAGCTGCAGGTCGTTGAGGTCGAACTCCTTGAGCCGCTCGCGGCGCGCCTGGTTGTTGCGGCGCGAGCCGAGGGCGCCGACATAGAAGGCGCGCGTGCGCAGGGCTTCCATCAGGGCCAGGTCGTCGAGCTTGGGGTCGTGCGTGACGGCGATCACCGCGCAGCGCTCGTCGAGCTTCATCTCGGTCACGGTGTCGTCCGGCATGGTGCGCACCATGGTGACGCCAGGGATGTCCCAGGTTTCGGTGTATTCCTCGCGCGGGTCGCACACGGTGACCTGGAAGCCCAGGCCAACCGCGATCTGGCTCAGGTACTTCGATAGCTGTCCCGCGCCAATCACCAGCATGCGGTAGCGCGGCCCGTGGATGGTGAGCAGCGTGGCGCCGTCGAAGGCAAGGCCGTCGGTGGCCTGGGCCGGGCCCAGGGTGGCGCGGCCGCTAGCCATGTCGAGCGTGCGGGCTACCAGCTTGCCGTTTTCCACGGCGGCCAGCAGTTCGTCCAGGTGGCTGTCGGCGCTGAGCGGCTCGGTCACCAGTTCGATGGTGCCGCCGCAGGGCAGGCCGAAGCGGTGCGCTTCCTCGGCGCTGATGCCGTACTTGACGGCCTCGGGGTGCGCGCCGGCAATGCCTTCGCGCCGTACCCGGTCGATGATGTCATCTTCGATGCAGCCGCCCGAGACCGAGCCGACCACCAGGCCGTCGTCGCGCACGGCCAGCATGGCGCCTTCCGGCCGGGGCGAGGAGCCCCAGGTTCTGACTACCGTCACCAATAGCGTGCGATGGCCTTCGGCCTGCCACTTCACACTGCTTTTCAGGACTTCGAGATCCACGCTGTCCATGATCGTTTCCGCTTCGTTTCACCGTTTTGTTCATCGGGCGCGCTGCCTTCGGCGGCCGCCGCTCCGTCCTTGGCGACATTGTCATCCGTGCCTGGCTCGTCACCCTGCGCGCCGGACCCGCTCACCGCCGCCGTGAAGCGGTCGAAGAAGGTATCGGCCATCTTGCGCGCGGCGGCGTCAACCAGGCGTGAGCCGATCTGCGCGATCTTGCCGCCAACCTGGGCGTTGACCGTGTAGGTCAGCACTGTCGCATCGCCTTCGGGGGCCAGCGTGACGGCTGCGGTGCCTTTGCCGAAACCGGCGACCCCGCCTTGTCCGTCGAACTGGATGGTGTAGCTGTCGGGCGCCTGGATGTCCTGCAGGGCCATGCGCCCCTTGAAGCGCGCCTTGACCGGGCCTACCGCGGCGGTCAGCGCCACCAGGTAGGCGTTGTCGCCGTCAGGCTCGATGCTCTCACATCCTGGGATGCATTGCTTGAGCAGCGCCGTGTCGTTCAGGGCTTCCCAGGCGGTTTGCTGCGCTACCGGCAGTTGCCGCGTCTGTGTCATTTCCATGGTTGGGGCGTCTCCTTGGTGTCCTTCATGTTTTTAATGTCTCCCGGCCTCGGCGCCGCAGGGAACACGGGCATGGCCAGCGTCTCGCGCGCGGTCAGCAGGGATTCGAGCGCGAACAGGCTGTCCAGGTTGTGCGCCGAGCGCAGGGCGTCCACATGCGGCAGGATGGCTTGCACGCCACGCGCCTGCGGCACGAAGCCGGCATAGCGCAGCAGCGGGTTGAGCCAGACGATGCGATGGGCGAAGCGGCGCAAGCGCGCCATTTCGGCGCCTAGCAGGTCGATGTCTTCATGGTCGAGCCCGTCGGTGACCAGCAGCACCGTGGCGCGTCCGGACAGCGTGCGGCGCGCCCACTGGCGGTTGAAGGTGGCCAGCGCGGCGCCAATGCGGGTGCCGCCGGCCCAGTCGCGCACCTGGCCCGTGATGGCGCCAACCGCCTCGTCCGGGTCGCGTTCGCGCAGCCAGCGGGTGATGTTGGTCAGCCGGGTGCCGAACAGGAACACAGAGAGCCGCTCGCGCGATTGCATCAGCGCATGGCAGAAGTACAGCACCGCGCGCGAGTACTGGCTCATCGAGCCGGAGATGTCGAGCAGCAGCACCAGCGGTGGGCGGCGCTCGGCGCGGCGGCGGTATTTCCAGCGCAGCCATTCGCCTTGCTGGCGCACTGCAAGCCGGGCGCTGGCGCGCAGGTCGGCGTGCGGTCCGCTGGCGGCGGCGCGCAGGCGGCGCGTGCGCTCTGTGGCCAGGCGCGCGTGGCGGGCGCGGATCATGTGCTGCAGCGCGCGCCATTCTTCCGCGCCGAGGGTTTCAAAGTCGCGTTGCGCCAGGCGCTCCTGCGCGGAGAAGGTGAGCGGCGCGGTGAAGCGCTCGACGTGGTCCTCGCCACGTCGGCCGGACTCGGGCGGGCGCTGGGCGGCGAGCGCGTCGGCCAGCCGGTTGTTGCGCGGCGGCGGCGGTGCGCCGGCATCCACGCGCGGCAGCAGCAGGGCGCGCAGCTTGCCCTCCCAGTCCGGGTCGCGCCAGAACAGGTCGAACGCGGCGTCGAACAACAGGCGCTGGTCGGGCCCGCTCACCATTAGGGCTGCCATGGCCGCRCGCACCTCGTCGCGCCTGCCGATGTCCACGTATTGCAGCGCCAGCAGCGTATCCACAGCCTGTGCGGGCGACAGCGCAAAGCCGGCATCGCGCAGCAGCCGCACGAAATGCGTGACGTTGCGCGCCAGCATGGGCAGCGTGCCAGCGGGTGGCGCGGCGGCCAGCGGAGCGTCCGGATGGAGCCGGGGCATGGCTCAGGCTCCCGGCGCCCGGCTGGCGAGCAGCTCGGCCACGGTGGGGCCATCGACCCGGGCCAGGTCGTCCTGGTACTTGAGCAGCACGCCCAGCGTGTCGCGCACCGATTGCGGATCGAGCTCGCAGACGCCCAGCGCGGCCAGCGCGCGGCACCAGTCGATGGCCTCGGCGATGCCGGGCGACTTGAACAGGTCGATGCCGCGCAGCCGGTGGATGAAGTCGATGGCCTGGTGCTGCAGCGCGGCGGCGGCCTCGGGAGCGCGCGCGGCCACGATCTGCAGTTCGCGCTCGCGCTGGGGATAGCCCATCCATTGGTACAGGCAGCGGCGCTTGAGCGCGTCATGCACCTCGCGGGTCCGGTTGGAGGTGACGATGATGAGCGGCGGCTGCTCGGCCCGGATCACGCCGATCTCGGGGATCGACACCTGGAACTCGGACAGCACCTCCAGCAGGAAGGCTTCGAAGGGTTCGTCGGCGCGGTCGATCTCGTCGATCAGCAGCACGCGCGGGATGCCGGGCGCGGCCGGGTCGGGCAGCAGGGATTCCAGCAAGGGGCGCTTGAGCAGGAAATCGTCGTGATACAGCGATTGCGTGTCGGGCCGCTCGCCGCGCGCTTCCGCCAGGCGCAGCGCCATGATCTGGCGCGGGTAGTCCCATTCGTACAGCGCGCTGGAGGCATCGAGCCCCTCGTAGCATTGCAGGCGCAGCAAGCGCGTGCCGAGCGCGTCGGCCATGGCCCGCGCCAGCGCGGTCTTGCCCACCCCGGGCTCGCCTTCGAGGAAGAGCGGGCGCTGCATGCGCAGCGCCAGGTACAGCACGGTGGCGGTTTCGCGATCGGCGAAGTACTGCTGTGCCTCCAGCAGGGCGGCGGTCTGGTCGATGGACTGGGGAAGCATGGGCGCTAGCCGGTTGGCTCCCCTCTCCCACGTGGTGCGAGAGGGGCTGTGGGAGAGGGCGGGCGTGAGCGCGAAGCGAACACGCCCGGCTTGGCGAGTGCGGGCGCTTCGCTCCGGCTTCCTCCCTTAGCTTTTCAGCGCCTGCTCCACCGCGCGCGCCGCCAGCACCGGGATCAGGTGCGCGCGGTACTCGGCGGAGGCATGCAGGTCGGTGTTCAGCTTGCTTGCATCCACCACCACCGCGCGCGCTGCCGCTGGCGTGAAGCTGGCTGCCAGCGCCTGCTCCAGCGGTGCGCTGCGGAACACGCTGTCGGCCGCGCCGGTGACCGCGACCCGCACCACCTTGCCGAACTGCGCCACCATCACGCCCACCAGCGCGAAGCGCGATGCCGGGTTGCGAAACTTGATGTAGGCAGCCTTGTCCGGCGTGGGAAAGCGCACGGCGGTGATCAGCTCATCGGGTTCCAGCGCGGTTTCGTAGAGGCTCTTGAAGAAGCTGTCGGCGGCGATATTGCGGCGGTCGGTGACCACCGTGGCGTTGAGCGCGAGCACGGCCGCTGGGTAGCAGGCGGCCGGATCGTCGTTGGCGAGCGAGCCGCCCAGCGTGCCCATCGCGCGCACCTGGCGGTCGCCGATGCCGTCGGCCAGCGCGGCCAGCGCGGGAATGCGCTGGCGCACGTCGGCGTTGGCCGCCACGTCGGCATGGCGTGCCGCCGCGCCGATCACCAGCTCATCGTTCTCGACACGGATATCCGCCATGCCGGGAATGCGGGCTACGTCGATCAGCGCGGATGGCGCGGCCAGGCGTAGCTTCATCGCGGCCAGCAGGCTCTGGCCGCCGCCGAGGTACTTGGCGTCGGGGTCCGCCTTGAGTTTGTCCACAGCCGCCTTGGTATCGGCGGCGCGTTCGAAATTGAATGCGTACATGGTGTGCCTCCGATCTCAGTTAGGGGCCTGCGCGTGGCGGATGGCCTGCCACACGCGGTGCGGCGTGGCGGGCATCTGGATGTCGCGCACGCCAAGCGGCGAGAGCGCATCCACCAGCGCGTTGATGAAGGCCGGCGGTGAGCCGATCGCGCCGGCCTCGCCGCAGCCTTTCACGCCCAGCGGGTTATGCGTGCAGGGCGTGCCCTTGGCGGTTTCCACCGTGAAATCCGGCAGGTCGCCGGCGCGCGGCATGGCGTAGTCCATGTAGGAGCCGGTCAGCAACTGGCCGCTGTCGTCGTCGTACACGCACTGTTCCAGCATGGCCTGGCCGAGGCCCTGGCCGATGCCGCCGTGCACCTGGCCTTCGACGATCATCGGGTTGATGATGTTGCCGAAATCGTCCACCGCGGTGAACTTGATCACCTTGCTCTCGCCGGTGTCCGGATCGACTTCCACCTCGCAGATGTAGGCGCCCGATGGATAGGTGAAGTTGGTCGGGTCGTAGAAGGCGTTTTCGTTCAGGCCCGGCTCCAGCTTGTCGAGCGGGTAGTTGTGCGGCACGTAGGCGGTGAGCGCAACCTCGCCGAAGGTCTTGCTGCGGTCGGTGCCGGCCACGCTGAACGTGCCGTTCTTGAACTCGATGTCGGCGTCCGAGGCCTCCAGCAAGTGGGCCGCGATCTTCTTGGCCTTGGCTTCGATCTTGTCGAGCGCCTTCATGATGGCCGAGCCGCCTACCGACAGCGAGCGCGAGCCATAGGTGCCCATGCCGAACGGCACGCGGCCGGTGTCGCCGTGCACCACTTCCACGGCATCCAGCGCAATGCCGAGCCGGTCCGCCACGATCTGCGCGAAGGTGGTTTCATGCCCCTGGCCGTGGCTGTGCGAGCCGGTGAAGACGGTCACGGTGCCGGTCGGGTGGACACGGATCTCGCCCACCTCGAACAGTCCCGCGCGCGCGCCCAGCGCGCCGGCGATATTCGACGGCGCCAGCCCGCATGCCTCGATGTAGCAGGAGTAGCCCAGGCCGAGCAGCTTGCCGCGCTGCTTCGCTTCTTCGCGACGCGCGGGAAAGCCTTTGACGTCGGCGAGTTCCTGCGCGCGTGCCAGGCACGGCTCGTAGTCGCCGGTGTCGTAGGTCAGGCCGACCGGGGTGGCGTAGGGGAAGTCGTGGATGAAGTTCTTGCGGCGGATTTCCGCCGGGTCCATCTTCATTTCGCGCGCTGCGGCTTCCACCAGCCGCTCCACCACATAGGTGGCTTCCGGGCGGCCCGCGCCGCGGTAAGCGTCTACCGGCGCGGTGTTGGTGAACACGGCGCGCACTTCGGCATAGATCGCCGGCGTGGTGTACTGCCCGGCCAGCAGCGTGGCGTACAGGATGGTCGGCACGCTCGACGCGAAGGTCGACAGGTAGGCGCCCATATTGGCAGTGGTGTGCACCCGCATGGCCAGGAACTTGCCGTCGGCGTCCATCGCCAGCTCGGCCTTGGTGACGTGGTCGCGGCCGTGCGCATCGGTCAGGAAGGACTCCGAGCGTTCGGCGGTCCACTTGATCGGGCGCTTGATCTTCTTCGAGGCCCAGGTCAGCGCCACGTCTTCCGCGTACAGGAAGATCTTGGAGCCGAAGCCGCCGCCCACATCCGGCGCGATGATGCGCAGGCGCGACTCCGGCAGGCCGAGCACGAAGGCGCCCATCAGCAGGCGCTCCACGTGGGGGTTCTGGTTCGATACGTAGACCGTGTAGCTGTCGTCCTGCCGGGTGTAGCTGGCATTGACGGCGCGCGGCTCGATGGCGTTGGGGATCAGCCGGTTGTTGATGATCTCCAGCGTGGTCACGTGGGCGGCCTTGGCAAAGGCGGCGTCGGTGGCGGCGCGGTCGCCATGGCCCCAGATGTAGCTGGTGTTCTCGGGCACGTCGTCATGTACCAGCGAGGTGGCCGAGGCAGCGTGGGCGGTGTTCACCACGGCGGGCAGTTCGTCGTATTGCACGTCGATCTTCTCGGCGGCGTCCTTGGCTTGCTGCAGCGTTTCGGCGATCACCAGCGCGACCTGGTCGCCCACGTGGCGGGCCTTGCCCTGCGCCAGCACGGGGTGCGGCGGCTCCTTCATCGGGCTGCCGTCGATGCTGTGGATCAGCCAGCCGCAGGGCAGGCCGCCGACCTTGTCGGCCGCCACGTCGTCGCCGGTGAAGATGGCGACCACGCCGGGCGAGGCGAGTGCCTCGGTCTTGTCGATGGAGACGATGCGGGCGTGCGCGTGCGGCGAGCGCAGGAAGTAGCCGTAGCTTTGCTGCGGCAGCACAATGTCGTCGGTGTACTGGCCGTTGCCGGTGAGAAAGCGGTAGTCTTCCTTGCGCTTGACCGAGGCGCCGATCAGGTGCTGGTTGTCAGGTGCGTTCATGGCGGTCCCCTTATTCAGCGCTGACGCCATGCATCGCGGACTGGCCTTCCTGCACCGCGCGCACGATGTTGTGGTAGCCGGTACAGCGGCACAGGTTGCCTTCGAGCTGCTCGCGGATGGCGGCGGCGTCGGCATTGGGCTGCTGCCTGACCAGCGCGATGGCGCTCATCACCATGCCGGGCGTGCAGAAGCCGCACTGCAAGCCGTGGCAGTTGCGGAAGGCTTCCTGCATGGGGTGGAGCTGGCCCTCCGGGGCGAGTCCTTCGATGGTGGTGATGCTGGCGCCATCCGCCTGCAGCGCCAGCATGTTGCACGACTTGACCGCGCGGCCATCCATGTGCACGGTGCAGGCGCCGCATTGGGCGGTGTCGCAGCCGACATGGGTGCCGGTCAGGCGGAGTTGTTCGCGCAGGAACTGGACGAGAAGGGTGTGGGGTTCTACCTGCGCGTCGACGGCGCGGCCGTTGACGGTCAGGCGGATAGGAATCGCCATGCTTGTCTCCATGTGGGTGGACACGTGCACGACCAATCCCTGAATCCCGAAAAAACTGCGCGGGACTGGCCACGACGCGTTGCTGCCGTTTTGTTGGGTACGGCTATTTCGTGATGTTGGTACTGCGGTACTGCGGTGCTGCCGGGTAATGTCTGACAATGGCCTAGCAATGCCGCGCCGCGAACGTTTGGCTGCGGCATGCTCTAACAGTTAATCACAAATCTCAGGCGCATGCCATGCGGGTTGCCCCTTCGCCACCTGGCGCTGCCAGAGGGCGCGCACGGCGTCGGTCGCGGGCGTGCAGGATGGCGCTGCTAGAATGGCCCGCCGCCCGACCGCCACACCGCATTCACCTCGCTCCGGCACCAAATCTCTTTATATGGAAGGCTTCATCGACTGGCTGTTCGAAACCGTTGCCCTGCCCAAGGTGGGCTTGCCGGCTATCTTCGTGGTCAGCCTGGTGTCCGCCACCTTGCTGCCCCTGGGCTCGGAGCCGGCGGTCTTCGCGTATATCAAGCTGAATCCACATCTATTCTGGCCGGCCATCGTCGTTGCCACGCTCGGCAATACCGCGGGCGGTGCCATCGACTGGTGGCTTGGCTACGCGGCCAAGCTGGCCGTGGTGCGCTTGCGCAAGCGGCGCCAGCAGCGCGTGCACGAGGAGGAGCACGCCGAACACCGCCGCCACCCCCGCCAGCCGCGCAAGCCGCCGCTGGATGCGCGCTACTTCCGGTGGATGCGCCGGCTGGGGCCGCCGACCCTGCTGGTATCGTGGCTGCCCGGGATTGGTGATCCTTTGTGCACTTTGGCGGGCTGGCTCCGGCTGTCGTTCTGGCCCAGCCTGGTTTACATGGCGATTGGCAAGTTTCTGCGCTACCTTGCCATGACGATTGCCCTGCTCTGGATCCCGAATAGTTTCTGGCATGGCATCGCAGCCAGCCTCAAAAGCCTGTTCTAGCCAGCGCCTCTCGCGTCACGGCAAGGGTAAAGCAACCCTTGCCCAAGCAAGGTTCTGCCATGTTGCGGTGCGGCGAAAGCAGGCCTTGAAGTACAATTGCCCTTTAAAGACGATCCGGCGCACCGTCTCCGTGCGCTACAGGAAGCGGTCCCCTCCCCATGAACGCCCCACTCGTGCTCGATGCCAAACTCGCCGCGCAGGATGCGCCTGCGCGCCTGCGAGAGATCCCTTATAACTACACGTCATTCTCGGATCGCGAGATTGTCATCAGGCTGCTAGGCGAAGAAGCCTGGCGTATCCTGGCCGAGCTGCGCGGCGAACGCCGCACCGGCCGCTCCGCCCGCATGCTGTATGAAGTGCTGGGCGATATCTGGGTGGTGCGCCGCAATCCCTACCTGCAGGACGACCTGCTGGAGAACCCCAAGCGCCGCCAGATGCTGGTTACGGCACTGCACCACCGGCTCTCCGAGGTCGAAAAGCGCCGTGCCGCCGACCGTGCCGAGCACGCCGAGCCGGCCGCGGAGGACCGCTCCCACCGGGTCGAGCAGCTGGTCAGCTTTGCCAAGCAGGCCATCGAGGACTTCAAGCAGGAGTTCGCGGATGCCTATGACCTGCGCAAGCGCACCCAGCGCGTGCTGGGCCGCATCACGCAGAAGGACAACATCAAGTTCGACGGCCTGTCCCGCGTCTCGCATGTGACCGACGCGACCGACTGGCGCGTGGAATATCCCTTCGTGGTCCTCACCCCGGACACCGAGGAAGAGATCGCCGGCATGGTCAAGGGCTGCTTCGAGCTGGGCCTGACCATCATCCCGCGCGGAGGCGGCACCGGCTATACCGGCGGCGCCGTGCCGCTGACGCCGATGAGCGCGGTCATCAACACCGAGAAGCTGGAACAACTCGGGCCGGTCGAGCAGACCGACCTGCCGGGCGTGGCGCACAAAGTCGGCACCATCTTCTCCGGCGCTGGCGTGGTGACGCGCCGCGTGGCGGATGCGGCGGACAAGGCCGGGCTGGTGTTCGCAGTCGACCCGACCTCGATCGATGCCTCCTGCATCGGCGGCAACGTGGCCATGAACGCCGGCGGCAAGAAGGCCGTGCTGTGGGGCACCGCGCTGGACAACCTGGCCTGGTGGCGCATGGTGGACCCGGAAGGCAACTGGCTGGAAGTCACGCGCCTGGACCACAACCTGGGCAAGATCCATGACGTGGCGGTCGCCACCTTCGAGCTCAAGTGGTCGGACGGCAACCGCGCGCCCGGCGAAAAGCCGCTGCGCACGGAAACCCTGGCCATCGAAGGGCGCAAGTTCCGCAAGGAAGGCCTGGGCAAGGACGTCACCGACAAGTTCCTGGCGGGCCTGCCCGGCATCCAGAAGGAAGGCTGCGACGGCATCATCACCAGCGCGCGCTGGATCCTGCACCGCATGCCGGCGCATGTGCGCACGGTCTGCCTGGAGTTCTTCGGCCAGGCGCGCGACGCCATTCCCAGCATCGTGGAAATCAAGGATTACCTCGACGCCGAATCGCGTACCCCCGGCGGCGCCATCCTGGCCGGCCTGGAGCACCTGGACGAGCGCTACCTGCGCGCGGTGGGATACGCTACCAAGAGCAAGCGCAATGCCTTCCCGAAGATGGTGTTGATCGGCGACATCGTCGGCGATGACCAGGACGCGGTCGCCCGCGCCACCTCGGAAGTCATCCGCATGGCCAACGGCAAGAGCGGCGAAGGCTTCGTCGCGGTCAGCCCGGAGGCCCGCAAGAAGTTCTGGCTGGACCGCTCCCGCACCGCTGCCATCGCCAAGCACACCAACGCCTTCAAGATCAATGAAGACGTGGTGATCCCGCTGCCGCGCATGGGCGAGTACACCGACGGCATCGAACGCATCAATATCGAGCTGTCGATCAAGAACAAGCTCCAGCTGACCGATGCGCTGGAAGCCTTCTTCGCGCGCGGCAACCTGCCGCTGGGCCGCAGCGACGACGCCAACGAGATCCCCAGCGCCGAGCTGCTGGAAGACCGCGTGCAGCACGCGCTGCAGCTGCTGCGCGAGATCCGCTCGCGCTGGACCTACCTGCAGGACCACCTGGATACGCCGCTGGCCACCGCGCGCGCGTCGCTGATCGGCCACGGCCTGGGCCTGCTCGGCCAGGCTTTCGAGGCGCGCCTCGCGCTGCAGCCGGACGCCACCGTGTTCCACCTGCTGCAGGACCGCACCATCCGCGTGTCCTGGAAGAGCGAAGTGCGCGCCGAACTGCGCAATATCTTCAACGGCGGCGAGTTCAAGCCCATCCTCGACGAAGCGCAGAAGATCCACAAGCAGGTGCTGCGCAGCCGCGTCTTCGTGGCGCTGCACATGCACGCCGGCGACGGCAACGTGCACACCAATATCCCGGTCAACTCGGACGACTACGACATGCTGCAGGACGCCCACCGCGCGGTGGCCCGCATCATGGCGCTGGCGCGCTCGCTGGACGGCGTGATTTCCGGCGAGCACGGCATCGGCATCACCAAGCTGGAGTTCCTGACCGAGGACGAGATCGGCGAATTCCGCGAGTACAAGCAGCGGGTGGATCCGCAGGGCCGCTTCAACAAGGGCAAGCTGTTGCCCGGCGCCGACCTGCGCAATGCCTATACGCCGTCGTTCGGGCTGATGGGGCATGAGTCCATCATCATGCAGCAGAGCGATATCGGCGCCATTGCCGACAGCGTCAAGGACTGCCTGCGCTGTGGCAAGTGCAAGCCGGTGTGCGCCACCCACGTGCCGCGCGCCAACCTGCTGTACAGCCCGCGCAACAAGATCCTGGCGACCTCGCTGCTGGTGGAGGCCTTCCTGTACGAGGAGCAGACCCGCCGCGGCATCTCGATCAAGCACTGGGACGAGTTCTCCGACGTGGCCGACCATTGCACGGTCTGCCACAAGTGCGTGACGCCGTGCCCGGTCAAGATCGACTTCGGCGACGTGTCGATGAACATGCGCAACCTGCTGCGCAAGATGGGGCAGAAGAAGTTCAATCCCGGCACCGCCGCGTCGATGTTCTTCCTCAACGCCACCAGCCCGCAGACCATCAACATGACCCGCAAGGTCATGATCGACTGGGGCTACAAGGCGCAGCGCCTGGGCAACGACGTACTCAAGAAGTTCGCCAGGAAGCAGACCGCGCATCCGCCCGCCACGGTGGGCCGCGCGCCGGTGCAAGAGCAGGTGATCCACTTCATCAACAAGAAGATGCCGGGCAACCTGCCCAAGAAGACCGCGCGCGCGCTGCTGGACATCGAAGACAACGAGATCGTGCCGATCATCCGCGACCCGAAGCGGACTTCGCCCGAGACCGAGGCGGTGTTCTACTTCCCGGGCTGCGGCTCGGAGCGGCTGTTCTCGCAGGTGGGCCTCGCCACGCAAGCCATGTTGTGGCATGTGGGCGTGCAGACCGTGCTGCCGCCGGGCTACCTGTGCTGCGGCTATCCGCAACGCGGCAACGGCCAGTTCGACAAGGCCGAGAAGATGGTCACCGACAACCGGGTGTTGTTCCACCGGGTCGCCAACACGCTCAACTACCTCGATATCAAGACTGTGGTGGTGAGCTGCGGGACCTGCTACGACCAGCTTGCCGGGTATGAGTTCGACAAGATCTTCCCGGGCTGCCGCATCATCGACATCCACGAATACCTGCTGGAGAAGGGCGTCAAGCTGGAGGGCGTGACCGGTACGCGCTATATGTACCACGACCCCTGCCACACCCCGATCAAGACCATGGACCCGACCAAGCTCGTCAACGAGCTGATGGGCGGCAACGAAGGCGGTAGCAAGATCGAGAAGAACGAGCGTTGYTGCGGCGAGTCCGGCACGCTGGCGGTGTCGCGCCCCGACATCTCCACCCAGATCCGCTTCCGCAAGGAAGAGGAAATGACCAAGGGCGCGGACAAGCTGCGCACCGACGGCTTTGTGGGTGACGTCAAGATCCTGACCAGCTGCCCGTCCTGCCTGCAGGGTTTGTCGCGCTACAAGGAAGATGCCACGGTCACGGCGGACTACATCGTGGTGGAGATGGCCAAGCACCTGCTGGGCGAGAACTGGATGCCGGACTACGTGGCCAAGGCCAACTCGGGCGGCATCGAGCGGGTGCTGGTGTGATGGGGGAGGCGAGGGCGGTAAGCACGATGCGCTTCGACAAGCCTCTGGTTTGCTCCCCTCTCCCGCTTGCGGGAGAGCAACCGTGTCAAGCGGGGCCGGGGGAGAGGGCGGACGGTCGCCAGCCCGCAGGCTCTCACTCCGAGCAAGCTCCCACCCTCTCCCCCAACCCCTCTCCCGCGGGGCGGGAGAGGGGAGCTGACTTTGGACGGCGGGTTGATGTAGCGGGAGCGCCCGCATGAACCGCGTCCCCAACTGCCCCCTGTGCGACACCGACGGCGGCGAACTGGCCTGGCGCGGCGAGCGCGCCCGGGTCATCCTGGTCGAGCACGAGCGCTTTCCCGGCTTCTGCCGGGTGGTGTGGAATGGCCACGTGGCCGAGCAGACCGACCTGCCCGAGGACGACCAGGCCTGGCTGATGCGGCTGGTGGCGCGGGTGGAGCGCACGGTGCGCGATGTCATGGCGCCCGACAAGGTCAACCTGGCCGCCTTCGGCAATATGGTGCCGCACCTGCACTGGCATATCATTCCACGCTACCGCTGGGATACCCATTTTCCGGAAGCCGTCTGGGCGGCTGCGCAGCGCGAGCCCGATGCCGCGCGCCTGGCCGGCCTTGCGCAGCGCCTGCCGGCCTTGCGCGCGGCCCTGGCGAAACTGGACGAAGCAGGCTGACGCCTGGCGTAGGCGCACCCGTGCCGTGCTGGCATTGCTGCCGGTTTTTTTGAATTTCCGGAACCAGCCGGGCAGCGCCGTCTTCTAACACCCGTTGTCTTCATTCCCACAAGAGCGGGGCCCGTGGATCAGCCCTGGCCCGCTTGCGCGAAAGGTGCCATGTCCACACCGACTTCCGTTACCGTTCCAGGCCCGGCCGTGCCGGCCCGTGCCCTCAAGATCCAGAGCCGCCTGCGCATGGGCGAGACCTGGAGCCTGATCAAGCCTTACTGGATATCCGAGGACCGCAAGGCCGGTCTCGGGCTGCTGGCCTTCGTGGTTGCGCTTAATCTTGGCATCGTCTATATCAATGTGCTGCTCAATGACTGGACCCGCGTGTTCTACAACGCGCTGGAGCAGCACGACTACGCCTCCTTCAAGACCCTGCTGATCCGCTTTTCCTGGATTGCCGGTTTCTTCATCGTGGCGGCCATCTCGCGTCAGTACTACACCATGATGCTGCAAATGCGCTGGCGTACGTGGATGACGGGGCGCTTCATGGACCACTGGCTCAGTCATCAGGCGTACTACCGCATCGAGCAGACCCATACCACCGACAACCCCGACCAGCGGCTGGCCGACGACCTGCGCTCGTTTACCGACGGCGCCCTGACGCTGTCGCTCGGGCTGCTCAATTCGGTGGTAACGCTGCTGTCCTTCGTCGGCATCCTGTGGGCGGTGTCCGGGCCGATCAGCTTCATGCTCGGCGGCAATGAGATCGTTATTCCTGGCTATATGGTGTGGTTCGCCATCGCCTACGCGGTGATCGGGTCGCTGATTGCCCACCTGGTGGGCCGGCCGCTGATCGGGCTTAGCTACCAGCAGGAGCAGTACGAGGCGGATTTCCGCTTCACGCTGGTGCGCCTGCGCGAGAACAGCGAGCCGGTGGCGCTGTACCGGGGGGAGCCGACCGAGCAGGCCGGCCTGCGCTCGCGCTTCGACCGCATTCGCGCCAACTGGAACCAGTTGATGCGTTATACGCGGCGCCTGACCTTCGTCAATTCCGGCTATAGCCAGTTCGCCATCATCTTCCCGCTGATCGTGGCCGCTCCGCGGTACTTCGCCGGCAAGATGACGCTGGGCGGGTTGATGCAGGTGAGCTCGGCGTTCGGCCAGGTGCAGGGCGCCCTGTCCTGGTTCGTCGATAACTACGCGACGCTGGTCGGCTGGAAGGCCGCGGCCAACCGGCTGATCGACTTTCGCGACGCCATCCGCGTGGCGGAGCGCCAGGACCAGGAGCACACCGGCGTGCGCGACATCGAGGTGGTCAAGGCCGATGCCGGTGCCGAGGCGGATAACGATGGCATCCGCATCAATACCCTCGCGCTCGCGCTGCCGGTGCGCACCGGCAACGGCGGCGAGATCCACCAGCGGCCGCTGGTGGCGCCGTTCTCGCTGCAGATCGCGCCCGGCGAACGCTGGCTGGTCAGCGGCCCCTCGGGTTGCGGCAAGAGCGTGCTGTTCCGCGCGCTGGCCGGGATCTGGCCCTACGGCAGCGGCACGGTAGCCATGCCCGGCGCGGCTCGCATGCTGTTCCTGCCGCAGCGCAGCTACCTGCCGATCGGCTCGCTGGCCGATGCGCTGGCCTATCCCGACGCCGGCACCGCGCATAGCCGCGAAACCTTGCAGAAGGTGCTGCGCGAAGCCCGGCTCGGCGCCCTGGCCGAGCAGCTCGACGTGTTCGACAACTGGTCGCTGCGCCTCTCGCCGGGCGAGCAGCAGCGCCTGGCCTTTGCGCGCGCGCTGCTGCAAAAGCCCGACTACCTGTTCCTGGACGAGGCCACCAGCGCGCTCGATGAGGAAACCGAAAGCGCGATGTACAGCCTGATGGTGGACGCCCTGCCCGGCGCGGCGATCATCAGCATTGCCCACCGCAGCACGGTTGCCGCCTTCCATGGCAAGCGCCTGCGCTATGTCGCGGCCGACGGAGCGCACTGGGAGGCGGAGCACGATGGGCAAGGCGAGGCGGCTGCGGTAAGCTATCGGGTCGTACACGAAGCGTAAAGGCCGGTGTGGCCGCAACCTGCGGCTCGCCCACAGCCGCGCGCCACCCATCATGGCAGGCCTCGAAAAAGATACTCCCCATCCCACCGCCCTCACCGTGCACACCCAGTCGCGCGTGCTGGAGGTGGGTTTTGACAACGGTTCCAGCTTCCGGCTGCCGTTCGAATACCTGAGGGTGAACTCACCCTCGGCCGAAGTGCAGGGCCACGGCCCGGGCCAGGAAGTGCTGCAGACCGGCAAGCGCGACGTCACCATCGCCGCGGTGGAGCCGGTCGGCAACTACGCCATCCTGATCCGTTTTTCCGATGGCCACGATACCGGCATCTATTCCTGGGAACTGCTTTACCGCCTGGGCGCCCAGCAGGACGCCATCTGGCAGTCCTACCTGGAGCGGCTGCAAGCGGCCGGCGTCGATCGCGACACCCCCATGGTGGCCCCCGGCGGCCATGCCTGCGGCAGCCATTGAGATTGCGTGTCCCCGCGGGCCATTACTGAGTTCTGGAGCGAGTTATGAGCGAGACCCACTTCGGGTTCGAGAAGGTCAAGGAAGAAGAGAAGGCCGGCAAGGTAGCCGAAGTCTTCCATTCGGTGGCCAACAAGTACGACGTCATGAACGACCTGATGTCCGGCGGCATGCACCGGCTGTGGAAGATGTTCACCATCGCCCAGGCCGGCGTGCGGCCTGGCTTCAAGGTGCTCGACATTGCCGGCGGCACCGGCGACCTGGCCAAGGCCTTCGCGCGCCAGGCCGGGCCCACCGGCGAGGTCTGGCTGACCGACATCAATGAGTCGATGCTCCGGGTTGGACGCGATCGCTTGTTGAATAAAGGCATCGTCATCCCCACCTGTCTCTGTGACGCCGAGCGGATTCCGTTCCCGGACAACCACTTCGACCTGGTCACCGTGTCCTTCGGGCTGCGCAACATGACGCACAAGGAGGTGGCACTGTCCGAGATGCGCCGGGTGATCAAGCCGGGCGGCAAAGTCATGGTGCTGGAGTTCTCCAAGGTGTGGAAGCCGCTGGAAAAGGCCTACGACATGTATTCCCTGAAGTTCTTGCCGTGGCTGGGACAGCGCGTGGTACAGGATTCCGATAGCTATCGCTATCTGGCTGAATCGATCAGAATGCATCCAGACCAGGCTTCACTTGTACGGCTGATGGAACATGCGGGCCTGGAGAATGTCGAATACTTCAACCTGACAGCGGGAGTGGTGGCACTCCACGTCGGGCGAAAGTACTAGACTGATATAGGCTCAAAGAAAAATGAGCGAACTTAACAGGGGAAGCACTGATATGTCGCTATTTCGCGCAAAATTCATGGCGGGTGTGCTGATTGGCACGCTCGCCCTCGGCATGGCGCTCGACGCCAATGCCAAACGCCTCGGCGGGTCGCGCAGCATCGGCAAGCAATCGTCCGGCGTGACGCAACGCCAGCAGGCACCGGCACAGCAATCGCCGAACCAGACGCCCGCGCAGCAGGCACCGGCCCAGCAAGCCGCGCCCGCCGCCGCCGGCGCGGGGGCAGCCGCTGCTGCCGCACCCAAGCGTAACTGGGGTGGCATGCTTGGCGGCATCGCCGCCGGCCTGGGCATTGGCTGGCTGCTGTCGCACTTCGGCCTGGGTGGCGCCGCCATGGGCTTCCTGTCCAACCTGATCCTGATCGCCCTGGTGGCATTCGCCGCAATCTGGCTGATCCGCAAGTTCCGCGGTGGCGCCAAGGCGCCGCAGCAACCGGCCTATGCCGGTGCGGCAGCCGGCAGCGGCTCGGGTAACGGGTTTGGCGGCAGCAACGAACCGGTTCTGCGCCAACAAGTGCCGGCTGGCGCACCCAATCCGGTAATGCCCACGCCCGGTTCCGTCGCATCGATGCAGTCCGCCGCACCGGTGATGGCTGGCGCGGCAGCGGCAGCAGGCGCGGCCCAGCCCTGGGGCGTGCCGGCCGACTTCGACACCCAAGCCTTCCTGCGCAACGCCAAGGTCTACTACGTACGCCTGCAGGCAGCCTGGGACGCCGGCAATCTCGAGGACATCCGCGAGTTCACCACGCCGGAAATGTTCGCCGAGATCAAGATGGACCTGTCCGAGCGCGGCACCGAGGTCAACAAGACCGACGTGGTCACGCTGGAAGCCGAACTGCTCGGCATCGAAGACAGCCCGGCCCAGCATCTGGCCAGCGTGCGCTTCTCCGGCATGATCCGCGAAAAGGCCGGCGATCCCGCCCAGCCCTTCGCCGAAGTCTGGAATCTGGCCAAGCCGGTAAGCGGCCCCGGCGGCTGGCTGCTGGCAGGGATCCAACAAACTTCCTGAGTGCAGGGAGTGCCTTGCCGGCAGGTTCAAGGCCGGCAGGTGGCATAGAATGGAGGCCCACGTGAAAACGTGGGCTTTTTTTGTTTGCGGGGGTTGGGGGGCGTTGCTTGATTTGAAAGTCAAAGTCAACGTCAAAGGCAGTTTCACCCCCCCTGCGGGGCGGCGAAACTGCAGTTGCTTTTGACGTTAAGCCGTTGAAGTTGATTTTGACTTTAGAACCGACCAACCCAACCCACTACCCTGAAAGGCCCGCCCCCAGCCCCGCCCAATCCAATCATGACCACCCTCCCCACCCCCCTGGCCACCCCCCCGATCACCGCCCTGAACCACCTGCTGGAACAGGAACCCTGGGCAACCACCATGCTCCAGCCCTTCGCTGGCCGCATCATCCGCTTTGACGCGGCCGCGTTCACGCTCGCATTGAAGGTGACGGGGCAGGGCCTGACGGAGCTGGCCCCGGTGGATGAAACCCCGGCGGTCACGCTGACCGTGCCGCTGCAGCAGTGGCCGCTGGTGGCTTCGGACGTGGCGGGCGGCGGCCAGGCGGCGGCGATGAAGCATGTGCGCATCGAGGGAGATGCCGAGCTGGCCAACACGGTCTCCACGCTGGCCCGCAGCCTGCGCTGGGATGCGGCCGAGGACCTGTCGCGCGCATTGCGCGGCATCCTGGGCGGCCCGGTGAGCGATAGCGTGGCGCAACGGGTGGTGGACGGCGTGCAGCAGGTGCATGCCCAGGCCACGCGGGTGGGTCGCGCGCTGGTCGATAACGTGACCGAATATCTGCTCGACGAGCAGCCGACCCTGGTGCGCCACGCGGCGCTCGACGAGTTCGGCGCCGGTGTGAGCGCGCTGCGCGACGACCTCGCCCGGCTGGAAAAGCGGCTGGAAAAGCTGGAGCAGCGCACCCGCTCCGAGCGTGGCGCCGGCACGTTGCCGTCCGCCCATCGCTGATCGCCCGCGGCCTGCCGCCGCCAGACCCCTGCTCAATTGCGCATCCACGGCTTTATCCATTGCCAGACCGGCCAAGCAGCACGGCCCCAACACTGAAGAACCTGCATGACCCGCTTCCTGCGCCTTTGCAAGATCGTTTTCGTCATCCTCTACTACGGCCTGGACGAACTCGTGCTGTCTGGTTTCAAGAGCCGCCGCATCCGTTTCCTGGTGCGTGTCATTACCATTGGCCGCAAGCTCGACATGCCCCGGGGCGAACGCCTGCGCCTGGCGCTGACGCGCCTGGGGCCGATCTTCGTCAAGTTTGGCCAGGTGCTCTCCACCCGGCGCGACCTGATGCCCGAGGACATCGCCGACGAGCTCGCCAAGCTGCAGGACCAGGTGCCGCCGTTCGATTCGGTCGTGGCGGTCAAGATCATCGAGCGCTCGCTGGGCCGGAAGCTGGCGACGCTGTTCGAGAGCTTCGACCACAAGCCGGTGGCCAGCGCGTCCATCGCCCAGGTTCACTTCGCCATCCTGAAGGGCGGCCCCAACCACGGCCGCGAAGTCGCCGTGAAGGTCCTGCGCCCGGGCATGCTGCCGGTCATCGACAGCGACCTGGCGCTGATGCGGGACCTGGCCGCCTGGCTTGAGCGTTTCTGGGCTGACGGCAAGCGCCTGAAGCCGCGCGAGGTCGTCGCCGAGTTCGACAAATACCTGCACGACGAACTCGACCTGATGATCGAGGCCGCCAACGCCAGCCAGCTGCGCCGCAACTTTGCCGACACCAAGCTGCTGCTGGTGCCCGAGGTGTTCTGGGACTGGTGCAGCAGCGAGGTCTTCGTGATGGAGCGCATGCATGGGATCCCCATCTCGCGCACCGAGTCGCTCAGGGCGGCTGGCGTCGACATGCACCTGCTGGCGGAGGAGGGCGTAGAGATCTTCTTCACGCAGGTGTTCCGTGACGGGTTCTTCCACGCCGACATGCACCCGGGCAATATCCTGGTGTCGGTGGCGCCGCAGAGTTTTGGGCGCTACATTGCGCTGGATTTCGGCATCGTCGGCGCGCTGTCCGAGTTCGACAAGAACTACCTGGCGCAGAACTTCATCGCCTTCTTCCGCCGCGACTACCATCGCGTGGCGTTGCTGCACGTGGAGTCGGGCTGGGTGCCGGCCCATACGCGGGTGGAGGAACTGGAGAGCGCGGTACGGGCGTGCTGCGAGCCCTATTTCGACAAGCCGCTCAAGGAGATCTCGCTGGGCATGGTGCTGATGCGCCTGTTCCAGACCTCGCGCCGCTTCAATGTCGAGATCCAGCCGCAACTGGTCCTCCTGCAGAAGACCTTGCTCAATATCGAAGGGCTGGGGCGCCAGCTCGATCCGGACCTGGACCTGTGGAAGACCGCCAAGCCCTTCCTCGAGAAATGGATGCACGAGCAGGTTGGCTGGAAGGGTGCCTGGGAACGCATCCAGGTGGAGGCCCCCCAATGGGCCAAGATGCTGCCCGACTTCCCGCGCCTGGCGCACCAGTTTCTCGAGCGCCGCGCACTGGTCGACAATGGCCAGCAGGAGAAGCTGCTGGCCGCCCTGGTCGCCGAGCAGCGCCGCACCAACCGCCTGGTCGGCACGGCCTTGTTGCTGGTTGGCGGGTTCATCGCCGGGGTGGTGCTGACCGAGTTGCTGGCCTGGGTTGGCTACTGGTAGCGCGCGGGATAGTGCCCAGGATAGGGCCTAGGATAGTGCCCAGATTCGCCCGGGCCACGAATGCAAAGTTGATGGAATGCAACGCAGTGGAGGCTAGCTTGACCAAATCCGATAAGGCGCCGAACAAGGCCGCAGCCCCGCCAGCCTTTGCCACGCGCGACGCGGGGGATCCGGCTTTCTGGGATGAGCGCTTCGAGAAGGGCTTCATGCCCTGGGACCTGGGCGGCGTGCCGGCCGATTTCGAGGCCTTCGCCAGCGCGATGGCGCCGTGCCCAACGCTAATTCCCGGCTGTGGCAACGGCTGGGAAGCGGGATGGCTCCATGCGCGCGGCTGGCCGGTGACCGCCATTGATTTCTCGCCCGAGGCCGTGGCCAGCGCGCGCCGCGCGCTGGGGCCGGCCGGGGCCGTCGTGCACGAGGCGGATTTCTTTGCCTTTGCGCCCGAGCCTGCCTGCCAGTGGATTTACGAACGGGCCTTCCTGTGCGCCTTGCCGCCAGCCATGCGGGCCGGCTACGCCGCCCGCGTGGCGCAACTGCTGCCGCCGGGCGGCCTGCTGGCCGGCTTCTTCTTCCTGGACGAGACGCGCGGCGGGCCGCCTTTCGCCATCCCCGAGGCCGAACTGCGCGCGCTGCTTGCGCCGGCCTTCGAGCTGGTGGAGGCGCGGGCCGCCACTGGCTCGCTGCCGGTATTTGCCGGCCGCGAGCAGTGGCAGGTCTGGCGCCGCAGTGCTTAGGTTTCAGGCTTCAAGCTTTAGGGTTCAGCCGCAGGCGTCGGCCTTTGCCTCAGCCGCGCACGCGGGCGTTGTGCTTGTCGTGGTAGATCGCCCGGCTGTCGCGGTTTTCGGCGCGCTGGATGCCACGCTGCGCGCCGGCGCCGACATGGCCGTTGGCGCCGGCGCGCGCTTCGCGCCGATCCACGTGAGCCTGGCCGCGTTCGAGGCTGCCGGCCTCGCGGTTGGTGAGCGAGCCGTTGGCCACGCCGTTCTTGATGCGCTGCTCTTGGTTGATATTGCGCTGCACGTCGGCCTGCATGCGCTGCGACGAGGCACTGGCGGGGTTGCCGGTGATGCCGTTATGCGTGTCATGTGCGATGTCGCGGCTCACGTGGTTCTCGGCACGCTGGATCGACGCTTGCTCGCGCGGGGAGACCGAGCCGTTGGCCAGGGCGTGTGCTTCCATGTGGTCCACGCGTGCGGTCTGCTTTTCCAGGCTGGCCGCTTCGCGCGTGCTCAGGCTGCCGGATTTCAGGCCGTTCTCGATGCGCTGTTCCTGGTTGACGTTGCGCTGCACATCCTGCGAAACCGCCGCGGTCTGGGCGCTGGCCAGGCCGGCGCCGAGCAGGCCTGCGGCAATCATCAGGGTCTTGAGCATCTTGGTTTGGCGGTTCGACATGGTGTTCTCCTTTTCCTCGTTGGGCCGTGTGCGGCAGCGTGGCTCGTGGGCGCGGCGCCCGATGTTGCTGCCTTGGCTGCGGCGGACATGGCGCGCTGACCCAGGGTTTGTAAGCTGTGTAACCGCGCGTAAGCCGCAAGGCTTGCACACCATGGCGGGGCGCCGCGGCCGCGGCGGGCCTCCACGGCGCAGTCCACGTCACCTGTGGCGCCAGGGCTGCACCGTGCTGGCCAATTTCCGCGTGGCGGCGGGTTTTTTTCTCGCCGCGCGGCAGGCGTCGTTATAATCCGCGTTTTGATTCGGCTACGACCGCAGGCTAGCTCAGCCACCCATGCGGCCCCGACCGATGAATTGGACTCCGGGCAAGGCTGGCCGCAAATCCCGCCTCACCGGCAACCGGTTTCTCGCCGCAAGGGCACTTTGGGATAGGGCAGCAGCATGCTGATCTGGTTCGTCATCATCTATTGGGTAATCTCCGTCGGCATTGGCCTGTGGGCCGCGCTGCGCGTGCGCAACGCCACCGACTTCGCGGTCGCCGGCCGCAGCCTGCCGTTCTACATCGTCACCGCCACCGTGTTCGCGACATGGTTCGGCTCGGAGACGGTGCTGGGCATCCCCGCGGTCTTCCTCAAGGAGGGCTTGTCGGGGGTAGTGTCCGATCCCTTTGGTTCCTCGCTTTGCCTGATCCTGGTCGGCCTGTTCTTCGCGCGCCCGCTGTACCGGATGAACCTGCTCACCATCGGCGATTACTATCACAATCGCTACGGGCGGCTGGCCGAGGTGCTGACCACACTGTGCATCGTGATGTCCTACCTGGGCTGGGTTGCGGCGCAGATCAAGGCACTCGGGCTGGTGTTCTTCACCGTCTCGGACGGCGCGCTGTCACAGGAAGCCGGCATGATGATCGGGGCCGCCAGCGTGCTGGTGTACACCCTGTTCGGCGGCATGTGGGCCGTGGCGGTGACCGACTTCATCCAGATGATCATCATCGTGATCGGGATGCTGTATATCGGCTATGAAGTCAGCGGCCAGGCCGGCGGTGTGGCCGCGGTGGTGTCGCATGCGGCGGCGGCCGGCAAGTTCGAATTCCTGCCCTCGCTGGACCTGATCCAGATCATCGGCTTCGCGGCCGCGCTGTTCACCATGATGCTGGGGTCGATCCCGCAGCAGGACGTGTTCCAGCGCGTGACCTCGTCGCGCACCGAGAAGATTGCCGGGCGCGCTTCGGTGCTGGGCGGCGTGCTCTACTTCTGCTTTGCCTTCATCCCGATGTTCCTGGCCTATTCGGCCACCATGATCGACCCGGAGATGGTGCAGAAGTACATCAATACCGATTCGCAGCTGATCCTGCCCAAGCTGATCCTGACGCACGCGCCCATGTTCGCCCAGGTGATGTTCTTCGGCGCGCTGCTGTCCGCCATCAAGAGCTGCGCCTCGGCGACGCTGCTGGCACCGTCGGTCACCTTCGCCGAGAACATCCTGCGGCCCTATTTCCGCCATCTCGACGATCGCCGCTTCCTGCGCGTGATGCAGGCCGTGGTGCTGGTGTTCGCCGTGCTGGTGACGCTGTTCGCGCTGAACTCGCATCTGTCCATTTTCCATATGGTGGAAAATGCTTATAAGGTCACTCTGGTGTCGTCGTTCGTCCCGCTGGCCTTTGGCATGTTCTGGAAGCCGGCCACGCGCCAGGGCGGCCTTGCCGCGATCATCCTCGGGCTGGTTTCCTGGCTGTGCTGCGAGATCGCTTTCGCCGATGCGGCGGTGCCGCCGCAGATGGTCGGCCTGCTGGTCTCCATGGGCGGCATGGTGTTCGGCTCGCTGCTGCCGCAGTGGATCAACGACCATCCGCGTGTCAAGGAAGTCCATCTGGCCTGAGCGTTGCGGGCATCCGGCGGGCCACGCGTGGCTTCGAAGGCATTTCCAGCCCTTTTTCCGCCGGCCCGGCGTTCTCAGAACGGTTTATAATTCAAGGCTTTGCACCGCAAGGTGCGCGCACGGGAGTGGCAACTTCCCGCTCGGCGCGGCCATGCGGTTCCATCCAATTTCCGTTCCAGACTCCTTGCGGAGAGCCACTATGCCGATCTATGCCTATCGTTGCGACGCCTGCGGCCACGGGCGCGATGTGCTGCAGAAAATGAGCGATGCCCCGCTCACCGACTGCACATCCTGCGGCGCGAAGGGCACGTTCAAGAAACAACTGACCGCCGCGGGCTTCCAGCTCAAGGGGTCGGGCTGGTACGTCACCGATTTCCGCGGTGGCAACGGTGGCACGTCCGCTGCGCCCGCCACGGCGGCCGCAGGCAGCGCCACCGAGGGCAAGAGTGAAGCAGCGGCACCGGCCTCGTCCGGCGCAGCCACTGATTCCTCCAGCACCAGCACCGTCAGCACGGCGCCGACCAGCACTGCCGGCGGTTCCGGCAGCGCCGTCGCCAGCCATTGAGGGCAGAACGCATCGTGCCGGCGAAGAAGACTTCCGCCCTCAAGACCTGGTTCCTCACCGGGCTATTGGTGCTGGTGCCGCTGGGCATCACGCTATGGGTGTTGAACCTGGTCATCAGCACCATGGACCAGAGCCTGGCGCTGCTGCCTGAAGCCTGGCAGCCGGTCCAGCTGTTCAAGGTGCGCATCCCGGGCCTGGGCGCCATCCTGACGGTGGTGTTCATCCTGCTGGTCGGCCTGCTGGCCCACAACTTCATCGGCCAGCGGCTGGTGCGCTGGTGGGAAGCGCTGCTGCGCCATATCCCGGTGGTCGGGCCGATCTATACCAGCGTCAAGCAGGTTTCGGATACGCTGCTTTCCTCGTCCGGCAATGCCTTTCGCAAGGCGCTGCTGGTGCAGTACCCGCGCGAGGGCTCGTGGACCATCGCATTCCTCACCGGCCGTCCCGGCGGCGATGTGCAGAATCATCTGCAGGGCGAGTACGTCAGCGTCTACGTGCCGACCACGCCTAATCCGACCTCGGGCTTCTTCCTGATGATGCCCAAGGCCGATACCATCGAACTCGACATGACCGTCGACGCCGCGCTGAAGTACATCGTCTCGATGGGCGTGGTGGCGCCGACCGAGCTGCCGCGCAAGAGCGGCTCGGCGCGCGCCGGTGAGGCGGAGGCAGAAGCCCTCGCCGAGTCCGCCGGCTCATCGCATTCAAATTGATCGCCGGCCGCATCGGCGGCCGCGTTATTCCGGGAATTCTCTTATGTCCTCCATGCGTACTCACTATTGCGGTCTCGTGACCGAACAACTCTCGGGCCAGGAAGTGGCTCTCACCGGCTGGGTGCAGCGTCGCCGCGATCACGGTGGCGTGATCTTCATCGACCTGCGCGACCGCGAAGGCCTGGTGCAGGTGGTGTGCGATCCCGATCGCCCCGAGATGTTCAAGGCAGCCGAAGAGATCCGCAACGAGTTCTGCGTGCGCATCACCGGCAAGGTGCGGCCGCGTCCGGCCGGCACCGAGAACACCAACCTGACCTCGGGCAAGATCGAGGTGCTGTGCCATGAGCTGACCGTGCTCAACCCGTCGGTCACGCCCCCGTTCCAGCTCGATGACGACAACCTGTCCGAGACCACCCGCCTGACGCACCGCGTGCTGGACCTGCGCCGCCCGCAGATGCAGTACAACCTGCGCCTGCGCTACAAGGTGGCCATGGAAGTGCGCAAGTACCTGGACGCGCAAGGCTTCATCGACATCGAAACCCCGATGCTGGGCAAGAGCACGCCCGAGGGCGCGCGCGACTACCTGGTGCCGTCGCGGACCAACCCGGGCCACTTCTTCGCGCTGCCGCAGTCGCCGCAGATCTTCAAGCAGATGCTGATGGTGTCGGGCTTCGACCGCTACTACCAGATCACCAAGTGCTTCCGCGACGAGGACCTGCGTGCCGACCGCCAGCCCGAGTTCACGCAGATCGACTGCGAGACCTCGTTCCTGAACGAGCAGGAGATCCGCGACCTGTTCGAGGACATGATGCGCACGGTGTTCAAGAACGCCATCGACGTCGACCTGGACGCCAGCTTCCCCGTGATGGAATTCCGCGAAGCCATGGCTCGCTTTGGTTCGGACAAGCCTGACCTGCGCGTCAAGCTCGAGTTCACCGAACTGACCGACGCCATGAAGGACGTCGACTTCAAGGTGTTCTCCGGCCCCGCCAATAGCGAGAACGGCCGCGTGGTTGGCCTGTGCGTGCCGGGCGGCGCCGCCATCTCGCGCAGCGAGATCGATGCCTACACCCAGTTCGTCGCCATCTACGGCGCCAAGGGCCTGGCCTGGATCAAGGTCAACGAAGTGGCCAAGGGCCGCGACGGCCTGCAATCGCCGATCGTCAAGAACCTGCACGACGCGGCCATCGCGGAGATCCTGAAGCGCACCGGCGCCAAGGACGGCGACATCATCTTCTTCGGCGCGGACAAGGCCAAGGTCGTCAACGACGCCATCGGTGGCCTGCGCCTGAAGATCGGCCACTCCGAGTTCGGCAAGACCCACGGCCTGTTCGAGGACGTGTGGAAGCCGCTGTGGGTGATCGACTTCCCGATGTTCGAGTACGACGAGGACGATGCCCGCTGGGTCGCCATGCACCACCCGTTCACCAGCCCCAAGGACGAGCACATGCAGTACCTGGAAACCGATCCGGGCAAGTGCATCGCCAAGGCCTACGACATGGTCCTGAACGGCTGGGAAATGGGCGGCGGCTCGGTGCGGATCTTCCGTGAGGACGTGCAGAGCAAGGTGTTCCGCGCCCTGAAGATCGGCGAGGAAGAAGCCCGTGCCAAGTTCGGCTACCTGCTGGACGCGCTGCAATATGGCGCGCCCCCGCACGGCGGCCTGGCCTTCGGCCTGGATCGCATCGTCACCATGATGGCCGGCGCCGATTCGATCCGCGACGTGATCGCCTTCCCCAAGACCCAGCGCGCGCAAGACTTGCTCACGCAAGCACCGAGCTCGGTCGACGAGAAGCAACTGCGCGAGCTGCATATCCGCCTGCGCGCCGCGGAGCCGAAGACGGCCTGAGCCGGGGTTCAGACTGCTTGAAAAGGCCGCGCGACAGCGCGGCCTTTTTTGCATTGGTGGCTGCGATTCATGCCACGTGCCACAGCCAGCCCCCAATCGCTGGTTTCCAATTGTTACATCGCGGAACGAAGCCCCCTCCCGCCCAGTCTTCTCCCTTTATAGCGCCAAGCCGCAAGCCCAATTCGAAGGCACGACGGCCGCGCGGGAGGATTTTGCCGTGCACCTGGATGTAGAACTGATTCGCCAGTTTTTACTGGCCCATGCCGAGACCATCCTCACCTGGCTGGCGGCCGGGCTGGCGATGATGATGCTGGCGCGTTTCGAGCTGCGGCGCGCGGTGCGCCGCTCGGCGGTGGCCATGTCGGAGTCCGTGGCGACCACGGTGGCGGCTTGTGTGCCGGATATCGCGCATGCTGCGAAGACCGGCGGCGGTGGGGGCGTGCCGATGCTGGAGCCGGTGGAGATGCAGCGCGCCGAAGCCCTGCGCCGGGTGGCGCTGGATACGGTGGGCACCGTCATGGCGCGCGGGCGCTGGCTGGAGGACCTTGGCAACCTGAGGCTGCCCGATGACGCTTTGCTGCAGGGCAGCCGCGCGGGCGGCGCGGATCCGTTGCTGGTGGTCGCGCCGCAGCCGGTGGTGCAGGCTTACCTGACGGCCCAGCGCAGCTTCGATGAGTACGTTGTGAAGCTGCGCGACGAGCGTCGCGAAGCGCTGCGGCTGCAGGACGGCTTGCAGGCGCTGGTCGCGGAGGCCGCGCATATCGAGCAGGAGACCGGCAGCATCGTGATGCGCTTCGAGCAGGTCAATGCACAGGCCGCCCAAGGTGTGGAAGCCGGTGACTACCAGCGCTTCCTGATCCAGAAATACAACACGCTGGGCGTGCGCGAAAAAGAGATCGCGCACGAGCGCGCGCAGTTGCAGGCGCAGGTCCAGCAATGCGCGGACCGCCTGGCCGCGCATGCGCAGGTGGCTTCGCGCGAGTACACGCGCGCGCTGACCCCGTTGATGCAGCAACTGCGCGCCGCGTGGGGCCACGGCGACTCGCCGGGCGTATTCGAGACCTGGTTGCGCGAGACGCCGGCTCCGTCCAGCGTCCACGCTGCATGACTGGGCGCGGGCAGCAAGATCGCCATGTTCGTGATGCCCGCCATGTTTCCCATGGTGCCCGGGCGCATCTGCGGTAAGCTTGGGGACGCCGTTTGCCCTATCCCCATGTCCTACAAAATTCCTGAATCCGTCCTGGTTGTGATCCACACGCCAGACCTGCAAGTGCTGTTGATCGAGCGCGCCGACCGGCCGGGCTACTGGCAGTCGGTCACCGGCAGCCTGGACACGCCCGACGAGCCGCTCGGGCTGACGGCCGCGCGCGAGGTGGCCGAGGAAACCGGCCTGATCGCCGCCGAGCACCGGCTGGACGACTGGAACCACACCATCGAGTACGAAATCTACCCGCAGTGGCGCCACCGCTACGCGCCGGGCGTGACACGCAACACCGAGCACTGGTTTGGCTTGCGTGTCGCGCAGCCGGTGCCGGTGACGCTGGCGCCGCGCGAGCACCTGCAGTATCAGTGGCTGCCGTGGCAGGAGGCCGCCGCGCTCTGCTTCTCGACCAGCAATGCCGAGGCGGTGCTGCAGTTGGGCTGGCGGGTGCAGGGGCAGCGTGCGGCTTGCGGAGCGGACCTATGAGGCTGCGCGTCGTCACCTACAACATTCATAAGGGCGTGACCGGCATCAAGGGCAAGTCGCGTATCCATAACGTGCGCGATGGCCTGCACGTGGTGAATGCCGACATCGTCTTCCTGCAGGAGGTGCAGGATCGCAATGACCGCCTGGTGGCGGCAGCCTTGTTCGACCCGGATTACACCCAGCTCAACTACTTGGCGACCGACGCGTATCCGCATTCGGTCTACGGCCGCAATGCGGTGTACGACCACGGGCACCACGGCAATGCCATCCTGTCGCGCCATCCGATCCTGATGTCGGAAAACCTCGACATCTCCGACCATCGCTTCGAGCAGCGCGGCTTGCTGCACGCGGTAGCGGATATGAATGGGGTCGAGGCCCACCTGATCTGCGTGCATTTCGGCTTGTTCGCGCGCAGCCGCGCGCGCCAGGCGGAGGCACTGGTCAAGCGCGTGCAGGACGTGGTGCCAGCCGAGGCGCCGCTGTTGATCGCGGGGGATTTCAATGACTGGAACCACCGGCTCGACAACCTGATCTGCACCACGCTTGGGGCGACGGAGGTGTCCTCCGCGGGTGGCGCGCGGCTGCACACCTTTCCCAGCCACATGCCCTGGTGGCAACTCGACCGCATCTATGTGCGCGGCTTCGAGATCGAGCACGCCAGCGCGCTGACCGGCCGCGACTGGGCCCAGCGCTCGGACCACGTGCCATTGATGGCGGAGCTTGCACGCATTGCCGTGCCGGAGCGGCCGGTTGTCCACAAGGCCAGGGCAGGCACGACTTCCTGAGGGCTATCCCCAGGCCCTCCTCAGGTCCTCCTCAGGCCCCCATTTTCTCCAGCATGACGTCAACAAAGCAGGCCTGCTTGGGCAGCGGCCGGGGGTCGCGCGGATAGAGCAGGTGGACCGGCCTTGGCACTGGCATCGCGTTTTCCAGCAACGGGACCAGCAGCCCGGCGGCTATGTCCGCCGCCAGCAGCACTTCCGGCTGCATCACCACCCCACAGCCAGCCAGTGCCGCGCGCCGCAGCGCCTGGCCGTTGTTGGCCGCCAGCGGCACCGATGACTTGGGCGCCGCGCCATCCTCGGGGGCCGGCCACCCCATGCCTTGCGGCCACAACAGATGATTCAGACAGCGGTGCCCTGCCAGGTCCGCCAGCGTGCGCGGATGGCCCGCTTGCGCGAGGTAGGCCGGCGCCGCGCAGATCGCCATGCGATACGGCCGCAACGGGCGTGCCACCAGATGGTCGGAGCTGGCTAGTGCGCCGATGCGCACGGCGGCGTCGAAACCATCGGCAATCAGGTCGGTGAAAGCGTCGTCGAGCACCAGTTCCACGGTGACCTCCGGGTAGCGCAGCAGGTAGGCCGAGACCGCTTCGGCTACCGCGGTCTCCCCCAACGTCACCGGCGCGGTCACGCGCAGGCGGCCGCGTGGCTGGCTGTGCAGGCGCTCGGCCACGGTCTCCGCTTTGCGCACGCGCTCCAGGATCTGACGGCATTCCTCCAGGAACAGGTGGCCGGCTTCGGTCAGGCTCTGGCGGCGCGTGCTGCGTTGCAGCAGACGCACGCCCAGATGCCGCTCCAGCTGGCCGACATGCTTGCCTACCATCACCGCCGACAGGCCCAGCGCATCGGCGCAGGCGCTGAAGCTGCCGGCTTCGGCGGCGGCGGCAAACACTTCCATGCTGCGCAGCTTGTCCATGGATTGCTAATAAAAAATTAGGGATGCGCGAAATCCTAGCCCATTTATCCCTCCTGAATCCACTTTCACAATGCATTCCTGATGGCGGCAGAAAGAATGCCGTCTTCCTAGACAACCAGAACCATGGGGAATGCAATGAAAATTGTTGTGATCGGAGCCAGCGGAACGCTCGGGCAGGCGGTAGTACAGAACCTGTCGGCTCGCCACGACGTGGTGCGGGTCGGCAAGTCGCGCGGCGATCATCGGGTCGACCTGACCCGGCCGGAATCCGTGCAGGCCTTGTTCGAAGCGACCGGCCGGGTGGACGCCATCGTTGCCACGACCGGAAGCCTGTTTTTCGGGCCGCTCGCGCAGATGCGGGCCGAAGACTTCGAAATCGGGCTGCAGGACAAGTTGCTCGGACAGGTGCGGCTGGCGCTGGTTGGCCAGCATTTCCTGAACGACGGCGGCTCGATCACGCTCACCAGCGGCATTGTCGGCAGCGAGCCGATCCGCATGGGCGCCAATGCCGGCAGCGTCAATGCGGCGCTGGAAGGGTTCGTGCGTAGCGCGGCGCCCGAGCTGGAGCGCGGCCTGCGCATCAATGTGGTCAGCCCGACGGTAGTGCAGGAATCATGGCCCGCGTATGGCGATTTCTTCCCCGGCTTTGAGCCGGTGCCGGCGGCGCGCGTCGCGCTGGCCTTCCAGCGCAGTGTGGAAGGGCCGCGCAGCGGGCATGTCTATCAGGTCTGGTGAGGCTGCGCCAAGGCGGCGGCCAGTGCGGGCGTAAGTTCGAGCGCGCCGTCGCGGATGACCTGGCAGATCGCGTCAAGGTCCGCCAGGTCCAGCACGGGCAGGGCGGTGAGCACGGCCACCGCCTGCGGCTGGTCGCTGGCGACGGCCACGATGCTCGGCACTTCCGGCCACAGCGCAGGCCTGCCCAGGTCTGGGCGGAACACTTCCAGCTTGGGGAAATCGCTGCGCTTGTAACCCTCCACCAGCACCAGGTCCGTGTCGGCGGGCAGCACGGCCAGCGCATCGGCCAGCTCAGGCGAGGCCTCGGCTTCGGGATAGTGGCGCATCAGCGTGAGGTGCCGCGCGCCCACCAGCACGACGTTGGCGCAGCCTGCCTGGCGCATGCGCCAGGAGTCCTTGCCCGGGGTGTCCGGGTCAAAGCCATGGTGGGTGTGCTTGACGCCGGCCACGCGCAGGCCGGCGGCGGCGAAGCGCGGGATCACTTGATCCAGCAACGTGGTCTTGCCGCTGCCGGACGCACCGGAGATGCCGAAAACCTTCACGATGTCGGGGGGTGCGAGGGGATGAAACGGCGACGATAGCAGAGAACGGCCGCCGCGGCGCGCATGGCCCCACACGCTGTGTGCGCCGCGCGCGCCGCCGGGCGCACGCACAGGACATCGGCGTGCCTGATAATGTGGCTCATGTCATCGATTCCGCCCCCACGCCCGCCCCGCGCGCCGCCTCCCGCGCTTGCCGCAAGCCGCGACGATGCCCCCGCACGCGCGCCGCGGCATGCCGGCCCACTGCGCTCCGAATGGCGCCGCGGCAGGCCTCTGGGCGGCAACGCGGTCCGTTTGCTGCGCGGCGGCAATGAGTTCTTCCCGGCCTTGGTTGCCGCGATCGATCAAGCCGTATTCTCGGTTTCGCTCGAGACGTACATTTATGCCGACGATGCGGTCGGCGCGGCGGTGAGCGACGCGCTGATCCGTGCCGCCGGGCGCGGCGTGGCCGTGCACCTGGTGGTGGACGGTTTCGGCGCTGGCGACATGCCGGCCGGGCTCGCCGAGCGCCTGCGCGAGGGCGGGGCGAGCCTCAAGATCTTCCGTCCGCTGCGCCGCTTTAGCCTGGCACGGCGCAACCTGCGCCGGCTGCACCGCAAGCTGGCCGTGATCGACCAGCAGATCGGCTTTGTTGGCGGCATCAACATCATCGACGACCACAACCATGGGCCCTTCGAGAGCGCCGGGCTCGGCCCCCGCTACGATTTCGCGGTGGAGGTGCGGGGCCCGCTGGTCAACCAGATCGCGCTGACCGCCGAGCGCCTGTGGTGGCAGCTATCGCTGCGCGGCGAAATGCGCAGCGTCGGCCTGGCGGGGGTGGCGGCGGAGTTTCCGCTGATCACCGACCTGCCGCTGCCGCGCCAGGACCAGGCCGGCGGCATGCGCGCCGTGCTGCTGCTGCGCGACAACCTGCGCAACCGCCGCGCCATCGAGCGCCAGTACCTGCAGGCGTTGGGCAGCGCGCGGCGGGAAGTGATCATTGCCAACGCTTATTTCCTGCCTGGGCACAAGATGCGCCGCGCTCTGCTGGCGTGCCGCAAGCGCGGCGTGCGCGTGCGGCTGCTCCTCCAGGGCAGGGTCGAGTACCGTTTGCAGCACTATGCAACCCATTCGCTCTATGCAACCTTGCTCGGCGCCGGCGTGGAGATCTACGAATACGCCGATAGTTTTCTGCACGCCAAGGTGGCCGTGGTCGACGATGCCTGGGCCACGGTGGGCTCCAGCAACATGGACCCGTTCAGCCTGCTGCTGGCCCGCGAGGCCAATGTCGCGGTCTATGACGGCGCGTTCTGCGCCGAGCTGCGCCAGGAGCTGGAGCACGCCATTGCCTCGCGCAGCATCGAGGTCAAGGCCGCCACGCATGCGCGCCGTTCGGCGTTGCGCCGGGTGGCGAACTGGGCCGCTTATATGGTGCTGCGTGTCGGCGTGATCATCGCCGGCGTGACAGGGCGCTACTGATCGCGGGACAATACCCGGTGGGGCGATGCTGCTGTGCATCATTCGCGGCAACAAGGATCGATATCTCGCTGCGTCGCGGCATGTTGCGGCGCAGGAGCGCGGCCGCTGCGTTTAGAAACCCCGATCTAATTAAAAGCTTGCTGCCAGCGGGCGCGATCACAATAATCTGAACGGTCGTTCTTTTTTGCCTTAGACTGCGTGCATTCGCGTCTGCCAGGCGGTGAAGCAGTCAGCCGGGCAGCGAAAAAAATGCATAACGTCAGGGTCATACGCGGCGCGATCCGTTTCGCGCCGCGAAGAACGGAGAAAAAATCATGCGACACCAGTCAGCTCGTCTCGAATCCGCCACTTCCGCGTCCCCCGCGCCCATGCGCAAGGGGGAAATGACGCGCGTGGCAATTCTGGATGCCGCGCTGGAATTGTCGTCCCGCGACGGGCTCGAAGGCTTGACCATCGGGCTGCTCGCGGAACGCATGCAGATGAGCAAAAGCGGCGTGTTCGCGCATTTCGGTTCGCGCGAGGACTTGCAGGTGGAGGTGGTGCGCGAGTATCACCGCCGGTTCGAGCAGGAGGTTTTCTATCCCTCGCTGCACGAGCCGCGCGGGCTGCCGCGCCTGCAGTCCATGGTGCGCCGCTGGATGGAAAAGCGCATCCAGGAAGTGACCACGGGATGCATCTACATCAGCGGGGCGGTGGAGTACGACGACCGCGCGGAAAGCCCGGTGCGTGACGAACTCGTCAAGAGTGTCACCATCTGGCGCGCCGCGCTGACGCGTGCCATCGACCAGGCACGGGAAGAGGGGCACCTGCGCGCGGATTGCGATCCGCGCCTGATGCTGTTTGAAATGTACAGCCTTGAACTAGGCTTGCATCATGACGCCCGCTTCCTGCGCTTGCCCGCGAGTGCCGAGCTTGCCATGGTCGCGCTCAATAAATTGATTCAGTCCTACCGTACCTGACGCCGCCGCGGCGTCCCGTGCCGGATCGTGCACGGGCGGCGTAGCGGCTTTGCAAACCTCCAAGGAGTCTTTGATGGGCCAGTACACCGCACCGTTGCGCGACATGCAGTTCGTGCTCCATGAATTGCTCGGCGTGGAAGCCGAACTCAAGGCGCTGCCGAAGCACGCCGACGTTGACGCGGACACCATCAACCAAGTGCTTGAGGAAGCCGGCAAGTTCTGCTCCGAGGTCGTGTTCCCGCTCAACCAGAGCGGCGACCGCGAAGGCTGTACCTACGTCGGCGACGGCGTGGTGACGGCGCCCAAGGGCTTCAAGGAAGCGTACAAGCAGTACGTGGAAGCCGGCTGGCCGGCACTGGGCTGCGACCCCGAATACGGCGGCCAGGGCCTGCCTATCCTGGTCAACAATGCCTTGTACGAGATGCTGAACTCGGCCAACCAGGCGTGGACCATGTACCCCGGCCTGTCGCACGGCGCGTACGAAGCGCTGCATGCGCACGGCACGCCCGAGCTGCAGAAGGTCTACCTGCCCAAGCTGGTCTSCGGCGAGTGGACCGGCACCATGTGCCTGACCGAGCCGCATTGCGGCACCGACCTGGGCATCCTGCGCAGCAAGGCCGAGCCGCAGGCCGATGGCTCCTACACCATTACCGGCACCAAGATCTTCATCTCGGCCGGCGAGCACGATCTGTCCGCCAACATCATCCACCTGGTGCTGGCACGGCTGCCGGATGCCCCGCAGGGCACCAAGGGCATCTCGCTGTTCGTGGTGCCAAAGTTCGTCCCCGATGCGAGCGGCAACCCGGGCGAGCGCAACGGCATCAAGTGCGGCTCGATCGAGCACAAGATGGGCATCCACGGCAACGCCACCTGCGTGATGAACCTGGATGGCGCGCGCGGCTGGCTGGTGGGCGAGCCCAACAAGGGCCTGAACGCCATGTTCGTGATGATGAACGCCGCCCGCCTGGGCGTGGGCATGCAGGGCCTCGGGCTGACCGAGGTGGCCTACCAGAACTCGCTGGCGTATGCCAAGGACCGCCTGCAGATGCGCGCGCTGACCGGTCCCAAGGCCCCGGACAAGCCGGCTGACCCGATCATCGTGCACCCGGACGTGCGCCGCATGCTGCTGACGCAGAAGGCCTTTGCCGAAGGCGGCCGCGCGTTCAGCTACTGGACCGCGCTGCAGATCGACCGCGAACTGTCGCACCCGGACGAGTCCGTGCGCAAGGAAGCGGGCGACCTGGTTGCGTTGCTCACGCCCGTGATCAAGGCCTTCCTGACCGATAACGCGTTCACCGCCACCAACGAAGGCATGCAGGTGTTCGGCGGCCACGGCTACATCGCCGAGTGGGGCATGGAGCAGTATGTGCGCGACGCGCGTATCAACATGATCTACGAAGGCACCAACACCATCCAGGCGCTGGACCTGCTGGGGCGCAAGATCCTGGGCGACATGGGCGCCAAGATGAAGGCCTTCGGCAAGATCGTGCAAGCGTTCGTCGAGGAAGAGGGCACCAACGAAGCCATGCAGGAGTTCGTCAATCCGCTGGCCGACCTGGGCGACAAGGTGCAGAAGCTCACCATGGAAATCGGCATGAAGGCCATGGGCAACCCCGACGAAGTCGGCGCGGCCGCCGTGCCTTACCTGCGCGTGGTGGGCCACCTGGTGTTCTCGTACTTCTGGGCCCGCATGGCCAAGATCGCGCTGGAGAAGGAAGCCAGCGGCGACAAGTTCTACACCACCAAGCTGGCGACCGCACGCTTCTACTTTGCCAAGCTGCTGCCGGAGACGGCATCGCAGATCCGCATGGCACGCGCTGGTTCGGCCACGCTGATGGCGCTGGACGCGGATCTGTTCTGACGGACTGTTTGTCCTGAATTAATGCGGTTGTCTTAGCGCGGGCGCAAGCTGTTTGCCACGGCGCTGCGGATGCCGATGGTGTGCTCCCCTCTCCCATGAAATGGGAGAGGGGAGCACACCGGCAGCAGCAGGAACTGAAGCAACCCCAGCGCCACGCGCAGCCAGCCCACCTCATCTCAACGCTCACTTTCCTAGGAGCGCGCATGTCCAATTTCATCGTCAAGAAGGTCGCCGTGCTGGGTGCCGGCGTCATGGGGGCGCAGATCGCCGCCCATCTCGTCAACGCCCGCGTGCCCGTGGTGCTGTTCGACCTTCCGGCCAAGGAAGGCCCCAAGAACGGCATCTCGCTGCGTGCCATCGAGAACCTGAAGAAGCTCTCGCCGGCACCGCTGGGCATCAAGGACGAAGCCGGCCTGATCCAGGCTGCCAACTATGAGGACGACCTCGCGCTGCTCAAGGAGTGCGACGTGGTGATCGAGGCCATCGCCGAGCGCATGGACTGGAAGCACGATCTGTACAAGAAGGTCGCACCGCACCTGGCATCGCACACGATCTTCGCCACCAATACCTCGGGCCTGTCGATCACCGCGCTGTCCGATGGTTTCGACGCGGACCTGAAATCGCGCTTCTGCGGCGTGCACTTCTTCAACCCGCCGCGCTACATGCACCTGGTGGAGCTGATCCCGACCGCCACCACGCAGCCGGCGATCCTGGACCGCCTGGAAACCTTCCTGACTTCCACGCTCGGCAAGGGCGTGGTGCGCGCCAAGGACACGCCGAACTTCATCGCCAACCGCGTTGGCATCTTCTCGATCCTGGCGGTGTTCGCCGAGGCTGAGAAGTACGGCATCCCCTTCGACGTGGTCGACGACCTGACCGGCTCCAAGCTGGGCCGCGCCAAGTCCGCCACCTTGCGCACCGCCGATGTGGTGGGCCTGGACACCATGGCCCACGTGATCAAGACCATGCAGGACACCCTGCTGGACGATCCGTTCGCGCCGGTGTACAAGACGCCCGCCGTGCTCAAGGGGCTGGTGGATGCGGGCGCATTGGGCCAGAAGACCGGCGCCGGCTTCTACAAGAAGGAAGGCAAGGCCATCAAGGTGCTGGATCCCAAGACGGGCCAATACGTCGACTCGGGCAAGAAGGCCGACGAGATCGTGGTGCGCATGCTGAAGAAGGAACCGGCCGAGCGCATCAAGCTGCTGCGCGAGTCCACCAACCCGCAGGCGCAGTTCCTGTGGGCGGTGTTCCGCGACGTGTTCCACTACATCGGCGTCTACCTCGAGCAGATCGCCGGCTCCGCCGCCGATATCGACCTGGCGATCCGCTGGGGCTTCGGCTGGAATTCCGGCCCCTTCGAGGACTGGCAGTCGGCTGGCTGGAAGCAGGTGGCCCAGTGGGTGAAGGAAGACATCGAAGCCGGCAAGGGCCTGGCCAACGTGGCGCTGCCCGCATGGGTCTTCGAAGGGCCGGTGGCCGAGAACCAGGGCGTGCATGGCGCGCAGGGTTCATGGTCGCCCGCCGCGCAAGCCTTCGTGCAGCGCAATGCGTTGCCGGTGTACGAGCGCCAGGTGTTCCGTGCCACGGTCAAGGGCACTGCCGCAACGGATCCGCGCAAGGCCGGCCGCACCGTGGAAGAAAACGATGCCGTGCGCATCTGGGTGAGCGAGGGCCAGGACGATGTGCTGGTGGTCTCGTTCAAGAGCAAGATGAACACCATCGGCCCGGACGTGATCGACGGCCTGACGCGCGCCATCGACCTGGCCGAAGCCGAGTACAAGGGCCTGGTGGTGTGGCAGCCCACGTCGCTGCAACTGGGCGCGCCGGGCGGCCCGTTCTCCGCGGGCGCCAACCTGGAAGCCGCGATGCCGGCCTTCATGATGGGCGGCGCCAAGGGCATCGAGCCCTTCGTCAAGAAGTTCCAGGACGGCATGATGCGGGTGAAGTATTCCGCCGTGCCGGTGGTGTCGGCGGCGTCCGGCATCGCGCTGGGCGGCGGCTGCGAGCTGATGCTGCATTCGGCCAAGCGCGTGGCCGCGCTGGAAACCTATATCGGCCTGGTGGAAGTCGGCGTGGGCCTGGTGCCGGCCGGTGGCGGCCTGAAGGAGGCCGCGCTGGCTGCCGCACGTGCTGCGCAAGCCGCCGGCAGCACCAACTACCTGCAGTTCCTCACCAATCGCTTCCAGGCAGCGGCCATGGCCAAGGTCTCCTCCTCGGCGCTGGACGCGCAGAAGCTGGGCTACCTGCAGCCATCGGACACCATCGTGTTCAACGTGCATGAGCTGCTCTACGTGGCGCAGAACGAAGTGCGCGCGCTGTCCAACGCCGGCTACCGCGCCCCGGTGCCGGGCACGCTGGTGCCGGTGGCAGGCCGCTCCGGCATTGCCACCATCAAGGCGTCGCTGGCCAATATGCGCGACGGCGGCTTCATCTCCGCGCACGACTTCCTGATTGCCAGCCGCATCGCCGAGGCAGTGTGCGGCGGCGAAGTGGAAGCCGGCTCGCTGGTCAGCGAGGAATGGCTGCTGGCGCTGGAACGCAAGGCCTTTGTCGACCTGCTCGGCACGGGCAAGACCCAGGAACGCATCATGGGCATGCTGCAGACCGGCAAGCCGGTGCGCAACTAAGGCAAGCGAGGAACCGACATCATGAAACAACTGCAAGACGCATACATCGTTGCCGCAACCCGCACGCCGATCGGCAAGGCTCCCAAGGGCGCGTTCAAGAACACCCGTCCGGACGACCTGCTGGCCACCATCCTGCGCGCGGCTGTGGCGCAGGTGCCTAACCTCGATCCCAGGCTGATCGAAGACGCCATCGTTGGCTGCGCCATCCCTGAGGCGCAGCAGGGCCTGAACGTCGCGCGCATCGGCGCGCTGCTGTCGGGCCTGCCGAATACCGTGGGCGGCATCACCGTCAACCGCTTCTGCGCCTCCGGCCTGTCGGCCGTGGCCATGGCCGCTGACCGCATCCGCGTGGGCGAGTCCGACGTGATGATCGCCGCTGGCGTGGAATCGATGAGCATGGTGCCGATGATGGGCAATTCGCCGTCGATGTCGCCGGCGATCTTCGAGCGCGACGAGAACATCGGCATCGCCTACGGCATGGGCCTGACCGCCGAGAAGGTCGCACAGCAATGGCAGGTCAACCGCGAAGACCAGGATGCTTTCTCGCTCGCTTCGCACCAGAAGGCGATCCGCGCCCAGCAGGCCGGCGAGTTCAAGGACGAAATCACCCCGATCGAGATCGTCGAGAAATTCCCCAACCTGGCCAGCGGCCTGGTCGACGTGAAGACACGCACCATCTCGCTCGACGAAGGCCCGCGTCCGGAGACCTCGATCGAAGGCCTGGGCAAGCTGCGCCCGGTGTTTGCCAACAAGGGCAGCGTCACCGCCGGCAACAGCTCGCAGACTTCGGATGGCGCCGGTGCGCTGATCCTGGTTTCGGAAAAGATCCTCAAGCAGTTCAACCTCGTGCCGCTGGCGCGCTTTGTGTCGTTCGCGGTGCGCGGCGTGCCGCCCGAGATCATGGGCATCGGCCCCAAGGAAGCGATTCCCGCGGCGCTCAAGGCGGCCGGCCTCACGCAGGACCAGATGGACTGGATCGAGCTGAACGAGGCCTTCGCCGCGCAGTCGCTGGCGGTGATGCGCGACCTGCAGCTGGACCCGGCCAAGGTCAACCAGATGGGCGGCGCGATCGCACTGGGCCACCCGCTGGGCGCCACCGGAGCGATCCGTTCGGCCACCGTGGTGCATGCGCTGCGCCGTAACAACCTGAAGTACGGCATGGTCACCATGTGCGTCGGCACCGGCATGGGCGCGGCAGGTATCTTCGAGCGCGTCTAAACGCGCCGTGGGGCAGGCAGCCTGGGCGCCAGGTGCGTTCGTGCTGCCCGCCCCGAACTCTCTATCAGGTGAAGAAAGCGGTGCCATCACAAGGAGACAGCTGCCGCCTCGATGCGGCTCGCCTGACAGGGAGGAAACAACTACATGCAGGAGACACTCATCCTGGCCGACGCCGCGTGCGACATGCCGCGCTCGCTGATGGCCGAGCTTGGCGTGCGCACGGTGCCGTTCCGCATTCGCGCGGGCGACCGCTTTGTGGCCGACGTGCGCGACGAGCCGGCCTTGCCGTCGCTTTACGAACAGTATCTGGTCGGCAAGCAGGACCACTACGCTGAATCCATCCCCTTGCTGGAGCGCGAGATCGAAGACCACCTGCTCAAGCATGTGGTGACCTCATGCGACCGCGCGCTGCTGCTCACCATCGCCAGCAGCCGCAGCAAACTGTATGCGCATGCCTCGGGCGCCGTGGTTGGCACCGTGGCCAGGAGCTTCAAGGCACGCAAGGACGCGGGGCGCACGGGGTTGTTCGAGCTGAAGGTGATCGACACCGGCGCGATCGGCCCGGGCCAGGCGCTGATCGTGCGCGAGGCGGCGCGCCTGCTGGGCGGCGGCGCCAGCGCGCAAACGGTGGTGGAGGCCGTGGAGACACGCCTGCGCGATGCCGCGCATATGTTCCTGGTGCCCGACGAGTTGCTCTACATGTACACGCGGGCCAAGCACAAGGGCGAGAACAGTATCACCTGGGGCCGCTACATGCTCGGCAGCGCGTTCAATATCCGCCCCGTCGTGCATATGCATTGCGGCCAGACCGAGCCGGTGGCCAAGGCGCGCGGCGCGGACGAAGGCATGCGCCGCGTGATGGCGCATGCGCAGCAGTGCATCCGCAGCGGCCGCTTGCTCAGCCCGGCGGTATCGCTGAGCTATGCCGGGCCACCCGGGGCGATTCAAGCGTTGCCTGCCTATCAGTCGCTCGCGCGCACCGCGCAGCAGCATGGCGTGGAACTGATGCTGGCGCCGATGAGCCTGACGGTGGCGCTCAACGTCGGCGCAAAGGCGTTCGGGATGAGCTATCTTTGCGAGGATCCGCCGGCGTTCGAGTGAACGGGCTTCAGCATGGCGGACAAGTCAACCAAGCAGTAAGGAGAAGACGATTTCATGAGCATCCTGACCACCATCGAGCAAGGCATCCTGACCCTTGAGTTCGATCGCCTCGACAAGAAGAACGCCATCACGGCGGCGATGTACCAGGCCATGGCCGATGCGCTGCGCGTCGCCGATGCCGACCCCGCCGTGCGCGTGATCGTGATCCGCGGCAAGCCGGAAGTATTTACCGCGGGCAATGACCTGGAAGACTTCATGCAGCGTCCGCCCACCTCGGACGAGGGCGGGCAGCCGGCGCCGGTATTCCAGTTCCTGCAGCAGATCAGCCAGGCCAGCAAGCCGCTGGTGGCGGCGGTGAGCGGCCCGGCGGTGGGCGTGGGCACCACCATGCTGCTGCATTGCGACCTGGTCTATGTCTCCGAGACGGCCAAGCTGTCGCTGCCGTTCGTGCAGCTGGGCCTGTGCCCGGAGGCGGCATCGAGCATGCTGCTGCCGCGCCTGCTGGGTCACCAGCGCGCTGCCGAGAAACTGATGCTGGGTGAGGCGTTCAGCGCGCAGGAAGCGCTACAGATCGGCCTGGCCACGCGCGTGCTGCCGGTGGCGGAGCTCAACGAGTTCGTGCAGCAGCAGGCGCGCAAGCTGGCCGCGCTGCCGGCTTCGTCGCTGCGGGAAACCAAGCGGCTGATGAAGGGCGGCGACAAGGCTGCCGTGCAGGCCAAGATGGCGGAGGAGGGCGAGGTGTTCCGGCGCATGCTGCAGGCGCCGGAAGCCAAGGAGGCGTTCAAGGCGTTCTTCGAGAAGCGCCGCCCGGATTTCTCGCGCTTCAGTTAAGCCTGCGGCGTTCAAGGCGTCGCCCATTCGCGCAGCAGATTGTGGTAGACGCCGGTGAGGCGCACCACGGTGGCGTGTCCATGGCCAAGCGCATGCCCGATTTCCTGGATGGCGGTGTCCAGGTCGAACAATAGGGCGCGCTGGCGGGCGTCGCGCAGCAGGCTCTGGATCCAGAAGAACGCGCATAGCCGCGTGCCCCGGGTCACCGGGCTGACACGGTGCAGGCTGGAAGCGGGGTACAGGATCATGTCGCCGGCGGGTAGCTTGACCGCATGCGTTCCATAGGTATCTTCGACGATCAGTTCGCCGCCGTCGTAGTCGTCGGGCTCGCACAGGAAGAGTGTGGCCGAGATGTCCGTGCGGATGCTGTCCGAGCCGTCGGGCAGGTAGCGGATGGCATTGTCGACATGGGTGCCGAAGGATTGTCCGCCCGCATAGGCGTTGAACAGCTTGGGGTAGATCCTGGCCGGCAGCGCCGCCGAGAAGAACAGGGGATGGCGCCGCAAGGCCTGCTCGATCATCGCGGCGACACGCCCGCCCTGCGGGGAGTCGTGCGGCAATTGCAGATTGTCCTTGGCGAGGGAGGACTGGAATCCTGCGGTCGCCTTGCCGTCGGCCCAATCGGCCTGCGTCAGCAGGCTTACGCTTTCCCGCACCTGTTCCGGCGTCAGCACGCCGGGTATGTGAATCATCATTTGGCTGACCTTGGGCCGGGGGCATCCGCTGCGGCGACGCCCCCCGCGCGTAGCGTTAGAAGGAGTAGACGGCTGACAGCACCGCGGAGCGGCCGTCGCCGTACTCGATCGCGGACGAGCGCGATGCGCTGCCCAGCGTCTGGCGCACCCGCTCCACATAGGCCTTGTTGAAGAGGTTGTCGACGTTGAGCTGGAACTTGAGGTTCTTGTTCGGCGCATAGCCGAGCATGGCGTTGTGCACCAGGTAGGCACCAAGCGTGCCGTCCCCCACCGATGTCACGTTGCGCCTGCCGATGAAGCGCGCGCCGTAGCCCAGCGTCCAGCCCGCGGGCAGCTGGTAGGTGGTCCACAGGCTGAAGGAGTGCGCCGGTGTGTTGGCCAGCGCCTTGCCTTCGCGCTCGGGCAGCGTCATTGACTTGAGTGTCTTGCTGTTCAGGTAAGTGTAGTTGGCGAAAACGTCCCAGTTCGGCGTCACCTTGCCGGCCGTGCCCAGCTCGACGCCGCGCACGCGCTGCTTGCCGGCCAGGGCGTAGCTGCCGTCGAGGAGGCGTTCGCGCGTGTTGTCCTTGTCGACCTGGAACAGCGCCGCGTTTAGTCCCAGGCGCCGCTCCATGAACTCCCATTTGCTGCCGAGCTCATAGGTCTTGTTCTTCTCGGGCGCCAGTCCCCCCGTGCCCTTGTTCACGCCCGAGCCGGTGCTGACCAGGTACTCGGCGGACGGGTTGAAGGACGTGCCGTAGGCGAAATAGATCCTGCCGTTGTCCGTGGGCTTGAACACCAGTCCCGCCCGGCCGCTGAGCTGGTTGGTGGTGCTGTCCGCGCGCTCGGTTGCCTTGCCCAGCGGCGTGCTCTCGGCGCTGCCATCTATCCAGTCGTAGCGCAGGCCAAGGTTCAGGTCCCAGTGCTTGCCCAGGGCGATGGTGTCAAGCGCGTACAGCGCCTTTACGTCAAGCCATGTCTTGGTGCGCGCGCTGTCGCGCCGGTCGGTGGGCGCGCTCCAGTAGCCTGGCGGGTTGGAGAGATCGAAGCCGTTGGCGGGATAGTACCTGGCGAGATAGTAGGAATAGGTGGTCCGGTCGTAGGTCTCGCGTGAGATCTCGAAGCCACTGACGAGGGTGTGTCCCAGCCCCAAGGTGTCGAAGCGGCTGGTCAGGTTGGTCTGGTTGATCCACAGCTCGGTGGCCGAGTCGCGGCCATAGCCCTGCGGCCCTGCCGGCCGGTAGCGGCCCGGCGGCAGCCCCGTCTGGTTCACGTGCGAGGCAGAGATCACGGTGTCGCGGTGCAGGCGCGAATAGCGGGTCAGGTTCTGCAGCTTGAGCTTGTCGTTGAATTCGTGTTCGAACTTGACGGTGGCCGCATCGGTGGTGATGTTCTCCCGGTCCACGTTGCGCCAGCCGAAGTAGCCGTGCCGGCTGACGCCCGCGAGCCGCTGGCCGTTCAGCGCTGGCACGCCGTAGTCGGGCAGGTTGTCGTCGCTCTGGTGGAAATAGCTCAGCGTCAGGCGCGTCGGCGATTGCATGCCGAAGGTGATCGATGGCGCGATGCCCCAGCGGCGGCGTTCGATGACGTCGCGGCCCGGTATGTCATTCTCGTGCGCCATCAGGTTCAGGCGGACGACCGCCGCGGGCCCGTCCCACGGCAGCGGCTGGTTGGTGTCCAGGGTCAGGCGGTGGAAGCTGGCAGTGCCGAGCCCGCCGCCGACGTGCGTGAACCTGTCCGCCTTCGGTTGCTTGCTGATCATGTTGATGTTGCCGCCGGTGGTGCCAGCGCCGCCGAAGACCGAATTCGGCCCTTTGATCACCTCGACCGCTTCGAGGTTGAAGAGGTCGGAACGGTTGTTCTGCCCGCTGTCGCGCAAGCCGTCGATCTGCATGTTCGCGTTGGCGCTGAAGCCGCGGATATTGATGCTGTCGCCGGAGCCGCCACCACCCTCGCCGGCGTTGAAGGTGATGCCGGAGACGTTGGAAAGCGCCTGCCGCAAGCTCAAGGCGTTCTGTTCCTCCAGCACGTGCTGCGGCACCACCGTGATGGTCTGGGGCGTATCGAGCAGTGGCGCCGCGTATTTTGCCGAGCCGGAGGCTTCGACCTTGGAGCTGGGTGCCTGCGTTCCCGTGACCGTGACCGGCGCCAGTTCGATGTGTTTGCCCTGCCGTTGTAAATCGTCTGCCAGGACCGGTGTAGCGCAGGCCGCCGCCAGGACGGCGGAAGCGAGGGAGCGCCGCGGTGGCAGCGCGGCAGACCTGATGTACGAACGCATGCAATCCTCCTTAAACAATAATGATAATCATTATCATTTAAGGATTTGGGAAGAGGCGGGACAATCGGAGGCGTCTGAATGTACCGGCGGAAATTTCTGCATTTCCTCCGGGAGCTCAGCGCAGACGCTGACCCGCTCGCGCCGGCTTCAGCCGCGGCCGCTTATATCGCTGGCAACACCCGCGGTTGCCTTGCATCGTCCGTCGCCACATAGGTCAGGATGGCTTCTGTCACCTTGACGATCTCGTGGCTGTGGCGCATGCGCTGCGCATAGACTTCCACTGATACCGTGATCGAGGTGCGGCCCGTTTTCTCAATATCGGCGTAGAAGCTCACCAGGTCGCCGACAAAGACCGGGTGCTTGAACAGGAAGGAGTTCACCGCCACGGTGGCCACGCGGCCCTGCGCGCGTTCCACCGCCGGGATCGAGCCGGCAATGTCCACCTGGGCCATGATCCAGCCGCCGAAGACGTCGCCGTGCACATTGGCGTCCGATGGCATGGGGACCACGCGCAGGGCGGGATTCTTGCCGGCAGGCAGGCAGGGGAGGGCGTCGGCTTGATTCATGATGGCTTGAGCTTGGATAGGGTTGGAGCTGGGTGGCAAGGGCTGCGCTGGGGTGCCGGCGCGCTGGTGCGCATGTCGGAGTGACCTTGCCGCCGTGCGGCCCGGGTGTCGCGGCGGTTCCGTGACGAGGGTAAACGGTGTGGCGCCGGCTAACAAAGACGATCTCTGCCACAATCGCATATTCGCCCGAATTCTAACGTATGCGACGCTACTCTACGTCGGCCGAGCCGTCCCCCGCCCAGCCTTCTTCCCTCTTCGGCAAATCCAACGTTCCCCGCAGCGATTGGCAGACCGTGCGCAACCTGTTGCCCTATGTCTGGCATTACAAATGGCGAGTGATTCTGGCGCTGGTGTGCCTGGTGGCGGCCAAGGTGGCCAACCTGGGCGTGCCGATCCTGATGAAAAAGCTGGTGGACAACATGAATGTTCCCGCCGGCAGCGCGAGCGCGCTGCTGGTGGTGCCGGTGGGGCTGATCGTCGCCTACGGGATACTGCGCTTGTCCGGCACGCTGTTTACCGAGTTGCGCGAGATCCTGTTCTCCAAGGTCACGCAGAGCGCGGTGCGCGAGATCGCGCTGCAGGTGTTTCGCCACCTGCACGCGCTGTCGCTGCGTTTTCACCTGGACCGCCAGACCGGCGGCATGAGCCGCGACATCGAGCGCGGCACGCGCGGCATCCAATCGCTGATCTCCTACTCGCTCTACAGCATCCTGCCGACCCTGGTCGAGATGGGGCTGGTGATGGGCTTCTTCATCCTGCACTACGACATCTGGTTCGCTGCCATCACGGGCTGCGCGCTGGTGAGCTATATCGTGTTCACCATCGTGGTGACCGAGTGGCGCACGCACTTCCGGCGCAAGATGAACGAGCTGGATTCGCGCGCCAACCAGAAGGCGATCGATTCCCTGCTCAACTTCGAGACCGTCAAGTACTTCGGCAACGAGGAGTACGAGGCCGGCCGCTATGACGAGAACCTGCGCAAGTACCGCACCGCGGCGATCCGCTCGCAAAACTCGCTGTCGTTCCTCAACTTCGGCCAGCAGGCCATCATCGCCACCGGCCTGATCATGATCCTGTGGCGCGCCACCGTGGGCGTGGCGGCGGGCAAGCTCACGCTGGGCGATCTGGTGCTGGTCAATACGCTGATGATCCAGCTGTACATTCCGCTGAACTTCCTCGGCGTGATCTACCGCGAGATCAAGCAGGCCACCACCGACATGGACCGCATGTTCGTGCTGCTGGGCACCAACCGCGAAGTCGCAGATGCGCCGGACGCCGCGGCCTTGCGCGTGCAGGGCGCGGCGGTGCGTTTCAACCGTGTCGGGTTTGGCTACGAGAGCAACCGCGTGATCCTGGACGAGGTGGACTTCGCCATCGCCRCCGGCACCACTACCGCGGTGGTGGGCCACAGCGGCTCGGGCAAGTCCACGCTGGCGCGGCTGTTGTTCCGCTTCTATGACGTGAGCAGCGGCGGCATCGAGATCGACGGCCAGGATATCCGCGCGATCACGCAGGACAGCCTGCGCCGCGCCATCGGCATCGTGCCGCAGGACACCGTGCTGTTCAACGACAGCATCTACTACAACATCGCCTACGGCCGCCCCGACGCCAGCCGCGACGAAGTCATCGAGGCCGCGCGCGCGGCCCAGATCGACGGCTTTATCCGCGAGCTGCCGCAGGGCTACGACACGCCGGTGGGCGAGCGCGGCCTCAAGCTGTCGGGCGGGGAGAAGCAGCGCGTCGCCATTGCCCGCACGCTGCTGAAGAACCCGCCAATCCTGGTCTTCGATGAAGCCACCTCGGCGCTGGATTCCCGTACCGAGCAAGCCATCCAGGCCGAGCTGATGCGGCTGGCGCAGAACCGCACCACGCTGCTGATCGCGCACCGGCTCTCTACGGTGGTGCATGCCGACCAGATCCTGGTGATGGACCACGGCCGTATCATCGAGCGCGGCACCCATGCCGAACTGATGCGGCTCGACGCCCGCTACGCCGAGATGTGGCATATCCAGGCGCGCAGCGCGGCAGAGAGCGAGGCCCCCGTGGAGGATGTCGCGCTGGCGATCGAAGCCGGCGACGCAACCCAGGACGCCTGACACGGCAATCGCCAGGGCCGCAATGAATTGTTGACAATCCATTGTGGCAAACCGGCCAGAACCATCCGGTTGCACGAATTTGGTTCGACAATAGGTGGCGTATCAGCCCCATCATGGTGCGTGTTTGCATGGCACGCGCCTTGCGGACGAACTATCCAGGAAGACGACTAACTGGAGAGAGTTCAATGCCGCTATTCCGTGCCGCCACCCCGTTCGAGGCCACTGCCGCTCACGTCGGCGCCCAACCCGCCCATGCCGCGCCCGGCGCTGCCGTATCCACCGCGCGCCGCCGCTGGCTGCAGCTTGGCATGGCGCTGGGCACTGCCCTGGTGCTGTCGACACAATTTGCCGGCGAGGCGTACGCCCAGACCAAAGTCCGCTTCCAGCTCGACTGGCGCTTCGAAGGCCCGTCTGCGCTGTTCCTGCTGGGCGAGCGGAAGGGCTACTACAAGGCCGAGAAGCTCGATGTGTCGATCGACGCCGGCAACGGATCGGGCAACGTGGTCAACCGCGTGGCTTCCGGCACCTACGACATGGGCTTTGCCGACCTGGCCTCGGTGATGGAGTTCTATGGCAACAACCCGGATGCCAAGAACAAGCCGGTGGCCGTGATGATGGTCTACAACAACACGCCCGCCGCCGTGCTCGCGCTGAAGAAGTCCGGCATCAAGACCCCGCACGACCTGGCCGGCAAGAAGCTCGGCGCACCGGTATTCGACGCCGGCCGCCGCGCCTTCCCGATCTTCGCCAAGGCAAACGGCCTGCAGGCATCGAGCTTCAACTGGCAGGCGATGGACCCGACCCTGCGCGAGACCATGCTCACGCGCGGCGACCTCGACGCCATCACGGGCTTTTCCTTCACCTCCATCCTCAACCTGAATGCGCGTGGCGTGAAGGACGAGGACATCGTGGTGCTGCCTTACCCGCAATACGGCGTGAAGCTGTACGGCAACGCCGTGATCGCCTCGGAAGACTTCCTCAAGAAGAACCCGGAGGCGGTCAAGGCCTTCCTGCGCGCCTTCGCCAAATCGGCCAAGGACGTCATCGCCAAGCCGGAAGAGGGCATCAAGGCGGTCAAGGCGCGTGACGGCATCATCGACGAGAAGCTCGAGACCAAGCGCCTGAAGATGGCGCTGGACAGCGTCGTCAAGTCGCCCGACGCGCGCGTCGAGGGCTTTGGCCGCGTCAACAAGCCGCGCCTGTCGCTGATGGCTTCGCAAGTGGCCGACGCCTTCGGCACCAAGGGCCGCATCAACCCCGACAACCTGTGGACCGATGCCTACCTGCCGTCCGCTGCCGAACTGGATGTGCTGCGATGACGCTTGGCACCACTTCCCTGCGCACCGGGGCCGCGCTTGCTGCCGAACTGCCGGACGAGCCGGCGGCGCAACCCTTCGTCGAGTTCAACCGGGTCTGGCTCGCCTATAACGACGAGCTTGCCCGCCAGGGTGAGTTCGCCATCGAGGACATCTCGCTGCAGGTCGAGCCGGGCGAGTTCATCGCCATCGTCGGGCCTTCCGGCTGCGGCAAGTCCACCTTCATGAAGCTGGCGACCGGGCTCAAGCCGGCCACGCGCGGCGTGGTCAGGATCGCCGGCGAGAAGGTCACCGGCCCGCTCAAGATGGTTGGCATGGCCTTCCAGGCGCCGACGCTGCTGCCCTGGCGCACCACGTTGCAGAATGTCATGCTGCCGCTGGAAATCGTCGAGCCCTACCGCTCCACACTGCGCCAGCAGCGCGAGGAGTACACGGCGCGCGCACGCGAGCTGCTGCGCACCGTGGGCCTGGCCGGCTACGAGGACAAGTACCCGTGGCAGCTCTCCGGCGGCATGCAGCAGCGCGCSGSTATCTGCCGYGCGCTGATCCACGAACCGCGCATGCTGCTGCTCGATGAGCCCTTTGGCGCGCTCGACGCTTTTACCCGCGAGGAGCTGTGGTGCGTGCTGCGCGACCTGTGGCAGGCCCAGCGCTTCAACGTGATCCTGGTCACCCACGACCTGCGCGAGGCTGTGTTCCTGGCTGACACCGTCTACGTGATGAGCCAGCGCCCTGGGCGCATCCTCACGCGCAAGGGGATCGACCTGCCGCGTCCGCGCGACCTCGACCTGACCTATACCGAACCCTTTGCCGACCTCGTGCATGCGCTGCGCGAGAAGATCGGCCACGTACGGCAGCACTGACCATGAGCACTTTCTCTTCCTCGATGAGCGCGGCTCAGCAACGCCGCGTGCAGCGCGTGGCGCCGTGGCTGCTGCTGGGCACGTTCCTGCTGCTGTGGCAGGGCGCGTGCCTTGTGTTCAATGTGTCGGACTTCATCCTGCCCAGCCCCAGCGCGATCGTCACGTCGCTGCTCGACTACTGGGATGTGATTGCCGGCCACGCCTGGCGTACCTTCTGGACCACCATGGTTGGCTTTGGCCTTGCCATCATCGTGGGCGTGGTGCTGGGTTTGCTGATGGGCTCGTCCAAGCTGGCGTACGCCGCCGGGTATCCGCTGATGACGGCGTTCAATGCGTTGCCGAAGGCGGCCTTCGTGCCGATCCTGGTGGTGTGGTTCGGGCTCGGCGCCGGCCCGGCGATCCTGACCGCCTTCCTGATCTCGTTCTTCCCGATCATGGTCAATATCGCTACAGGGCTGGCTACGCTGGAGCCGGAACTGGAGGATGTGCTGCGCGTACTTGGTGCAAAGCGCACCGATGTGTTGCTCAAGGTCGGGCTGCCGCGGTCGATGCCTTACTTCTTTGCTTCGCTCAAGGTGGCGATCACGCTGGCGTTCGTCGGCACTACCGTGTCGGAGATGAGTGCAGCCAATGAGGGTATCGGCTATCTGCTGGTGTCCGCCGGATCGGCGATGAAGATGCCGCTGGCGTTTGCCGGGCTGGTGGTGATCGCCGTGATGGCGATGGTGATGTATGAGTTTTTTGCGGTGGTGGAGAGGCGGATGACGGGGTGGGCGCATCGGGGGGGAATTGAGGGCTAGAGGGGGTCGTTTGGGCGGTGTTGGTTTTTGTACCCAAGGTGCCATATGACATTGCTCGGGCCTGTCAGTTTTTTTGTGTGCAGGGCAGGTATAGACTCACCGTCGACTTGAGCGGTGAGTGCAGCATTATCTCAACGATGCGGATGGGTGAAGCGCTCCTCGTACAGGATCGCGAACTGGTTCATAGC